>JBHYDO010000018.1:0-27920 GCA_051860645.1 Roseococcus sp.
AGGTCTCGATCGCGGCGGGCGAGAAGCGCTGGCAGTCCACCTGGAAATCCGTCTCGCCGTCGGGCAGGTAGGCCGGGTAGAGCGGCACGAAGCCCGGCACCGTCATGTCCGGGTCGCCGCCCACGGCGTTGAGGATGTTGGCGGCCAGCGTCAGGTGCAGCATCTCCTCCACGGCGACCGCGCGAATGATGTGGAAGGCCTCGGTGTTGGTGCCGGGCTGGATGGAATAGAGCGCGGTCAGGTAGGGCGGGATGGTGGCATGCTCAAGCTGCATCGCGGCCTCCAGGTGCCGGATCAGCCCTGGCTTGTCGGTGATCTTGTAGAGGCTCACGCGGGAACTCCTGCGGTGCGGGCGGCCGGCGCCGCGTGGCCGCGCAACTCGCCGAGGATGGTCTCGGCGGTGCGGAAGCACAGGGCGGCCAGGGTCAGGGTGGTGTTGGCGGTGCCGATGCTGGCCATCGAGCCGGCGCCGACGAGGAACAGGTTGTTGTGATCCCAGGCGCGCTGGGTGGAATCCACCACACTGTCGCGCGCGCCGCTTCCCATGATGTGCGTGCCGGCCCAGTGGTTGCCGCCGCGCAGCACATAGCCCTCACCGTCATGGCTGACATAACCCGGCGCCAGCGGGTCGTAATGCGTGTGGTCCTCGGCCCCCAGGCGCTGGAAGATGCGGCGCGAGAGACGGCGGGAGAAGGCTGCCGTCTCCAGCGTGTAGGGGGTCGCGCCGAAGGAGATGACGGGGCGCGGATTGCCCATCTGGTCCACCCAGCGCGGGTCCACCGAGACGCGGTTGCTCTCGTCGGGCAGCACCTCGATCATGCAGTCGATCAACACCTGGCGCGAGATGCGGTCCACAAGGCCCCGGCGCAGCGCCGCGCCGAAGCGGTTCTCATGCTCCACCAGGTGCTCGAGGTCCGAATAGGGCGAGCCGGTGGCCCAGCCCCAGCCGTCATTGTGGATGGAATAGCGCACGGCGGCGTGGTGGCGGCGATAGGCGCCGGTGCGGATGTCCTCGATGCCCGCGGTGCAGATCGGCCCGCGCAACGCGCCCGCGACCTTGGGCATCAGCGCCCAGGTCAGCAGGTACATGTGGTCCATCAGGTTGCGGCCGACCAGGTTGCTGCTGCCGGGCAGGCCAGAGGCCAGCATCAGCCGCGCATTCTCGACCGCGTTGGCCGCCAGCACGAAGACCTTCGCGCGCACGCGGCCGGTTTGGTGGCCGGGCGCGTCGGGGTCGCCATAGGTCTTGAATTCCAGCCCCGTCACGCGGCCGCTTTCGGGATCCACCACCACGCGCGACGCCACGCTCCAGGCCAGCAGCTCGACATGGCCGGTCTCCAGCGCGGCGTAGAGGGTGCGGCGGGCGTCATACTTGGCCTGCACCGGGCAGATGGGCACGCAGTTGGTGTTGCCCTGGCAGCGTTCGCCCTTGTCCTCCTGGTGGGTGCTGACGGCGCCCACGGGCTTGTAGCCACGCCCCTCGTCATAGGCGGGGTTGGGCACGCCGTTGCGGGCCTGGGGCGTGGAGCGGACCTTGAGGGGGAAGGTCTCGCCCGAGAGCGTCACCTCCATGCCGTCCAGGTCGCGCGCGATCATGCGGTCCAGGTAGGAGAGCGGCATCTTGCGCATGGGCAGCACATAGCCCAGGCCGAAATCCAGCCCGCCATATTGCTGGTCCTCGACGTCGCCGGAGACGCCGAGTTCGCGTTCAGCCTCGCGGTAATGCGGGTCGAGGTCGCCATAGGAGAGCGGCCAGTCGCGCCCCTGGCCGAAGATGCTGCGCATGCGGAAGTCGTCGGGCAGCATCCGCAGCGCCTTGCCCTCCCAGTGGCGCGTGGTGCCGCCGAGGACGCGAGTGTAGGTGCTGTCGATCTCGAGCGGGCCCATCTGCACAAGGTAGCCGTCGGCGTTGGGTGCGCCGGGCTGCAGCTTGCGCGTCTCGTGGTCGCGCGGCATGGGCGCGTTTCGGGACTTGGCATAGGCCGCGTTGTTGTCCTTGCCCTGGGCGCCGTAGAAGCGCTGCACGCTCTCCTCGTAGTCGGCCACGGTGATGTCGCGGCCAGAGCCGGCTTCAAGCACCAGCACGCGGCAGCCCTGCGCGCCCAGTTGCTTGGCGATGATCGCGCCGCTGACGCCCGAGCCCACGATGACGACGTCAAAGCTGTGCCCGTCCACCGCGTCGAAATCCGTCAGGAGCGGGTCCTTGCCGTGTGTGCTCATGGAATACCTTCGATGCTGGGCGTGGACGGGAGGTGCTGCGAGGCGGGTCGAACCGCCTCCGTCATGCCGCGCGTGGGTCGCAGTCCGGCAGGCGTGGCGGGGCTCGGTCAGTTTCGGATGCCGAAGCGCATTTGCACTTGGGTTCAGCTCGGCGCAGGACAATCAAGCTTCGATGGTGTCACGATGGGGCATGGTTGAGGGAATTTGCGTCTTGCGCAAATGCTCGCCGCGGCATGCCCAGGCTGTCAACCGGATATTCGGGAGCACCCCGCCGCGCGACTGACCGCGGAAGGGGGTTTCAGACCGGCACCTCGCCCGGCGGCTTGAGCGTGGCCAGCACGAAGGCCGAGCGTGTCTCCTTCACGCCGGGCAGGCGCAGCAGGGCGCGCGTGGCGAAGTCGCCGAAGGCCTCCATGTCGGGGGCCAGCACGTGCAGCAGGTAGTCCATGTCGCCGCTCATCGTATAGGCGGCCAGCACCTCGGGCCGCGCGGCCAGCGCCTTGTGGAAGCGCTCCACCACCTCCTCGGCATGGCTTTGCAGCGCCACCTGGACGAAGGCCTGAAGCGGCAGGCCCACGCGGGCCGCATCCACCCGGGCGGCATAGCCCTGGATGACGCCCGCCTCCTCCATCCGCCGCACCCGCCGCTGGCAGGGGGTGGCGGAAAGGCCGACGCGCTCGGCAAGTTCCACGATGCTGGCCCGCCCGTCGCGCTGGAGCGCGGCCAGCAGGCGCCGGTCGGTGGCGTCGAGCGGGATGGTGGTGGTTTTCGCCATGTGGAGGCCCCTGCGTGGCGAAATCATGCCGCCATGCCCGCAATATGGCATGAGAAAAGCGAAAAACCCTCCGTCGGTTTCGCTAAGCAGGAGCGGAACCCCGAGGATACGCCCATGGACATCCCCCCCGACCGCACCGCGCTGGCCGGCCTCATCTCCGCCGAGAATCCCATGGGCACGGATGGCTTCGAGTTCGTGGAGTTTACGGGGCCGGACACCGAGCATCTGCGCCAGGTCTTCACCCGCATGGGCTTCACCGCGGTCGCGCAACACCGCAGCAAGGACGTGACGCTCTGGCGCCAGGGCGACGTCAACTTCCTGCTGAACGCGGAACCCGCGAGCTTCGCGCAGTCCTTCGGCCGCGTGCACGGGCCGTCGGCCTGCGCCATGGCCTTCCGCGTGGCCGACGCCGCCGCCGCCTGGGACCGCGCGCTGACGCTGGGTGCCCGCCCCTTCCACGGCCGCGTGGGGCCGATGGAGCTGAACATCCCCGCCATCGAGGGCATCGGCGGCTCGCTCATCTACTTCGTGGACCGCTACGGCCCGCGCGGCTCGATCTACGACGTGGATTTCCGGCCCCTGCCCGGCGTGGACCAGAACCCCGCGGGCCAGGGGCTGACAGTGATCGACCACCTCACCCACAACGTCCATCGCGGCCGCATGGACGCCTGGGCCGGGTTCTATGAGCGCCTCTTCAACTTCCGCGAAATCCGCTACTTCGACATCGAGGGCAAGCTCACCGGCCTCAAGTCCAAGGCCATGACCAGCCCCTGCGGCCAGATCCGCATCCCCATCAACGAGAGCAGCGACGACAAGTCCCAGATCGAGGAATACCTGCGCGCCTATGGCGGCGAGGGCATCCAGCACATCGCCATGGGCACCACCGACATCCATGCCAGCGTGGAGGGGCTGCGCGCCCGGGGCGTGGGCTTCCTCGACACGCCCGGGACCTATTACGAGCTGCTGCCCCAGCGCCTGCCCGACACCGGCGAGGACATGGCGCGGCTGGCCGCCAACCGCATCCTCATGGACGGCTCGCCCGCCGGCGGGCGGCTGCTGCAGATCTTCACCCACACCGTGATCGGGCCGATCTTCTTCGAACTCATCCAGCGCAAGGGCGACCAGGGCTTCGGCGAGGGCAATTTCCGCGCCCTGTTCGAGAGCATCGAGCTGGACCAGGTGCGTCGCGGGGTGCTCGCGGGCGGCTGACGCCTGGCTGGCACGGTCGTCACATGGCTGAAGACCGTTCCAGCCACATCATTCCGAGCCGATTCACGCAATGGCTCATTCCAGCCATGTGCGATCGGCTCTACCGCCGCAGCAGCAACGCGCCGGAACGCCCGACCTCGGCCCGCCAGCCCTCGGGCAGCACCGTCGTCGCGTCCAGCTGCACGAGGATGGCGGGGCCGGCCACCACTTCCCCCACGGCCAGGCGGGCGCGGTCCAGGATGGGCGCCTGCACCACGCGCCCCGGCAGCCGCATGGGCTGCGCGCCGATGGTGGCGGAGGCCGCATCCCCGCCCTCGGGCGCGGGCGGCAGGCGGGCGTTGAGCCTTCCCGTGGCAGTGACCCGCAGCGTCACCACCTCGACGGCGATGCCCGGCAGGTCGAAGCCGTAGAGCGCGCGGTGGGCGGCGGCGAAATCGGCGCCCAGCGCGTCCAGCCCGGCGAAGGGGATGGGCAGTTCGAAGCCCTGCTCGGCATAGCGCATCAGCACGGCGCGGGAACGTTCCTGTGCATCGGGCGGCACGGCCTCCTCGGCGAACCAGGCTTCGGACTCGCCTTCCAAGACGGCGAAACCGGCCTCCAGCTCGCCCGGCGCCACGACTTCGAGCGGGCGGGCCAGGCTGCGGCTGAACTCGGCGCGGAGATCGGCCGCCACAAGCCCCTGCGCGCAGAGCACGCCGGGTGCGGGCGGCACCAGCACGGTGCGGATGCCGAGCAGGTCCGCCAGCGCCGCGCCGTGCAGCGGGCCGGCGCCGCCAAAGGGCACCAGCACGAAGCCGCGCGGGTCATGCCCCCGCTCGACCGAGACCACGCGGATGGCACCCACCATGTTGTTGTCGGCGATGGCGAGGATGCCGCGCGCCGCGTCTTCCAGGGAGAGGCCGAGGGGTTCGGCCACGCGGGCCAGCGCCGCCTCGGCCAGCGCGGGGTCGAGCGCCATCCGCCCGTCCAGCAGGCGCGGCGGCAGGTGGCCAAGGTAGAGATGCGCGTCGGTGACGGTGGGTTCGGTGCCGCCGCGGCCATAGCAGGCCGGGCCGGGCTCGGCGCCCGCGCTGGCGGGGCCGACGGTCAGCCCCCCTGCCCCGGCCCGCGCCAGCGACCCGCCGCCCGCGCCGATGGTGACCATGTCCAGCATGGGCAGTGGCAGCGGCCAGGGCCCGATGCGCCCTGACTGCGTGAGACCGATACGCCCGCCCTCGATGAGGCAGATGTCGGCGCTGGTGCCGCCGATGTCCACGGTGATGAGGTCGGCCACCCCCTCCGCCGCCGCGGTAGCCCGCGCGCCGACGACGCCGGCCGCCGCCCCCGTGAGTGCCGTCTGCGCCGGGCTGCGGCGGATGGCCGCCGCGCCGGCCACGCCCCCGTTGGACTTCATCAGCAGCAGCGGGGCCTTGATGCCGGCCTCCGCCAGCCGCGCCTCAAGCCGGGCGATGTAGGTGGAGACCGCCGGCATCACCGCCGCGTTCAGCACGGCGGCCATGCTGCGCTCATATTCGCGCAGCACCGGCAGCACCTCGGTGGAGGCGGTGATGGCGAGGCCGGGCAGCAGGTGGCGCAGCAGCGCGGACGCGCGCGCCTCATGCGCCGGATTCGCGTAGGCGTGCAGGAAGCAGATGGCCGCGGCCTCGGCGCGCATGGCCTCGATGGCGCGCGCCGCCGCCGCCACGCTTGCTTCGTCCAGCGGGGTGAGTTCACTGCCATCGGCGGCGATACGCCCCGTCACCTCGAACACATGCTCGGGCGGAACGGGCCGGCGCGGCTTTACCCAGGCCCAGAGATTGTCGCGCCGTGGCAGGTCAGCGCGGCCGATTTCCAGCACATGCCGGAAGCCCGTGGTGGTGACCAGGGCGGTGCGTGCCGCGCGCCCCTCCAGGATCATGTTGGTGGCGACGGTGGTGCCATGCAGCACCCGGCCGATCTCGCCGGGCACGCGGCCGGCGGCGTCGAGCGCCAGCCGCAGCCCGATCAGGAACCCCTCCGACGGGTCGCGCGGGGTGGAGGGCGTCTTGGCCGACCAGGCGCGGCCCGTCGCGGCCTCCTGCAGGGTGACGTCGGTGAAGGTGCCGCCGATGTCCACCGCGGCCAGCAGGGGCCGTTCAGGCGAGGGCATCGGCATAGGCTCTGCGGTGGAAGGCGCCGGCGGGCGGGCGGGTGGCGCGGCGTTGCTCGGTGGCGGCCTCGTCCAGCGCGCCCTCGGCGATCACCACGCCATAGTCGCGCCGCGCGGCCTCTGCGGTGATGAAGCCGCCGCGCCAATCGGACATTACCGCCTCCACCGGACGGTCATGCGGGTGGCCCCAGCCGCCGCCGCCACCGGTGGTGAGCCGCAGAATGTCGCCGCGACGCAGCACCGTGCCGTCCGAGAGGCTGGGCAAATGCCGTTCGCCCGGCGTGCCGGGGTTTACCACTGCACCCCCTACCCCACCGCTCATGCCGCCGGCCACGCCCCAGGGCGGGTTCTTCACCGTGTCGAGGCGGATGGCGAGCACGGCCTGCTCCGCCAGCATCTCATAGTCGCGCACCACGCCGCAGCCGCCGCGGAATTGCCCCGCGCCGCCGGAATCTGCATGCAGCGCGTAGCGATGCAGCCGCACAGGGTAGGAGTGTTCCATGAACTCGGCGGGGTAGTTTTCCTGGGCGACGAAATAGACGGCGTCGGTGCCGTCGGCGAAGGGACGCGCGCCATAGCCCACGCCCACGCCATCGCTCATCAGGAACGGCTTTCCCGCATGTGTGCCGCGCAGCGCCAGCACCACATAGGCCGAATGCGCGGCGGGTGCGTTTCCGTTGCGGGCCACCGCCACCAGCCCGTGCAGCGCGGCCAGCAGGCGCATCATGGTGATGCCGCGCAAGCCCAGCGGCGCCGGCGCGCGGGGCGCTAGTAGCGAGCCCTCGCGCCGCCGCACCTCGTCCAGCGCACGGGGTGCGCCGGCGTTGAGCACCTGGCCCGGCTCGCCCTGCAGGAAATAGAGGCCGAGCGCCATGCCCGGCACGTCCGGGTGCATGAGGAAGTTCACGGGGCCCGGCGCCTGGTCGTCGGTGTCCGACGTGTCGAGGAGGAAGCGGTCATCCTCGGTGCGGGTCAGCGCCAGGCGCAAGCGGAAGGGGCCGTTGCCCTGGCCATCGCCATCAATGGCGTCGGTGAAGCGCGTGGTGCCGATGGGGAAGGCCTCGCGCAGCTTGGCGCGCACCACCGCCTCGGTGCGGGCGAGCAATTGCGCGAAGGCGTCGGCCAGGGTGCCCGCGCCGAAGCGTTGCGCGATCTCCTCCAGGCGGCGTTCACCCAGGCGCACGGCGGCCATCAGCGCGCGCGTGTCGCCGCGCGACTGGGTGGGGAAGCGGCCATTGCGCCAGAACACCTCCAGCAGCGCCTCGTTCACCTCGCCGCCGCGCACGAAGCGCACAGGCGGGATGATGATGCCCTCCTGGAAATGGTCGGTGGCGTCGGGGCTGAGCGAGCCCGCGCGCAGCCCGCCCACGTCGGAGAAATGCGCCCAGCCCATGACGAAGCCCACCCGCACCCCATCCGCGAAGGCGGGGGCGAGGAACACCTGGTCATTGGTGTGCGAGACGGCGCCCTGGCTGCCGTAGCAGTCATTGTACCAGTAGAGGTCGCCGGGCTGCATCGTCTCCAACGGGAATTTTTGCGCCACCGGCCGCACGATGTCGCCGAAGATCGGCAGATCGCTGCCCACCACCATGGCGCCGTCCGCGTCGAACAGCGCGGTGTAAAAATCCTTCTTCTCGCGGATGAAGGCGGACATGGCGGTGCGTTCGAGCAGCGCCTCCATCTCCGACTGCGCGGCGCGGGCGGCGCCGCGTATGATCTCCAGCGTGACGGCGTCGCAGGTCATGCGGCCTCGGTCCAATGGTGGCAGGCGACGTGGTGGGCTTCGTCCACCGTCTCCCGTGCGGGTTCCTCGTTGAGGCAGAGATGCGTGGCGCGGGCGCAGCGCGGATGGAAGCGGCAACCCGTGGGGATGCGCCGCAGCGAGGGTGGCTCGCCCGGCAGCGAGGGACCTGCGGCGCGGCCGTCCAGATGCGGCGCGGCGGCGAGCAGCGCGCGCGTGTAGGGGTGGCGGGGGTTAATGAACAGCGCCTCGGCCGGGCCTTCCTCCACCACACGCCCGAGATACATGACCGCCACCCGGTCGCAGACGCGCCGCACCACCGTCAGGTCGTGCGAGATGAACAAATAAGTGAGGCCGAAACGCGCCCGCAAATCGGCCAGCAGCCGCAGCACCGAGGCCTGCACGGAGAGATCCAGCCCCGCCGTCGGCTCATCCAGGATGACCAGCTTGGGCCGAAGCAGCAGGATGCGGGCGAGGCCGATGCGCCGCTGCTGCCCGCCGGACAATTCATGCGGGTAGCGCTGTGCGAAATCGGCGTCGAGGCCAACCGCGGCCAGCATCTCGGCGATGCGCGTGGCCCGGTTGACGGGGTCGAGCATGCCGTGGATGCGCAAGCCTTCGTGCAGCGTGGCACCCACGCGCCACCAGGGATCGAGCGCCGCGCCAGGGTCCTGGTGCACATACTGGATATCGGAGCGGACGCGCCGGGCCTCGGCGGGCGAGAGCCCCGAGACGCGACGACCCGCCAGCGTGATCTCGCCCGCCGCCTCGCGCTGGAGGCCAAGCAGGGTGCGCGCCAGCGTGGTCTTGCCGCAGCCGCTTTCGCCCACCACGCCATAGGCCTCGCCCTCGGCGATGGAGAGCGTGACACCATCCACCGCGCGCAGCGACACGGCGGGGCGGAGAAAGCCCGCGCGACGCCCGAGATCGGTGACGAGCGCCTCGGCGCGCAGCAGTTCAGGCAAGGGCGTGCGCCTCCATGCGCGCGTGGTGCGGGCAGGCCACGGCGCGGCCGCCGGACAGCGGCAGCAATGCCGGCGCGGCGGTGCTGCAATCGGGCTGCGCGATGGGGCAGCGCGGGTGAAAGCGACAGCCCGCGGGCTGGGCGGTGGCGGGCGGCACGGCGCCGGGAATGCCCAGCAGTTCCGCCGCGCGATCCGGGTGGCAGGCCAGCAGCATGCGCGTGTAGGGGTGGGTGGGTGCGTCGAGCACCTCGCGCGTCGGGCCGCTTTCCGCCACGCGCCCGGCGTAAAGCACGCTCACCTGGTCGCAGAGGCTGGCCAGCACGCCGAAGTCATGCGTGACGAAGAGCATGGACAGCCCGCGCGCCTGCGCCAGTTCGCGCAGCAGGCCCAGGATTTCCCGCTGGGTGGTGACGTCGAGCGCGGTGGTGGGTTCGTCCGCCACGATCAGCGCCGGGTCGCAGCAAAGGGCGGCGGCAATGAGCAGGCGCTGGCGCTGCCCGCCGGAGAACTGGTGCGGGTATTTGCGCAGCGCCGCCTCGGGATCGGGCAGCTGGACGGCGCGGAACAGCTCCACCAGCTTGGCGCTGTGCTGCACGCGCGTGCCCGGCGCGTGGCGGCGCATGATTTCCAGGATCTGGTCGCCGGCGCGGAAGACGGGGTTGAGCGAGAGATAGGGGTCCTGCGGGACGAAGCCGATGCGGCCGCGCGCCTTCGCGGCACGGTCGGGCAGGATGTCGCGGCCTTCGAAGACGATGCGCCCGCGCGGCGTCGTGGCCTGCCGCGGCAAGATGCCCAGGATGGCGCGCAGCAGCGTGGACTTGCCGCAGCCGCTCTCGCCCACCACGCCGGTGACGCTGCCGCGGGGGACGGTCAGCGTGATGCCGTCCAGGATGTCCGCCACCTGGCCGCGGCCGCGCAGTTGCACGGCGAGGTCTTCGATGGTGAGGGCCGCGTCCACTACTTGCGGCTCCGCCGCAGGCGCGGGTCGGCCGCGTCGCGAAGCCCATCGCCCAGCAGGTTGAAGCCCAGCACCAGCAGCATGATGGCGAGCCCCGGGAAGGTCGCGTACCACCAGGCGTCCGGCAAATGCTGCCGCGCCTCGGCGACGGCCAGGCCCCAGTCCGGCGTGGGCGGGGCCGCGCCGACACCGAGGAAGCCCAGCAGCGCGGCCGTCAGGATGGTGAAGCCCATGCCGATGGTGGCGCGCACCAGCACCGCGGGCGCCGCGTTGGGCAGCACGTGCAGCAGCAGGATGCGCATGGGATGCGCGCCGATGCCGGCCAGCGCGTCCACGAAGAGCGAGCCGCGCAGGCGCCGTGTTTCGGCGAAGACGGTGCGCGCGAAGAAGGGCCAGTAGGTGAGCGCCAGCGCCACCATGGCCGTGGTCAGGCCCGGCGCCAGCAACTGCCCCAGGGCCAGCGCGAGGATCAACTGCGGCACGGCCAGGAAGACGTCGGTGACGCGCATCAGCACCTCCGAGAGCCAGCCGTCGCGCCAGCCCGCGGCCAGCCCGATGGGCACGCCGATCACGATGGCCGCCAGCACCACCGAGACCGCCACGATCAGCGCGCTGCGCGTGCCCAGGATGACGCGCGAGAGGATGTCGCGGCCAAGGTCGTCGGTGCCGAAGGGAAACTCCGCCGAGGGCGGCTTCAGGCGGAGCATGATGTTGCTCTCGTAGGCATCCTCCGGCCGCGGCGCGATCCAGGGCGCGAAGATGGCGACGACGACGGCGAACAGCACGATCAGCAGGCCCAGGGCCGCGACGGGGTCGCGCAGCAGGTGCCGCAGCGCGGTCATCGCCCCTGCTCCGCCACGCGCGGGTCGATGATCGCCTGCACCACGTCCACTGCCACGTTCACCACCGCATAGACCACGCCGATGACGAGCGTGACCGCCAGCAGCGCCTTGTAGTCGGCCGAGAGGATGGCCTGCACGGCATAGGTGCCGAGGCCCGGCCAATCGAACACCGCCTCCACCGCCACGGCGCCCGAGACCAGCGCGCCGAACAGCAGCCCCACCTGCGTGACCGTGACGGTGACGGCGTTGCGCAGCACATAGATGGTGGCGAGCCGCACGCGCCCATAGCCGGCGGCGCGGGCATAGAGCACGTAGTCCTTCTGCAAGGCCTCCAGCACGCCGCTGCGGGTGAAGCGCGCGATGGTGGCAAGCCCGGGCAGCGCCAGCGTGAAGGCCGGCAGCACCAAATGCCGCAGCGCGTCCAGGAACATGTCGAAACGGCCGGCCGCCAGCGTGTCGAACAGCATGAAGCCCGTCAGCCGCGGCGGCTGGCCCAGCGCTACGTCCAGCCGGCCGCGCAGGGGCAGGATGTTCCACTCCATCGAGAATTGCAGCTGCAGCATGATGGCCAGCCAGAAGGAGGCAATGGCCAAGCCCCCCACCGACACCACCCGCACCAGATGGTCGAGCGGCCCGTTGTGGTCGAGTGCGGCCACCAGCCCGAGCCCGATGCCCAGCACGGTGGCGAAGAACAAAGCGAGGAAGGTCAATTCCAGCGTGGCCGGCAGGCGTTGCAGGATTTCCTCCGACACCGGCCGGCCGGAGAAGATGGAGTTCCCCAGGTCACCGGACAGCACCTGCCGCACATGGATCACGGCCTGCTCCAGGATGGGCCGGTCCAGCCCGTATTGCACGCGGAGTTCGGCGATCTGCGCGGGCGTCGCGGCATCGCCCGCCAGCGTCGCCGCCGGGTCGCCTGGCACCACGCGCGAGAGCACGAAGGTGAGCAGGATCAAGCCCAGCAGCGCCGGGATGGACAGCGCGATCCGGCGCAGGATGTAGAGGGCCATGACGCGGCGCCTAGTTCTCCAGCGACATCAGCCGCACCTCGCCGCCCGAACCCACGGGCGAAAAGCTGTAGCCCGAGACACGACGCGACAGGCCGCGCAGGTTCACCGTGTTGTAGACCCAGATGTCCGGGCTGTCGGCCACCACCAGCGCGGTGGCTTCGGCGTAGAGGCGCTGGCGCTCCTCCTGGCTCAGGCTCGTGCGGGCGGCGCGCAGCAGCGTGTCCACCCGAGGGTTGGAGTACCAGGACGACGCCTTCCAGGTGCCGTGGAACTGGCTGTCATACATCTGGCCGATCCAGTTCTCCGGGTCCACGAAGTAGGTGGAGACCCAGTGCACCCACATGTCGGGCGTGTTTTCCGCGCGCGCGGTGGAGGCGGTCATGTTGGGCCAGGTGTTGGGCACGATGCGCAGGTTGATGCCGATGCGCCGCAGGTCCGACTGGAAGAGCTGCGCGGCCTGGGTGGTCTGCTGCAGCTCGTTCTGCACATGGATCTCGATGGGGCGCGAGAGGTCCACGCCCGCCGCGCGCGCGCGGTCGCAATGCTCGCGCGCCTTCGCGAGGTCGAAGGCGTAGGGGGCGAGGTTGGGCGGGTTGCCCCAGAGGTTGTTGGGGTTGGGGCCGGCGTTGCGCGCCACGAAGCCGCGCAGGATGACGTTGTTGAAGCCCTCGTAGTTGAAGGCATGCGCGAAGCACAGTCGCACGTCATGGTTGTCGAATGGCGCGCGCTGGTTGTTCATCCGGATGATGAAGACGCGCATGCTCTCGTCGCGCGCCACGCGGGTGCTGGGGTTGCGGTCCACGCGCTCCACCTGGTCGGCGGGGAGGTAGCTGTCGGTGGCGTCGATTTCGCCCCGCAGCAGGGCGAGCACGCGCGTCGAGGTCTCCAGCACCGGGCGCACGCGCACCGCCTCGATGGGGCGCGGGTTGCCCGCGAAGCCCGTGAAGTGGCCGGGGAAGCGCTCCAGGTCGAGCGCGACGCGGGCCTGGTAGTTCGCCGGGTTCACGCGATAGGCGCCCGAGCCCGCGCTGTTGGCGGCGAGCCAGGCGTTGCCCCAGTCATCGCCCGAGACGTGCTGCGCCAGCACGCGCGGGTTCACCACCGCCACCAGCGGCAGGGCGGAGAGGAAGGGCGCGTAGGGGCGGCTCAGGACGAAGCGCACGGTGCGCGGGTTCACCGCCGTCACCGCCTCGCCCGTCAGCACGGGGGTGAAGGCGGCGGCGGGCGCGCGGCGCATGGCCAGCAGGCGGCGGAAGGAATAGACCACGTCGTCGGCCGTGATGTCGCTGCCGTCGTGGAACTTCGCACCGGCGCGCAGCGTGAACTCCCAGGTCAGCCCATCGGCCGAGACGGTGTGCGATTCCGCGAGCCAGGGCTCCAGCCGCGGCGGGTTGCCCTGGTAGCGGTACAGCCCGTCATAGACGTTGAGCAGGATGAACTGGCTCGGCACGTCGAAGATCGCGTGCGGGTCGAGTGTCGCGGGCAAGGTGTCGCCCCACACCAGCGGGCGCGGCGCCGTCTGCGCGCTGGCCATGACCGGCACGGTGGCGAGGAGCGATGCGACGAGCGCGCGGCGGAGCAGGCGGTGCAGCATGGGGCGTCCCTCTTCTTCCGGCCAGAGTTGAGACGCTGCGCGCCACATGCGCAAGCGCGAGGCCCATGCAGCCGCGTATTTCCCGCGCTGGCCTGCCCATGCATTGTACGCAATCCGCAACGGGCTGCCGGGAAAGCATGCAGACATGGCACGCTGGCCCGGCAGCAACGGTCCGCCCAGGGCAGAAGCCCGAGCGGCGCGGCGGCATGATCGGCTCATCGGCAAAGGCGCGGAAACACCATGTCCACTTCACACCGGCAGATGCATCTGGGCGTCTTCGTCCTCGGCACCGGCAATCACATCGCGGGCTGGCGCTATCCCGGGGCGGCCGACAGCTTCACGCGCCTCGACGTCATCCAGCAGATCGGCCGCACGGCGGAACGCGGGAAGTTCGACCTGCTCTTCGTGGGCGACGGGCTGTCGGCGCAGATGGGCGCGCACCCCTCCTTCCTCGTGCGGTTCGAGCCGCTGACGATGCTGGCCGCGCTGGCCGGCACCACGTCGCATGTGGGCCTCGGCGGCACGGCGTCCACCACCTACAACGAGCCCTACAATCTGGCGCGGCAATTCGCCTCGCTCGACCACGCCACGGGCGGCCGCGCGGCGTGGAATGCCGTGACCAGCAGCGACCCCGGCGCCGGCCCCAATTTCGGCCGCGAGCACCCGCGCCACGGCGCACGCTACGAGGTGGCGGAGGAGTTCGTGGACGTGGTGCTGGGCCTGTGGGATTGCTGGGACGACGACGCCGTGGTGGCCGACCGCGAGACCGGGCAATACGTGGACCCGTCCAAGGTGCGGACGCTGGACCACAAGGGCCGGTATTTCCAGGTGAAGGGGCCGCTCAACATCGACCGCACGCCGCAGGGGCGGCCGGTCATCATCCAGGCGGGCTCCTCGCCGCCCGGGCTTTCGCTGGCGGCCCGCACGGCGGACATCGTCTTCTCCGTGGTGCAGGACCTGGGCGAGGCCCGGGCCGCCTGGTCGGCGCTGAAATCGCGCATGGCGGATTTCGGCCGTGCGGCGGGCGAAGTCGCGCTGCTCCCCGGCGTCATGCCCGTGCTGGGTGCCACCGAGGCCGAGGCGCGCGAGAAGCTGAACACGCTGCAAGGCTTCGTCACGGGCGACAACGCCGCCACCATGCTGAAGAACCGCCTGGGCATGGATGTGTCGGGCTTCGCCATGGATGACCTGGTGCCCGACCTGCCGCTGCCCGACACCTCGCACGGCTTCGCCCGCGCCATGCTCTCCAAGGCGCGGCGCGAGAAGATGACCTGGCGCGACCTGCACAACCTCACGGGTGCCGCGCGCGGGCATTGGGTGGTGTGCGGCACGCCGTCGCAGGTGGCGGACACCCTCCAGGAATGGTTCGAGGCCGATGCAGCGGATGGCTTCAACATCCTGCCGCCCTACTTCCCCGGCGGCTTCGACGATTTCGTGGACCAGGTGGTGCCCATCCTGCAGGAGCGCGGCCTGTTCCGCCGCGACTACACGGGGACCACGCTGCGCGAACATCTCGGCCTGCCACGGCCCGGGGTTGGCGGGCGCTGGAGAGCCTGATGGGCGCGCCCCCCCGCCCGCATGCAGGGGCGCGGCCGGCAGCGCGCGGCGGGGCATCGGGATCAGGCGAGCGCCGCCCCTGCAATGGCGGTGCCGATGAGCATGTTGCGGTTGACGGCCGCCATCAGCCGCTCCAGCGGCCAATCCGCGCTGCCGGGCGGCGGCATGGGGAGCACGAGGTAGCGCATGTCGGCATTGCTGTCGTGCACGCGGAGTTCCATGTCGGGCGGCAGGTCGAGGCCGAGCTCCGCCAGGACCGCGCGCGGCTCGCGCACGGCGCGCGCGCGGTAGTTCTTCGAGATGTACCACCAGGGCGGCTGGCCCAGCAGCGAGCGCGGATAGCAGGAGCACAGTGTGCAGACGATGACGTTGTGCAGCCGCGGCGTGTTCGCCACGACCACGAGCTTCGCCTCCTTGATCCGGTAGCCGAGTTCCAGCGCCGCGGCCGAGCCATCCTGCAGCAGCCGCGCCCGATAGGCCGGGTCGCGCCACGCATGGGCCACGATGCGCGCGCCCCAGCTGGCATTGGGCGCCTCCAGCGCGGCGATCACGCGGTCGGTGTCGGCCGCATCGAGCAGCTGCTTCTCCAGCAGCAGCCCGTGCAGCGCCTCGGTCATCAGCGCGTAGTAGTCGGCGCCGTCATGGCCCTCGACCACGGGGCGCGCAGGGTCCACGCGGTCGGCCGAGAAGCGCGAGGGCGGGGGGGCCGGCATCACGCCTCTTCCGCCGGGGCGAGCCAGTGGTCGTAGATCTCGATCTCCACCGTGTCCTGCGGTGGGCCGGGATAGTCCGGCCAGAGGGCGGGCTGCCGGAAATGCACGCGGTAGAGGTCCACGGGCGGCAGGCCGGGGCGGCCATAGGCCAGCTGCTCCGGGTTGGGATAGGCGCCGCAATACCGCTCCACCACGCCCGTGTGGTGGCGCACGTAGAAGGGGATGCGGACATGGCCCGGCCTCCCGAGGTCGAGCACGCGCACCCGGTCGCCGGCGCGGAAGCGCGGCTCGGTCATGGCGCGGGGGCCAGCTGGCGCGCGTCGTGGTTCACCACCTGGCCGCGCGCGGCGGCGATGGCGTCCATGCGGGCCTCGATCTCGGCGCGGGTGGTGATGCCCTTTTCCTCGAGCAGGATGGCCAGCGCCTCGGCGCGGCGCTCGTAGAAGCCCAGCGTCTCGTAGAGGTCCTGGCCAAAGCTCTCGAACACGCGGCGCAACTCGTCGAGCGAGACCATGCGGTGCCGCTGGTCGAGCGCGCCGCGGATGGCTTCGGACAGCTTCTGCCAATCCTCGAAGCCGTATTCTGCGCATTGCACCGGCCCGCCCGGCAGGCCGCCGATGTCGTGGTAGCCGCGGAACGGGGGTTGGCTCATGCGGGGAAGTCCTGTGGCTTGGGGATGAGGTCGCGCACCACCATGGGCGGGCGCAGCATGCCCGCGATGGCGGCGAGCGCGAAGCCCTGCATGATGCGCGGCGGCGCGGCCGCGCCATCCACGCCCATCCCGTCGGGAAGCGGGTGTTGCCGGGTCGCGGCGCATTGGCGAAGCAGGCCGGGAGACCTTCGCCGATCACGCCCGCCGCCCGGCCCCGCAAGACGGCGATCGACAGGCCCGGCAGCGGCCGCTTCTGCGCAACCATGCCGGACGCGGTTTTACCGTCGCGCTGGGTCCGCCACCCGGTGTCGACCCGCATCAGCACCGATGTCCCGTCTGCGGCGGCCCAGGGAGCGTCCAGGCTCACGCGGGACTGATCCAGGCGCCGCCCATCAGATAATCATATTGCCCAAATTTCAGTCAAATCATGCGTGCGGGCCGTGTTTTGCACCCAAGCCGGCCCGTGAAGGGGCTTTGCCGCTGCTAGCGTTCGCGCATGAACCCGCCTCCGCCGCTCGTCGCCGGGCTGTTCCACGTGGCGATCAAGACACGTGACCTGCCGGCCACCCTCGCCTTCTACACGCGCATCCTTGGCCTGCTGGAGGTCGCGCGGCCCGATTTCGGCTACCCGGGCGCCTGGCTCGGCGTGCCGCTGCCCGGCGGGGCGGCCATCATCCACATCTATGCGGGCGGGCCGGCGCTGGGGCCCGGCGGCGATGTCCCGCGGGGCAGCGGCGCCATCGACCATGTGTCCCTCGCCTGCCACGGCTTCCAGAGCCAGGTTGCGCGCTTCCGGGCGGCCGGGCTCGACTGGCGGGAGTTCCTCGTGCCGGGCACGCGGCTCTGGCAGCTCTTCGTCCATGACCCCTCGGGCGTGCAACTGGAACTGACCTTCGACGGCGCGGGCGAGGAAGGCCCGCCACCCGACACGTCGCCCGGGCGCGCCTATGTCGCGGGTGAGAGCTTCTTCGACCCCGTGACCTACCCAAGCCTCGCCTGACCCCGGGGCGCAGCCTGAACCTGAGGAGAGAGCCCATGCCGCACCGCCGCTCCCTGTTGCTCGGCACGCTTGCGAGCCCCTTCGTCATCGGCGCCGCGCGGGCGATGGACACGGTGCGGGTGGCGACGTTCGAGGCCGCCTCCACCCTCCCCTACTTCGTCGCCATCACGCGCGGCTTCTTCCGCGAGGCGGGGGTGGAGCCGGTGGGCGCGCCGCTGGCCACCCATCCGCTCATCGTGCAGGCGATGGTCACGGGCGATGCGGAGGCGTGCACCAACCTGGTCACGCTGGAGGCGGCGAACATCAACAGCCGCCGCGCCAATTCCGTGATCTTCTTTGCGGCGAACGGCCAGAACGCCGAGCACCAGATGGAGCAGTTCGTGGTGCGCCCCGGCAGCACGGCGCGCACCCTGGCCGACCTGCGCGGCTCGCGCATCATGTCGGCGCCCGGGCCGGGCAACCTGGCCGCCGCGCGGGGTTCGCTCGCCGCCGCCGGGTTGCAGGAGGGGCGCGACTACACGCTGATCGAGCAGCCCATGGCCGTGCATGTCGGCTCCATGCAGTCGGGCCAGTTCGACGCCGCCTTCACGCTGGAGCCGGCCGCCACCATCGGCGTGCGCGTGGGCGCCATGCAGCGGCTGGAGGCGGGCGTCATCGCGACGCACATGATCGGCCGCCGGGATGCGCTGGCCTTCGCCTCGGGTGCCGGCTTCTCGGGCCGCTTCCTGGAACGGCGCGAGGACGTGGCCAGGCGCTACGCCGCCGCCTGGACGCGGGCGGTGGAGGCCATCCGCAGCGACGCCTCCACCCGCGAGGTGCTGACCAGCCACCTCAACATGCCCGCGGAGCTTGCCGCCGTGATGCCGCTGCAGCGCTTCACCCTGGTGCGCGAGATGACGCCGCAGATGATGGAGGACCTGCAGACCTTCCTCGACATAGCGGTGCGGATGGGCGTGGTGCGCAGCCGCATCGAAGCGGCCTCCATGCTGCGCGCCCTGTGATCCCTCCGCGCGAGGCCGCGCTGTCCGTCCGCGGGCTGCGCAAGGCCTTCGGCGGCCAGCCGGTCTATGCGGGCTTCGACCTCGACGTGCGGCGCGGCGACATCCTGGCGGTGTTCGGCCCCAATGGCTGCGGCAAGTCCACGCTCATCAACATGGCGGCCGGGCTGCTGCCGCATGATGGCGGCGAGATCCTGTATGACGGGCGCGAGGTGCGCGAGGTGCGCATCGGCTACGTCTTCCAGAACTACCGCGAGGCGCTCTTCCCCTGGCGCCGGGCGGCCGACAACATCCGCTACCCACTGCGGCGGATGGGCCTTCCGCGCGCCGAGATCGAGCGCCGTCTGGAACGCCTGGTGGCCGATTTCCGCGTCCGCTTCGACCTGCATCGCTACCCCTATGAGCTCTCCGGCGGGCAGCAGCAGCTCGTCTCCATCATGCGCGCCCTGACGGTGGAGCCGGAGGTGCTGTTCCTGGACGAACCCTTCTCCGCCCTTGACTACGAGACCACGCTCTCGTTGCGCGGATTGCTTCAGGAAGTGCTGAAGGCGCGCACCGTGACCACCATCCTGGTCAGCCACGACCTCGAGGAGAGCATCGTGCTGGCGGACCGCATCCTGATGCTGACGCGCCGGCCGACCACCGTGGCCGACGACGTGCCGGTGCCGCTGCCCTGGCCGCGCACGCCCGAGACGCTGGGCGAGGCGCCCTTCGTCGCCATCAAGTCCCGCTGCCTGCGCGTCTTTACCGAGGCGGTGGCCGGCTCATGAGGGCGGTGGGCCTGCCCGCCCTGGGCGCGCTGGGCTTCGTCGCGCTGTGGTGGGCGGCGGCGCTGCTGGAACTGGCCGATCCCGTGCTGCTGCCCTCGCCGGCGGAGACCTGGGTGGAGACCCACCGCTCCTTCGTCGAGGGGCCGCTGTGGCAGGACCTGCTGCGCACCGTGCAGCGCACCGTGCTCGCCTTCGTCCTGGCAAGCCTGGTCGGTGTGCCGCTGGGGGTGCTGCTCGGTGCGCAGGAAGGCCTCTATCGCACCTGTGAGTTCGTGGTGGATTTCTTCCGCTCCACCCCGGCCTCGGCGCTGTTTCCGCTGTTCCTCGTGCTGTTCGGCGTGGGCGAAGGCACCAAGATCGCGGTCGCGGCCTTCGGCGCCGCGCTCGTCATCCTGTTCAACGCGGCCTATGGCGTGATGAACGCGCGGCGCACGCGGATCCTGGCCGCGCAGGTGATGGGCGCGGGGCGGCTGCGCATCATGACCGACGTGCTGCTGTGGGAGGCGGCGCCGCAGATCCTGGTGGGCATGCGCTCGGGCGTGTCGCTGGCGCTGGTGATCATCGTGGTGGCGGAGATGTTCATCGGCAGCACGGACGGGCTGGGCCAGCGCGTCATCGTGGCGCAGAGCCTGTTCGAGAGTGGCCTGATGTATGGCGTGATCTTCCTCGCCGGCGCGCTGGGCTACCTGCTCAACCTGCTCTTCCTGCTGCTGGAGAAGCGCTTCGTCCATTGGGCGGCGAGATGACCTCGGGCACGTCGGTGTAGGCGCGGCGCAGTTTTTCCAGGAAGGGCGCCTCGCCCTTCGCCCGGGTCAATGCGGCTGCGTCGGCGCCAGGCAGCATGCTGTCGGTCGCCTCCACCGAGAAGTCGCGGATGAAGGCGATCCGCGCATCGCGCAGCGCCGACACCTCCGCCACGCCCCCGCCGGCGGCGAAGACCGCGGCGGCCAGCACGCCATCCTCGATGGCCTGGGTGGCACCCTGGCCCAGCGTGGGCACCATGGCGTGCGCGGCATCGCCCAGGAACAGCACGCGCCCGCCGGCCGCGCTGCGCGCGAAGGGGGCCAACTGAAGCCGCGCCCAATGCACCTCATGAATACGGGTGGCCGTCCGCGCCACCATCCATTCGACGGCGGGGCACGCCCCGCCGCCCGGCGGCAGATACATAGCGCGGGCATGGGCCGCGGTTCGCATCTCCTCGGTGAAGATGCGGGCGGCGCCGAGGGGGAAGGCGCCGGCGATGTACACCGCCCCGCCCGGCAGGCGGTAGGCCAGCAGCCGGTTGTTGCCCTGGAACCACTGGCCATAGTCGTCGAAGGGGCAGTCCGCGGCATCGGGGACGAGAAGGCGCGTCATCCCGATGTCGAGGAATTCGGGCGACGGGGTGCCCAACGCCAGGGCGCGCAGGCGCGAGTAGCGGCCATCGCCCGCCACCAGCAGGTCGAAGCCGCCATGGCGCCGCCGCGCGCCGCCTGCCTGGAAGACGGGCACGAGACGCCCCGCCGCGTCTTCTTCGAGGGCTTCGAGCTCATGGTCATGCGTGGTGATGGACGCCAAGGGAGCGCGCAGCAGACCATAGAGGTCCGACCAGCGCAGCCTGGCGCCGGCGTCCTCGGCGATCTCGCGCAGGTCGAGATCCAGCAGCGGCGTGCCGTCGGCCAGCGCAGCCGACCAGCGCTCCCAGGGCAGGCTCGCCGCACGCAACGCCGCGTGGCGCGCCGGATGGTGCAGGCGCAGCGCTTTCAGTGCGTTTGGGCACAGGTTCAGGCCGGTGCCCGCCTCCTCGCGCGCGCCGGCAGACACGCGCTCGAACCCCTCCACGCGGATGTCGCGGCGCCCGTGCAACCGGTCCAGGAAGAGGGCGCCGGCCACGCCCGTGCCGATGACGCCGATTCTCATGGGGTGCGAGGCGTTTGCATGGTGCACTGCGGAGCAAGCCTTGTGCCGCGCCCCCCGCTCGCGCTTGGCCTGCATGCCGCCAGCTCATCGCCGCCCGGCATGGCGCTGCGTCCGCCTCGCTGGCGGCCGCGCGAAGAGCCTCGCCGGCTGTGCCTGAAAGAAGGCGTCATGCACGTTCAGCTGTCGCGCGCGGCGCGGATGGGGGCGTGGGGCGGCATTGCGCGGCTTGACAGGGTTTGCTGCGGCCAAAGCCATCCCGGGCAGGCCGCCGCGACGGAGTGGTCGCTTGCCCGCACACGCATCGCCGTCATCGGGTCGGGGCTTGGCATGCAGGAGCGGAACCCGGGACTGGTGCGCGCCTGCCTTGCCCGCGGACATGAGATCGCCAGCCATGGCTCTCGCTGCTTCGCCGAAGGGATGCGCGGCGCGCCCAAGCTCCTGTCCATCGGCCCGCATGACCGATCGATCGGTCGGCCTGGCCGTGGACGTGGGGCGGCACCGGCACGCAGGATTTTCGGCTGCCGGTTGAGCGGAGCGCGTCCCGGCGCAACAGCACCTCGGACGCTGCCCAAGCCGGTTGCAGTCCCCATCGCCGTGGGCGTCAAGCTGGTCATCCCTGGCGGCCATCAGGGGCTGAAGGCCGCCTTGACAAAGGTAATGGGGGCGACCTCGCATCGATTGGCGCGAGGCAAGCGATTGCGCGCGGTCCGGGCTGGCGGGCGTCAACGTCTTTCGCGGTGAGGTGCGGCAACCGGACCGAAGGAGGGCAGGCTCAAATTGTCTCAAAATTAACTCTTGCGGTATTAATTAACTCGTTTAAGGGTGCGGAAAGCAGTTTTGCTCAAAAGCCGCGTTCCAGGACGGCTCCAGAGTTTCGCAGGTCAATGCCCCAGCATGCAGGAAATGGCGAAGATGATGAACAGCAGTCAAAACTGGGATGGTCGTGAGCGGCGCTCGATGCCGGGCAGCCCCGTCCGCCACGCAACCATCGCGACGCCAGCCCTGACGGGCAGCGCGAAGCTGACGAGCTGGCCCGGCGGAGCGGTCGCGCGCATGTCGACAACGGCCAATCCGCGGGCCGTCGAGCCCAACAGCACGCTGCCGGCCGAACCGGTGCGGGTCCGTGCCCCCATGCCGAGCGATCTGGCGGTGGGCCGGAAGATTCGGCAACTCCGCCGCTCCAGCGGCATCACGCAAGCGAACCTGGCCAGCGCGGTGGGCGTAACGGGTGCACAGTTGCACCGCTACGAAACCGGTTCGACGCGCGTGGCGGCAAGCCGCATGATCGCGATCGCGGAGGCGCTGGGCGTGGCGCCGGACGTGCTCCTCAATTCGGGCGCGCCCGAGCTGTCCGTGCCGGCCCCCGCTTTGCCTACCACCGGCGATGACGTGCTGGAGCTGATCCAGCTGTTCGGCGCGATCGGCGATGCGAAGAAGCGCGAAGCCGTGCTGGCCATCGCGCGAATGATGGCGCCGACATGCGCAGCGGATGGCTCCAGCGGCTAGAGCGGATCGCGATCAGGTGGAATCACCTGATCGGATGAAGATACTCGTGAAAACAAGACGCTAGATGCCTGGTCCCAGGCTTTGACGGTGCACTCTTCTCCCCGGCACGGAGGGATGCGCTATGAGTCAAGTCCTTCACGGCTGACGGACACAGCTATGGTCACAGTTCGCGCGATCCTGGCGGCAAAGGATCGCCCCAAGAACGCCGCCCACCTGTTCGTCCACGCCGATGGAACGCGGGTGCCCATTTCCACGCTGCGGTGGCAGCCCTGGCAATGGATGCTGAGGTAAACCTTATCCGCTTGGGGCAGGCTGGAGGCGAGCGGCAATTTTGGGAGTGTGGGTGCCATCGTGGTGTAGAGGATGCCGCATCACCTAGCCGCGCGCCTGCGATGAATCTTTGGGATAGAGAGGAAATTTATTCCCCACATATTCCCATGCAGACATAGTATCCGTGAGAGATTGGGAGTGAGCCACCCGCATGAATAACCTTGTTCGCGTCATGACAGCCCTCTTTATTATGTTGGTAGCCCCGGCCTTCGCGCAAACGACGACTATTGCCTCATCACAATTTAATGCCTGGAATATATCTTCATTTCGTTATCAAAACACAGGTCTATTCAGTCATTGTGCGGCCAGTGCTCCATACCGCTCTGGTATTTTGCTCTTATTTTCAATTAATGAGCGAATGGAGTGGACAGTTGGCTTTGCCAATCCGAGATGGCGGCTTAATGAAGGATCAAACATAAATCTCCAATACTATATTGATAATGACCGGCCCATTTCAGGGAGTGCCTTTGTTAGTAGCCCTAGCCTTTTGCTAATGCGCTTGCCTGACGACCGGCACTTGTTCCAGCGTATGCGTGCAGGGCGGATTTTATACGTCAACGCCGCTGGTTACAGTGTCCAATTCGCATTAACCGGGACATCCATTGTTTTGCAAACCCTTCTGTCCTGCGTATCAAGTAACGGGGCCAATGTGCTGCCCCAAGTGCGACAGCCGGTTCCCATTCAGCCAAGTCCGCCAAACATCCGAGAGGCTCAGCCATCCCAGCCTCCGAATACACGGCCAGAAACTACAGCAGACCAGCGCCTTGAGGCCACTCAATTTGCGTCCAATATTTTGAATCACGATGGAATGCGCGGGATTCGGCTGTTAACGCTAAGCCAATTACGTCAGTCTGATCTGCCCGAATTTTTTAGATCGAGTGATGTTGTCTGGCAAGGTCCAAGCATCATTGGATCTCTGCGCGTGGTCTCTGGTCGTGGCGCCTCCGACTTGGACACGCTGGCGGCCGAGATCATTTCTTCCGATGCGCGCAGTTGTCGCGGAGAGTTTGCGACTGGACGCACAGCCGACGCTGATTTGCCAACGAGCCGCCGCATCCAAACATTTTGTTCTGGCACGGAGGGACAATCGGTTACGTTCGCCTATCTGTTGCTCCCCATGCCGGGTGGAGTGGTCTACCAGATTTCAACTTTGGGATTTGGCGACAGGCAGGCATCCAACACTCAGGACCAACGTGTGCGGGACGCTGTTCGCGCGGTCGTCCTTCGGCAGAGGGACTAACGCTTTACGCGGCAAAAGGCGCGGGGCGCCCTCGCATAAGCTGAGAGGCCCATGGCCGCTCTGCGAAATGTTTGGCCCGACAGGCTTGCGAATTCTTTTTTTGCGGTCGTCGCCCGCCCAACGGGTCCGCACGGGGTCCGCGCGACGAAGGTCCGCGAAGTAAGCGGTTTCAACTACCATCTAACTGCCTGAAAAGATTGGTGGGCGCTGTAGGGCTCGAACCTACGACCCGCTGATTAAGAGTCAGCTGCTCTACCAACTGAGCTAAGCGCCCGGCCAAGGGCGCCCTTCTACCCGGATCAGGGCGCTTGTCCAGTCCCGGGCTGCATGGCCGGCATACCCACCGGGTATTTCCCGCCGCCCTGCGGCCACTCCCGCACATAGGCGGGCCAGGCCAGGCCGGTGACGTGGCCGCGCAACTGCGCCAGCAGGGCAAGGCCCTCCGCCTCCGGCACGTGGAAACGCGCTGTGCCGGGCGCGGGGTCCAGCTGATGCAGGTAGTAGGGCTTCACCCGGTGCCGCAGCATGGCCCGGAACAGCGCCTCCAGCCCCGCCTGCGTGTCGTTCACGCCGCGCAGCAGCACGCTCTGCCCCAGCAGCACCAACCCCACCCCGTGCAACGCGCGCAGCGCCACCCCCGCCTCGGGCGTGAATTCGGCCGCGGCATTGGCATGCACGCAAAGATAGAGCGGCATCTCGAGCGTCAGCGCCGACAGCAGCGCCGCGTTCACGCGCGAAGGTTCCGCCACCGGCACGCGGGAATGGATGCGCAGCACCTCGATATGCGGCAGCGCGGAGAGCCGCGTCAGGATATGCGCGAGGCGCCGCGGCGACAGGATCAGCGGGTCGCCCCCCGTCAGGATCACTTCGCGCACGGCCGGCGTTGCGGCGAACCAGTCCAGCGCGGCGTCCAGCTCCGCCTCGGTCAGCAGCCCGCCATCGGGGCCCACCGCCTCGCGCCGGAAGCAAAAGCGGCAATAGACCGGGCAGGCGAGCAGCGGCTTCAGCAGCGCACGGTCCGGGTAACGGTGCACCACGCCCTTGATGGGGGTGAAGGGCACGTCGGCCGTGGGGTCGTCCAGCTCATGCGGGGCGGTGACGAGTTCGGCGGGGTCGGGCAGGTATTGGCGGGCCACATCCTCGGCGCCCTGCGCGATCAGCGCGGCCATGGCGGGTGTCACGGCCACCGAATAGCGTGCCTCCACGGGCGTGATCTCGGCCGCGCGGGCGGGCGTGACCAGCCCGGCGGCGGCCAGGTCCTGCGCGCTGCGAAGGGTGCGGTTCATGGTGCCCTGTTCATGGTAGGGGCGGCTTTGCCCTGCTATCCCCGGCGGCGCAATGCCCCACTGGTCCCCCGAACGGCTCGCCGCCCGCCTGCCCTTCCTCGATGCCCGCGCGCGCCTCACCGCCGACACCCGTGCCTGGCTGACCGCACGCGGCTACCGCGAGGTGGAGACCCCCTGCCTCGTGCCGGCGCCCGGCATGGAGGTGCATCTGCGCGGCTTCCGGACCGCGTTCGAGCCGCATCTGGGCGCCGGCACGCCGCAGCCGCTATGGCTGCGCACCTCGCCCGAACTGGCGCTGAAGCGGCTGCTGGTGGGCGGCGCGGGGCCGGTCTTCGAACTCGCCCGCGTGTGGCGCAATGGCGAGGTGGGGCGCACCCATGCGCCCGAATTCACCATGCTGGAATGGTATCGCCCGGGGCTGGCGCTGGAGGGGCTGATGGACGAGGCAGAGGCGCTGGTCCGCGCCCTCTGCCCCGCCCGCGTGGCACACAACGGGGTCGAGACGGACACCACCCTGTCCTTCGAGCGCATCACCTGCGCCGAGGCCTTCGACCGATGGGTGGGCCTGGACCTGCTGGCCAGCATCCGCCCCGATGGGACCGGCGACGCGGCCGCACTGCAGGCAGGCCCGGACGAAAGCTGGGAAGACGCCTTCTTCCGCCACCTGCTCGACCATGTGGAGCCGCGCCTCGGCCGGAATTGCGGCAGCTTCCTCACCCACTGGCCCACCCCCCAGGCCGCCCTGGCCCGCCGCGACCCGGCCGACCCGCGCGTGGCGCTGCGCTTCGAGATGTTCGTGGCCGGCGTGGAGCTGGCGAATGCGTTCGACGAACTGACCGAACCCGGCGAGCAGCGCGCCCGCTTCCGGCACGACGTGGCGGAGCGCGTGCGCCTCCATGGCGCCGACAACGCCTGGCCGGTGGACGAGGATTTCCTGGCCGCACTGGACCACGGCATGCCTGCCGGCAGCGGCATCGCGCTCGGCTTCGACCGGCTGGCCATGCTGGCAAGCGGCGCGCGGCGCATCGAGGATGTGCTCTGGCTGGGCGGCTTCCCCGCCCAGCCCGGCTGAGCCTCAGTCCAGCTTCGCCCCCGAACTCCGCACCACCTCGGCCCAGCGGGCGATTTCCGCGGCCTGGAAGCGCGCCAGTTCCTCGGGCGTGCTGGACTGCACGCCGAAGCCGGCCTCGCCCAGCCGCTGCGCCAGCTCCGGGGCGGCCAGGATGCGCACGATCTCGGCGTTCATGCGCGCGACGGCCGCGGGCGGCGAGCCGGCGCGCAGGAAGATCGCCGTCCAGATGGAACTCACCAGCGAGGGATGGCCCAGCTCGGCCGTGGTCGGCACGTCGGGGATGGCGGTGCTGCGCGTGGCCGCCATGGTGGCGAGCGGCGTGACCCGGCCGGCGCGGATCAGCCCCAGCACGTCGGCGATGGAGGGGAACATCAGCGGCACCCGCCCCGCGATCACGTCCGCCACCGCGAGCGCCTGGCCGCGATAGGGGATGTGCTCCAGCCGGATCCCGAACAAATGGCCGAACATCTCGCCCGCCAGGTGCGTGGGCGAGCCATTGCCGGAAGAGGCGAAGGACCGCTTCGTCGCATCCGCGCGGAGGGCGGCCACCAGCCCGTCCAGGCTGCGCTGCGGCGGCGCCGGCCAGTCCGGCCCGATACCGATGAACTGCGCATAGTCCGCCACCATGGTGACCGGCGCGAAGTCCCGCACAGGGTCATAGGCCAGGCGCGAATAGAGCGAGACATTGGCGGCGTGCGTGCCCGTCGTCGCGATGAACAGGGTGTGGCCGTCGGGGGCCGCGCGCGCCGCCTCGGTCGCACCGATCACGCCCCCCGCACCCGGCCGGTTCTCGATCACCACGGGCTGGCCCAGCGCGCGCGCCAGCGGCTCCGCGATCAGCCGTGCCTGGCTGTCGCTGCTGCCGCCCGCCGGGAAGGGCACGATGAAGCGCAGCGGACGTTCGGGCGCCCATTGGGCCTGCGCGAGCACAGGTGCGGCCAGGAACGGGGTCGCGAGCAGCAGGTGGCGGCGGGTGGGCGTCATGGGGTCTCCTTGAGGAAGGGCAGGACGATCTCGGCGAAGCGGGCCGGTTCGGTGCGCGAAAGGGCATGGCCGCCGCGCGGCTCGAAATGCGTCCGTGCGCCGGGCACCAGCGCCGCCATCTCCTCGGAAAAATAGCGCGGTGTCAGGATGTCGTCGTCAGCGCAGACCACCAGCAGCGGCACGTCCAGCCCGGGCAGTTCCGCGCGCGGGTCGAATTCGAGGATGGCCTGCAACCGGCTGCCCTGCACCTCGGGGTCGCCCAGCGCTGCGGCGGCGGCGGCCTCGTCTGCGTCCAGCCGCCCGGCATTGGCGTTGATGAAATAGGGCGGGTGCAGCAGCAGCGTGGTGTAGCGCGCATAGGCGTCCATGCCCGCGCGGTCCATGAGCATGCGCCGCAGGCCCAGCAGCTTGCGGCGATAGACGACGCCATGGGTGGTGCTGGCATAGACCACCATGCGGGCAAAGACGCCC
>JBHYDO010000019.1:0-27670 GCA_051860645.1 Roseococcus sp.
AGGGTGTCGGCGCCGGTGGCGGCGATGTCGGCGGTCTTGTCGCTGACCATGCGCGTCGAGATCTCCGGGTATTTCACGCAGAAGGTGCCGCCGAAGCCGCAGCAGATCTCGGGCTCGCGCATCTCGGTCAGTGTCAGGCCGTCCACGCTGCCCAGCAGGGCGCGCGGCTGCGCCTTGATGCCCATCTCCCGCAGGCCCGAGCAGCTGTCGTGGTATGTGGCGCGCCCGTCATAGCGGGCGGCGACGCCGCGCACCCCCAGCACGTCCGTCAGGAACGAGACCAGCTCATGCGTCTTGGCGCCCAGCCGTTCCGCCCGGCCACGCGCCTCCGGGTCGCCATCGGCGAAGAGGCCCGGGTAGTGGTGCGAGATCATGGCCGCGCAGGAACCGGATGGCGCCACGGTGAAGTAATAGGGAAGGAAGGCGTCGATCACCTGGCGCGCGATCTCCTGCGTGGTGCGCCGGTCGCCGGAGTTGAAGGCGGGCTGGCCGCAGCAGGTCTGCACCTGCGGCACTTCCACCTGGCAGCCGGCCTCCTCCAGCAGCTTGATGGCGCTGAAACCGACCGCGGGGCGGTGCAGGTCCACGAGGCAGGTGACGAAGAGGGCGACGCGGGGCTTGGGCATGGCATGAAAGTAGGGCCGAACCGGAAACTCGGGAATGGCGGCGAGGCGCGAATTCCGCGCATGGCTGGTAGGGCGCGAATGCCCTCAGATGAACTCGCCGCGGAGAAAACCCAGCGCCGGCAGCGGCCGCCATTTGCGCGGCAGGTCGGAGCGGCGGATGGGCGCCACCGAGTAGTGCGGCACCGGCTGTTCCGAGCGGCGGAGGAAGTCCTCGTAGGCGCGCACCTGCTGGGCGCGCCAGGCGCGGTCCTCCAGGGCGGCGGCGCGGGAGCGGTAGATCTCGGCGACGCGGTGGGCGCGGCCCACCGTGGCCACCACGGCCCACCAGCTGTCCTCATCGCTGCGCGGCAGCGCCGCCAGATCCCGCATGCAACATAGAAGGCAAGCGGCGCGCACCGGGTCAAGCAGGATCATCAAAAAAGGAAGGGCGCGCCGGAGGTTTCCCTCCAGCGCGCCCCCTGTGGTGCCCTACGGCCGCGACTTGCGGCCGCGATGTCAGCCCAGGCGTTCGCCGTGCTGCGTCACGTCCAGGCCCTCGCGCTCCTCGTCCTCGGTCACGCGCAGGCCGATGATCACATCCACCACCTTGTAGAGGATGAAGCTCGCCACCGCGGTGAAGACGAAGGTCGCGGCCACGGCGTAGAACTGCTTCACCAACTGTTCCATGGAGCCGCTGATGCCCGCCGGGTCCGCCGTGGTGCCCGACAGCGCGCCATAGGCCAGCACGCCCGTGAGCAGCGCGCCCACGATGCCGCAGATGCCATGCACGCCGAAGGCGTCCAGGCTGTCGTCGTAGCCCAGCGCCTTCTTGAGCGCCGTGGCACCCCAGAAGCCGAACAGGCCGCCCACCACGCCGATGATCAGCGCCCCGTCCGGCATCACGAAGCCGGCCGCCGGAGTGATGGCGACGAGGCCCGCCACCGCGCCCGAGATGGCGCCCAGCAGCGAGGGCTTGCCCTTGAACATCCACTCCGCCAGCAGCCAGGAGAGGGTGGCAGCGGCGGCGGCCAGGTGCGTCACCAGCATGGCCATGCCCGCGCGGCCACCCGCGCCAACGGCGGAGCCCGCGTTGAAGCCGAACCAGCCCACCCACAGCAGCGAGGCGCCGACCACGGCGAGGCCGAGGTTGTGCGGCGACATGTTGTCCGTGCCGTAGCCCAGCCGCTTGCCGATCACGATGGCGCCGATGAGGCCGGCCACGCCGGCGTTGATGTGCACCACGGTGCCGCCGGCGAAGTCCAGCGCGCCGAGGGCGAAGATCCAGCCGTTGGGATGCCATACCCAGTGGGCCACCGGCGCATAGACCAGCAGCGTCCAGAGCGAGATGAACACCAGCAGGGCAGAAAACTTGATGCGGTCCGCCAGCGCGCCGGTGATGAGGGCGGCCGTGATGACGGCGAAGGTGCCCTGGAAGGTGATGAACACGCTCTCGGGGATGGTGGTGGCCACCGCGCCGTCGCCGCTGCCCAGCACGAAGGGCTTGTCCCAGTTGTCGGCGATGCCGGCCAGCATGAATCGCGACAGGTCGCCGATGTAGGCGCCACCCTCGCCGAAGGCAATGCTGTAGCCCGCCACGACCCAGAGCACGGAGACCAGCGCGCAGACCACGAAGGACTGCGCGAGGGTGGAGAGCACGTTCTTTTTGCGGACCATGCCCGCGTAGAACAGCGCCACGCCGGGGATGGTCATCATCAGCACGATCGCGGTGGAGATGAGCATCCAGGCGGTGTCGCCCGTGTCCACCGTCGCGTCCTGCGCGAAGGCGGGCGTGCCCGCCAGCGCCAGGAGCGGTGCGGCCATGAGCGCGCCGCGCAACCAGGACTTCATGTTCGGAAATCTCCCAAGGTAGGGCGTGCGCATCACAGCGCCGCCGCGTCGGTTTCGCCGGTGCGGATGCGCAGGGCGCGGTCCACGTCCAGCACGAAAATCTTGCCGTCGCCGATCTTGCCGGTGCGGGCGGCGGTCGAGATGGCCTCCACCACCGCGTCCACCATCTCGCCGGGCACCGCGACCTCGATCTTGAGCTTGGGCAGGAAGCTCACCTGGTATTCGGCGCCCCGGTAGATTTCGGTCTGGCCCTTCTGCCGGCCGAAACCCTTCACCTCTGTCACCGTCAGCCCCTGCACGCCGAGCGGGGTGAGCGCATCGCGCACCTCGTCCAGCTTGAAGGGCTTGATGATCGCCATCACGAGCTTCATCAGCCTGCCTCTCTCCCGATACGCGGCGGCGCCGCACCGCCGGTCAACCTACGGGTATCCAAATCTCATGCCACACGGTTCGATGGCGGTTCGTCAGGGGGTTGCACGCGGGATGCCTGCATTTGAGGCAGAGTCACCCCATGCCACGGCGCGGGAACGCCCGACTCTTGCGCGTTCACGGAATCGCCTAAGGTGATGACCATGAACCAGATGCTCGAAACAGACGTCGCGATCCTGGGTGCGGGGCCGGTGGGGGCCACGCTCGCTGCCGCGCTCTCGGCCCGTGGCGTGCCCTGCGCCATCCTGGACGCCGCGCCCCTGCCGCCCATGGCGCTGCAAGGCTTCGACGGCCGCGCCTATGCCATCGCGCTGGCCTCCAAGCGCGTGCTGGAGGAGGCCGGCATCTGGGACCGCCTGCCCACCACGCCCTGCCCCATCCAGGGCATCAAGGTGGCCGATGGGCGCATCGGCGAGCGCCCCTCCTCCCTCGACCTCGACTTCGAGGCGGCGGAAGTGGCCGACGACCCCTTCGGCTGGATGGTCGAGGCGCGGGCGCTGCGCGTGGCGCTCAACGCCCGCCTGCCCGAACTGCCGGGCGTGCAGGTCTTCGCGCCCATGACGGCCGAGGTGGCGCGCGACGCCGATGGCGCCACGCTGACCATGGCCGATGGCACGCGCATCCGGGCCCGGCTGGTGATCGGCGCGGAGGGTCGCAACTCGCCGCTGCGCCTTTCCGCCGGTATCGGCGCCGCGCGGCACGATTACGGGCAGATCGGCATGGTGGGCGCCTTCGCGCACGCACGCCCGCACGACAACCGCGCGCTGGAGCTGTTCCTCCCCGCCGGCCCCTTCGCGCAACTGCCGCTGAACGACCAGCATGAATTCGGCACCAGCGCCCTGCCGCACGCCTCGGCCTTCGTGCTCGCCGAAAGCCGCGGCGTGGCGCTGCGCCTTCTGGCCATGGACGGCGCGGCTTTCAAGCGCGAACTCCAGCGCCGCCTGGGCGATTGGCTGGGTGACATCGAGCCCATCGGTCGCCGCTGGTCCTACCCGCTCACCGCCATGCACGCGCTGCGCTACACCGCCGAACGCATGGCCCTGGTGGGTGACGCCGCGCACGGCATGCACCCGATCGCGGGGCAGGGCCTCAACATCGGCTTCCGCGACGTGGCGAGCCTGGCCCGCCTGGTGGGCGACGCCCACGCCGCCGGCCAGGATGTCGGCGCGCCCGCCCTGCTGCGCCGCTACCAGGCCGAGCGCCGGCCGGACGCGCTGATGATGATCGGCGCCACCCACGCGCTGGAAAAGCTGTTCGGCAACGACATCGGCCCCATCCGCCTCGCCCGCCGCCTGGGCATCGCCGCGGTGGATCGCATCCCCGCCCTGAAGCGCGCCTTCGCCCGGCAGGCCATGGGACTGCCCCTGGCGTCCCCGGGGCGTGGGTAGGGGGACGAACGCCGGAGGGGGCGCTCTACGTCGCTGGCAGGGGTTTCACCCCCGCCAGACCACCCCCGCCAGGGGCCGGGGCCCCTGACCCCATGTGTGATGGGCATTTGGAGGGAGGGGCGTCACGCGCGCGCCCTTGATGCAGGGCACGCCAGCCCCTCCCTCCAAATGCCCATGAGACGGGTTCCGAGGGCTCCGGCTGGCGGCGGGAGGGGCCTGGGGAGGGCGGAGCCCTCACCAGCGGCGCAAGGCGCACCCCCGCGGGCGTTCAGCCCTTGCTCACGCCCCAGAAGAACGGCACGGGGGCGTTCACGATGCCCTGGATGTTCCTTCGGAAGGCGGTGGGCTGGATGATGGTGCCGAGCGGCACGAAGGGCACGCTTTCGAAGGCGCGCGCCTGCAGGGCCATGGCGATGCGCTGGCCCTCGGCCGGGCTGGTGGCTGCGATGAAGGCCGTGCGCAGGCGTTCGATCTCGGGGTCGGTCGGCCAGCCGGCCCAGGCGGGGGCGCCGTGGGCGCGGAGTGGCAGGTGCAGCGCGGGGCCGGCGACGTCGAGGCCCACCCAGGAGGTGTGGAAGATGCCCCAGCCACCACGATCCGGCGGGTTGCGGTTCGCCCGGCGGGCCAGCAGGGCGGACCAGTCGGTCGCCACCAGCTCCACATTCATGCCCATCCGCCGCAGCAGGTCGGCCGTCACCTGCGACATCTGGCTGTTGGCCGGGTTGTCCATGGCGGCCAGGATCACGACCGGCTCGTTGTTGTAGCCGGCGGCGCGCAGCATCTCGCGCCCGCGCGCCAGGCTGGCCGGCATCACGCCCGCGCCCTGGTCGGTGCCGAGCGGCGTGCCGCAGGCATACATGCTGCGGCACATGGCCGAATAGCGCGCATTGCCCACCACAGCATCCAGGTAGGCCTGCTGGTCCACCGCGGCCAGCACCGCCTGGCGGATGGCCGGCTTGTCGAAGGGCGGGTGCAGCTGGTTGAACCGGATCATCATGAGTGAGCCGGTCGGGTCGGTGATCTCGATCCGCACGTCGCGGTTGCGCGCGATCACGGGCAGCAGGTCGAAGGCGGGCTGCTCGTACCAGTCCACCTCGCCGGTCTGCAGGGCGCTGGCGGAGGTGGAGGCGTCGGGGATGATGCGCCACTCCACCCGGTCCACCAGCACGCGCTTGCCGCCGGCCGCCCCGGAGGAGGGCTCGGCGCGCGGGGTGTAGCCCTCGAACTTCTCGAAGACGGCGAGGCTGCCCGGCACCCAGTCATTGCGGCGGAAGCGGAAGGGGCCGGAGCCGATGGTCTCGTTGTTGGGCACCTGCGGGTCGGAATTGCCCACGCGCTCGGGCACCACGAACAGTGCCTGGGTGGAGAGCTTGCCCAGGGATTCCAGCATCAGCGGGAAGGGCTGCTTCAGGCGCATCTCGAAGTCGCGGTCCGAGGTGGCGCGCATCTCGTCCATCACGGTCATGAGCGTCTGGCCCATGGTGTCGCGCGCCCCCCAGCGCTTGATGGAGGCGACGGCATCCACGGCACGCACAGGCGTGTCATCATGGAAGCGGAGGCCTTCGCGCAGGCGGAAGCGCCAGGTCCGGCCATCGGCCGAGACCTCGTGGCCCTCCACCATCTGCGGCTGCACGCGGAACTGCGTGTCCACCGCGAACAGCGTGTCATAGACCATGAAGCCGTAGTTGCGGACGATGTAGCCCGAGGTCGCCACCGGATCGACCGCGCCCAGATTGGCGTGCGGGATGAAGCGCAGCGTGCGGGCTGCGGCCCCCTGCGACAGGGCGGGCGCACTGATGCCCCCTGCCGCGGCGAGGCCCGAGGCGGCGAGAAGGGCGCGGCGGGAAGTGGCCATGGGCGGGGTCTCCGGTTGGGGTCCGTGGCAGGGGACCACGCGACCAACCAGAACGGCAAGCCGTATATGACCTGTTTTTGGGCGAGGCCCACCCAGAACAGGCCGCTTCATGCTGCAATGCCCACAGGTTGGGCAGGTTCGCCTCAGCGTGCCGGCGGGTCCCGGCTCAGTCCCTTCGCGGCGAGGGCCGCCTCATAGCCGGCCCAGCGCGTGGCCTGCTCCTCGCCCAGCAGGCGCAGCCAGGCCCAGGAGTAGATGCCGCTGTCGTGCAGGTCGTCGAAATGCAGGCGGACGGCGTAATGCCCCACCGGCTCGATCCGCATGATGCCCACATGCCGCCGCCCGGCGATGGTGCGCTTCTGCGCCGGCGAATGCCCCTGCACCTCGGCGGAGGGGCTTTCCACGCGAAGATATTCGGCGGTGAGGGTGAAGCGGGCGCCGTCCTCGAACCCCACCTCCAGCGCCTTGTCGGCGGCGCGGTAGCGCAGTTCGGTGACGGCGGGCGCCGGCATCAGGACAGCTTGCGCGCCTGGTCCGGCAGCATGATGGGAATGCCGTCGCGCACCGGGTAGGCCAAGCCCGCCGCGTCGCTGATCAGTTCGCCCCGGTCGCGGTCATAGCGCAGCGGCTTCTTCGTGACCGGGCAGACCAGGATTTCAAGGAGCTGCGGGTCCACGGCGCCGCCGGTGGGAGGAGGGGTTTCGCTCATGCTGCCGTTCTAGCTGGGCCGTGCATCGGGCGGAAGGTCGCCGCCGTCATGCGCGTCCATCCGCAGCAGGGTGATGAGGGTGCTGGCGCGCTCGGTCAGCGTCGGTGCCTCCAGCAGCGCCTGTTTCTCCGGGATGGCGAAAGGGCAGACCATGGCGAGCGTGGTGACCAGGGTCGGCCCGGCCATCTCCTCGATGGCGGACCAGTTGGCCTCGATGCCCTTGGCTGCGAAATAGGGGCGCAGCGCGTCCAGGATTTCGGCATGCGGCACCGGGTCGACCGGATCGTCCATGTCGGCCAGGAATTCGCGGTAGTCGGCGCGGACGCGGCGATAGCCGCGGCGCATCTCGATTTCCTCGGTCACGCGGAAGCGCAGCACGCCGGTCAGCGTCACCAGCAGCCGGCCATCCTCCGTCTCCGAAAAGGAGGAGACGCGGCCGAGGCAGCCCACCCCATAGGTGCCGCTCCCTCGCTCGCCGCGCGGGCGGGATGGGTCGCCCTGGATCATGCCGAATAGCCGCCCGTGGGCCAGGCTGTCCAGCGTCATCGCCAAGTAGCGGGGCTCGAAGATGTTCAGCGGCAGCCGCCCACCGGGCAGCAGCAGCGCGCCGGACAGCGGGAAGATCGCGATCTCGGCGGGGAGCTGCTCGGGCGCGGGCTGGAAAGGGTCCATGCTCAGCGGAACAGGATCGCGGAGAGGCCGCGGCGGGCCTTCATGGTGGCGGGGTCGTCAAAGCCCCAGGCCTCGAAGAACTTCAGCAATTGCTTGCGGGCGGCCTCGTCGTTCCAGGCGCGGTCGCGCTTGATGGCGTCCAGCAGCGCCTCGGCCGCCTCCTGCCGCTTGTCCATGCCGGCCAGCGCCACGGCGAGTTCAATGCGGGCCTCGTGGTCATCGGGGTCGGCGGCGAGGCGTTGCTCGTATTGGCCGAGCATCGAGGCGGCGGCGCGGCCCTGCGCGGCCAGTTCCAGCCCGGCGCGGACGGAGACGACCTCCGGGTGGGCCTTCAGCTTGTCGTCGAGGCTGTCGAGCATCTCCTGCGCCTGCTCCTCGTCGCCGAGCGCGATCAGGCAGCGGGCGAGGCCGGCCAAGGCCTCGGCGTTCTCCGGTTCCTGCTGGGCGAGGGCGGCGAAGAGTTCCAGCGCGCCCGCGGCGTCACCGGCCTCCAGCAGGGCCTTGGCCTCGCTGAGCAGTTCCGTACTGGGGAGTTGGCCGCCGGCGAGCTTCAACAGGTTCTCGATGAACTTCTTCACCTCGCCCTCGGGCAGGGCGCCCTGGAACAGGTCTGCGATCTGGCCCTTGTAGAAGGCGGCCACCGTCGGCACCGATTGCAGTGGCAGGCCCAACTGGCTGAGCTGCTGGACCAGCTGCGCGTTCTTGTCGATGTCGATCTTGACCAGGCGCACGCGCCCGCCGGCCGCGCGCACCACCTTCTCCAGCGTGGGCGTCAGCGTCTTGCAGGGCCCGCACCAGGTCGCCCAGAAATCCACCAGGACCGGCACCTCGCGCGAGGCGTTGATGACGTCCTGCATGAAGGTCTTCTGGTCGCCATCCGACACGGGGTCGGGGCGCTGGGACGGGTTGTTCGGGTCGATGATGACTTCCATGGGGGGATCCTGGGGCCGCCTGTAGATGTTCCGGGGAAGGGATAAGGCAAGAGCGACCGTTTGTCTTGTCTATGGGACGCGTCTCACCCACGCGGAACCATTGCCGCCGCGGCCCTGGCCCGCCTAGCATGTCCTCATGGACAGACCCGACCCCGATCGCCCCGCGATCCACGACCTCGGCGGGAACCCCCGCTTCCGCTGCACCCCCGTCGAACCCGACGACGACGCCCCGCCGGACGCATTCGGCAAGCGGGTGGACGCCGTGCGCTCCGTGCTGCGCGAGAAGGGGTTGTTCACCGTGGACGAGATGCGGTTCAACATCGAAGGGCTGCATGAGACCGAGTATTTCAACCTCACCTATTACGAGAAGTGGCTGCGCTCCATCACCACCGTGATGGTCGCCAAGGGCGTCGTGACCTGGGAGGACCTCCAGTGACCGTCCATACCCAGGACATCGCCGGCGCCCGCTTCCAACCCGGCACGCGCGTGCGGGTGAAGGCCGCGCGGCCCGAGCGCATCGTTCGGATGCACCTGCGCACGCCGCACTACCTGCGCGGACGCGAGGGCGTGGTGGCGCGCACGCTCGGCCGCTTCCCCAATCCGGAGGACCTGGCCTTCGCCCGCGAGGGCGAGCCGCGCATCCTCTACCATGTGGAATTCGACCAGGCGCCCGTCTGGAACGAGGGCGAGCCGGGCGACACCCTGCTGGTCGAGTTGTTCGAACATTGGCTGGAGGAAGCCTGACATGGCCGGAACCCCGCTGCCGGAAAGCGTTGAACTCCTGGAAAAGCTCGTCGCCGCGTTGAAGCGCCGCGGCGTGATGACCGAGGAGGACATCCAGCGCCGCCAGGACCTCACCGACCGCGCCAGCCCCGAGATCGGCGCCCGCATGATTGCCCGCGCCTGGACCAACCCCGACTTCCGCGCCCTGATGCTGCGCGACGGCACGGCGGCGGCCGAGGAATTCGGCCTGTCCATGGCCGGCGCGCCGCCGCTGGGCGTGCTGGAGGACACGGCCCGGCTGCACCATCTCGTGGTGTGCACCCTGTGCTCCTGCTATCCGCGCGCCGTCATCGGCTACCCGCCGCACTGGTACAAATCCGCCGCCTACCGGGCGCGGGCGGTGCGTGAGCCGCGCGCCGTGCTGGCCGAATTCGGCACGGTGCTGCCGGCCGGCGTGCAGGTGCGCGTGGTGGACAGCACGGCCGACTACCGTTGGATGGTGCTGCCAGCCCGCCCTGCCGGCACCGAGGGCTGGAGTGAGGAGGACCTCGCCGCGATCGTGACGCGCGACTGCATGGTGGGCGTCACCCTTCCGCGCGCGGAGCATCGCCGCCAGGCGGCGTGAGCAGGGAAGCGCCGCCAAGCGGCGTGAGCAACCTATCGCCGCGAAGCGGTGTGGGCGGGGACGCGGCAACCGAACGCGCGGGCAGCAGGCTGCCGCGGGTCGACCAGGGCGGCGAGCAAGGCAGGACGGCGTGGGCAGCATGAGCGGGGCACCAGCCCCGATCGGCGCAGGCGCCACCGATGATGGACTGCCCCCCGGGCGGCGCGGCCTCGCCTCCGCCTGCATCGCCGCCGGCATCACCGTCACGGTGCTGGACGCGGCGATGCTCAACATCGCACTCCCCTCGGCGGCGGCGGACCTTGGTCTCACCCCGGCCGAGGCGGTCTGGATCGTCAACGCCTACCAGATCACGGTGGTGGGCACCCTCATCCCCATGGCGGCGCTGGGCGAGATCTTCGGTTTTCGGCGCGTCTGGGGCTGGGGGCTGCTGGTGTTCTCGCTGGCGGCCATGGTGTGTTCCGTCGCACCAAATTTCGAGGCGCTGCTGGCGGCCCGCATGGTGCAGGGGGTGGGCAGTGCCGCGGTGATGAGCCTGACTGCCGGCCTGGTGCGGCACACCTACCCGGCGGCGCAACTCGGCCGCGCCATCGGGGTGAATTCCATGACGGTGGGGCTGGCCTCGGCGGCGGGGCCGAGCCTCGGGGCCGCCGTGCTGGCGGTGGCGCCCTGGCCCGCGGTGTTCGTGGCCCACATCCCGATGGGGCTGGCGGCGCTGGTGTTCGGACTGAAGCTGTTGCCGCAGGTGCCGGGGCGAAGGCGGCCGTTCGACCTGACGGCGGCGGGGTTGAACGTGGCCGGCTTCGGCCTGGTGTTCCTCGGCATGGACCTGCTGCTGCACGCGCCATGGCTGGCGGTGCCGGCGCTGCTGGGCGGCGGGCTGTGTGCCGCGGCGCTGGTGCGGCACGAGATGGCGCGGCCCGTGCCGCTGCTGCCGCTCGACCTGCTGCGCATCCGGGTGGTGCGCTTCGCCGTCTCGGCCTCGGTCTGCATGTTCGCGGCGCACATGCTGCTGGTCATCGGCATGCCGTTTCATCTGTCGGCGGCGGGCTATACCCCGGTGCAGATCGGGCTGATCGTGACGCCCTATCCGCTGGCGGTGGGGCTGCTCGGGCCGATCGCCGGGCGCTGGGCGGACCGCGCCAGCTCGACCCTGACCTGCGTGCTGGGCGGAGTGCTGCTGGCCTCGGCGCTGGTCATCCTGGCGCTGGTGCCGCCCACAACGCTCTGGGCCGTGTGTGGCGCGCTGCTGCTGGCGGGCATCGGCTTCGCCGGATTTCAGACGCCCAACAACCGCGCCATGCTTTCGGCCGCGCCGCGCGCGCGGGCGGGCAGCGCGGGCGGCATGCAGGCCACGGCGCGGGTGCTGGGGCAGAGCACGGGGGCCGTTACGGCGGCGGCCTGCTTCACGCTCGGCGGGCCTTGGCTCGGCTTTCTGTGCGGGGTGGCGTTCGCGCTGGCGTCCAGCACGCTCAGCCTCGTGCGGGGAGCGCGGTGAAGGTGCGTGCGGGGAGCGCGGTGAAGGTGCGTGCGGGGAGCGCGGTGAAGGTGCGTGCGGGGAGCGCGGTGAGGATGCCTGCGGGGAGCATCGCGCGCGGCCAGGGCTGACTGCCTGAAGCGCGGGCAGGCCCCGCCGCGCCGCCGCTTTTTCCCGCCCCGCCCCCGCTCCTCGCCGCCCGGCCCGGGTGCTTGCATGGCGCAATCAGGAGGCCCCCCATGCCCAAGGAAATGCACCTCGCCCTCGATCTCTCCTGGTTCCAGGTCGAGACGTCCTGGCGCGACCCCGGCAGCCGCATGGGCCCCGACTACCCCGATCCGGGTCTGTTCGAGGACATCGCGCGCCTCGCCGAGCGCGGCCTGTTCGACATGATCTTCGTGGGCGACGGCACCGGCATTCCGAACACCTGGAAGGACGGCATCGAGGACGCCGTGCGCTGGGGCGTGGCCTGGCCGCGCCTGGACATGAGCCCCTGGATCGCGCTGATGTCGCGCGTCACGCGCCACGTGGGCTTCGGCCTGACCTATTCCTCCACCTTCATGGACCCCTACTACACGGCCCGGCTGCTGAACTCGCTGGACCACCTGACGCAGGGGCGGATGGCGTTCAACGTCGTCACCTCGCAGCGGCGGTCGGACTACCAGAACCACGGCCATGAGGCGATCATGGACCACGACCTCCGCTACGACCGCATGGAGGAATTCGTGGATGTCTGCCGCGCGCTCTGGGCCAGCGTGGAGGCCGATGCCTTCCTGTGGGACCGCACCACGGGCCAGGTGGCGGACCCGGCCCGTGTGCGCGCCATCCATCACAAGGGCCGCTTCTTCAACGTGCGCGGGCCGCTCTCCGTGCTGCCCTCGCCGCAGGGGCGGCCGGTGATCGTGCAGGCGGGCGGTTCGCCGCGCGGCACGCGGGCGGCGGCGCATGTGGCGGACCATGTCTTCGGCCAGACCAAGGCGCTGCCGCTGATGGTGCAGCAGCGGCACGACGTGGACGCCGCCCTGCGCGCCAAGGGCCGCGACCCCGATCAGGTCGGCATCGTCTGGGCCACGCGCCTGCTGGTCGGCGAGACCACCGCCGAGGCCGAGGCCATGAAGGCGCGCATGATCGAGGACGTCCCGCGCGAGGCGGTGGGCGTCTGGCTCTCGCACAATTCGGGCTTCGACATGTCCGCGCTGCCGGAGCGCTTCACCCTGCGCGAATTGCAGGAACGCATCGTGGCCGCCCAGGCCTCGCCCGTCGGCTTCGTGGGGCTGCTCATCGCCGAGCATGGGATCGACGGCGAGGTGACGCGCAACGAATTTTATCACCACGGCCTGCGCGCCGCGACGGGCCATGTGGCCACCATCGCCGGCAATGCGCGCGAGATCGCCGACCACATGGAGGAGGTGTTCGAGGCCACCGGCAGCCGTGGCGGCTTCATGCTGGCGCACAGCCAGGGCGGCCCGCGCCAGCAGCTTCGCAACCTGGTGCATCGCCTGGTGCCCGAACTGCAACGCCGCGGCCGCTTCCGCACCCATTACCGGGGCCATACCCTGCGAGAGAATTTGAGCGGCTGAGGCGTCAGTCCAGGCTGGCGGCGGCGTCGCGGCAGGCGCGTTCGCAGCGCCGGCAGGCCTCGCCGCAGATGCGGCAATGGGCGTGGTGGCCGGCGTGGCTTTCGCACGTCCCGGCACAGACGCGGCAGGCGGTCTCGCAGGCGGCGAGGGTGGCGCGGATCACCTGCGGGTTGGAACCGGTGCGGCGGATGGCCACGCTGCCGGTGGCGGCGCAGACATCGGCGCAATCGAGGCAGTGCCGGATGCATTGCGTGAGGTCCGCCACCATCTTCTCGCCGAGGCAGGCATCGGCGCAGGAGGTGCAGGCCTGGGCGCAGGCCACGCATTCCTCCAGGCAGCGCGCCAGCGCCTCGTTCACATCCCCCGCCACATGCGGGTGCGTGCTGAGCATTTCTCGTGCGTGCATGGCTCCGCTCCCTGTGGGTGTGTTTGCCGGCAATGCATGAACCGCCGGGGTCGCCCCGGGTTGCCACCGCCGCTGACAAGCACCCCCCGCCGGGCCTATCCTGCCTCAAACCCAGAAGCCGAGAGGAAGCCCACATGCTCGACGCCACCGCCAAGCTGCCGCTCAAGGACCCCTCGCTGTTCCGCGAGGTCAACCTCATCAACGGGGAATGGGTGCAGGCCGACAGCGGCAAGTCCACCGCCGTCCGCAACCCCGCCACGGGCGAGGTCATCGGCCATGTCCCCGCCATGGGCACCGCCGAGACGCGCCGCGCCATCGAGGCCGCGCACGCCGCCTTCGCCGCGTGGCGCAAGCTGCTGGCCAAGGACCGCGCCGCCATCCTGCGCCGCCTGCACGACCTGATGCACGCCAACGCCGACGACCTGGCCGCCATCATGACGGCCGAGCAGGGCAAGCCGCTCGCCGAGGCGAAGGGCGAGGTCGTCTATTCCGCCAGCTTCCTCGAATGGTTCGCGGAGGAGGGCAAGCGCGTCTATGGCGACACCATCCCGCACAACGCCCAGGGCCGGCGCATCATCGTGCTGAAGGAGCCGATTGGCGTCTTCGCCGCCATCACGCCCTGGAATTTCCCGAGTGCGATGATCACGCGCAAGGCGGGCCCCGGCTGGGCCGCGGGCTGCACGGGCGTGATCCGGCCGGCCAGCCAGACGCCGTTTTCCGCGCTGGCGCTGGGCGTGCTGGCCGAGCGCGCGGGGATGCCGCCCGGCGTGTGCAACGTCATCACCGGCCCGGCCTCGGAGACGGGCAAGGAGCTGACCGCCAACCCGCTGGTGCGCAAATTCAGCTTCACCGGTTCGACCGAGGTGGGGCGCCAGCTGCTCGCGCAATGCGCCACCACGGTGAAGAAGACCAGCATGGAACTGGGCGGCAACGCGCCCTTCCTGGTGTTCGACGACGCGGACCTCGATGCGGCGGTGCTGGGCGTCATGGCCTCCAAGTATCGCAACACCGGGCAGACCTGCGTCTGCGCCAACCGGATCCTGGTGCAGGCGGGCGTCTATGATGCCTTTGCCGCCAAGCTGAAGGTGGCGGTGGAGGGGCTGAAGGTCGGCAACGGGATGGAGCCCGGCGTCACGCAAGGCCCGCTGATCAACGCCGATGCGGTCGCCAAGGTGGAGGAGCACATCGCCGACGCCACCGCGCAGGGTGCGAAGGTGCTGACCGGCGGCAAGCGCCACGGCAATGGCGGCAATTTTTTCGAGCCCACCATCCTGACCGGCGTGCCCGCCGGCGCACTGTGCTTCCGCGAGGAGACCTTCGGCCCCGTCGCTCCCCTGTTCCGCTTCGAGACGGAGGATGAGGGCGTGGCGCTTGCGAATGACAGCGAGTTCGGCCTGGCCGCCTATTTCTACGCGCGCGACGTCGGCCGCATCTTCCGCGTGGCGGAGGCGCTGGAGAGCGGCATCATCGGCATCAACGAGGGCATCATCTCGACCGAGGTCGCACCCTTCGGGGGCGTGAAGCAATCGGGCCTGGGGCGTGAGGGCAGCAAGTACGGCATCGAAGATTATCTCGAGGTGAAGTACCTGGCGCTGGGCGGTCTCTGACCCCCATGCGCGACTTCGATGAGGCCAGCATCACCGACGCGGTGCTGGCCCGCTTCGACGCCACGCCCGACCCGCGGCTGCGCCAGGTGATGCAGAGCCTGGTGCGCCATTTGCACGGCTTCGTGCGCGAGGTGGAGCCGAGCTTCGAGGAATGGCAGGCGGCCATTTCGTTCCTCACGCGCACCGGGCAGATGTGCGACGACAAGCGGCAGGAGTTCATCCTGCTGTCGGACACGCTCGGCGTCTCGATGCTGGTGGACGCGATCAACCACCGCCTGCCGGAGGGTGCGACGCCGACCACCGTGCTTGGCCCCTTCCATGTGGCGGGTGTCGGGGAAAAGCCCTTGGGCAGCGTATTGGCGGAAGGCGCGGCGGGGGAACGCCTGCATGTCGCGGGCCGCGTCACCAGCGCCGATGGCGCGCCCATCGCGGGCGCGTTGCTCGACATCTGGCATTCGGACGCCGAGGGCTTCTATGACGTGCAGCGCGCGGAAGGGCCGGTGCCTGAACTGCGCGCCTGTTTCCGCACCGACGCCGAGGGCCGCTTCAACTTCTGGACCATCACCCCCACCGCCTACCCCGTGCCGACCGATGGCCCGGTCGGTACCATGCTGGAGGCCACCGGCCGCCACCCCATGCGCCCCGCCCATGTGCACTTCATGATCAGCGCGCCCGGGCACGAGACGCTGGTGACGCATGTCTTCGCCGAGGGCGATGAATACCTGGACAGCGACGCGGTGTTCGGCGTGAAGGACGCGCTGATCGTCCCCTTCACGCCGCAGCCGCCCGGCTTGGCGCCGGACGGAACCGTGCTGGACACGCCCTGGCGCAACCTGCGCTACGACTTCGCGCTGAAGAAGCTGGGTTAACCCGTCAGCGCGGTGGCGATGGCCGGCACCAGCGCGATCAGCACCAGGGACCCGCCCATGACCAGCACATAGGGCAGGGCGCCGGCGAAGATCGTCTCCACGCCCACGCGCGGGTCGCCCAATGTGGCCTTCACGGTAAAGACGGAAATGCCGAAGGGCGGCGTCAGCAGGCCCATCTCGACGGCGATGATCACCATTACGCCGAAATGGATCAGGTCGAAGCCCATGGCCTGCGCGATCGGTGCGCCGATCGGCACCATGATGAGCAGGATGGAGGTGCTGTCGAGGATCATCCCCATCAGCAGGATGATGACGACGAAGACGGCGAGGAAACCGTAGGGCCCAAGGCCCAGGGTTTCCACCAGCTCGCCGATGGCCTGCGGCACGCCCGCCATGGAGAGCATGCGCGAATAGAGGCTCGCCGCCACCAGCAGGAACAGGATGGAGGCCGAGACCAGCCCCGTCTCGCGCAGCACCCGCCAGAAGCGCGCCCAGCCCAGCTGCCGCCGCGCGAGCGCGATCACCAGGGCGCCCGCCGCGCCCACGGCACCCGCCTCGGTCGGCGTGAAGAAGCCGGTGTAGAGCCCGCCCAGGATGAGGACCACCAGCAGCAGGATGGGCACCGCCTTGGCCACCATCTCGTGGGCCGGCATGTCGTGTTGTGCCACATCGGGCAGGGGGGCGTTCGCGGTCGTGATCTGGTGCGGGAAGAAGGCGGCACGCACCCATATCATGGCGACGAAGCCCAGCGCGATGATGAGGCCCGGGAGGATGCCCGCGATGAACATGCGGCCAATGGAGACCTCGGCGAGCACGCCATAGACGATCATCAGCAATGAGGGCGGGATGAGCATGCCGAGGATGGAACTGCCCGCCACCGTGCCGGTGGCGAAGCGCATGGAATAGCCATGCCGCACCATCTCCGGCACCGCCACCTTGGTGAACACGGCGGCCGAGGCGATGGAGACGCCGGTCACCGCCGCGAAGACCGCGTTCGCCCCCACGGTCGCCATGCCCAGGCCCCCGCGCACCCGGCGCAGCAGCGCCTGCGCCACCTCGAAAGTGTCGCGGCCCACGTTGGAGATGCTGACCAGCAACCCCATCAGCACGAAGAGCGGGATGGTCGCGAAGAGGTAGTCCTGGATGCCGGAATAGGTGGCGAGTGCGGTGAAGCGGAACGCCAGGTCCGGGCTGTCGCGGATGAGCCACACGCCCACCGCCCCCGTGCCGATCAGCGTGATGCCGATGGGCAGCCCCAGCACGATGAGCCCCACCATGACGCCGATGAGCGTGAAGCCGAGCGTGATCTCGTCCATCGCTCAGCGCCCCCGGATCGCGTGCGGCAGCAGCGCGAGGTGCGCGATGGCGCCCGCCGTGCCGCCCAGCACGATCAGCGCGCGGAAGGGCCAGGTCGGCACAGTGAACAGCCCCTGCACGCCGAAGAATTCGCGGAGCTCAATGGAGTTCCACATCCCCGGCCAGGCCGCCTGCGCCACGAACGCCATCACCAGAGCGCCCACCAGCAGAAACACCACCTCCATGGCGCGGCCCAGCAGCGGGGCGGCGCGGGCAATGCGGTCGATGAGGAAATCCGCCCGCGTCATGCGGCGCTGGTAGATGGTGGCGCCGATCTGCAGGAAGACGATGCCCACCACCGAATGCGCCGCGATCTCGGAGACGCCGGTGATGGGCGCGTTGAGGAAGGACCGCCCAATCACATCCGCGCAGATCAGCAGCATCAGCCCGAAGGTCCAGATGGTGCCGATGGCCGCCAGCGCGTCCAGCACCAGGCGCACCGGGTCGAAGCCCCCGGGTGCAGGGGCGGCATCGAGCGCCGCCATGTTCGCGTCATCGGCCATGGCGGCGCTCCTTCCGTTGCGTCAGGCGGACACTTCGCGGTCCCAGTCGCGGCCCGGCGTCTGGCCTGCGGCGCGGATGGCGGCGAAATAGGCGTTCAGCACGTCGCGCGAGGCGGGGCCGGAATTGTTGGCCCAGGTCTGCGCGATGTTGGGCAGGCCGGTGATCCAGCGCTGGCGCTCCGCCGGTGCCAGGGTGGTGATGATGGACCCCTTCTGCACCATCTCGGCCTCCGCGGCCGCGATGCGCGAGGAGACGTCGCGGATATGCGCCACGGTCGAGGCCTTGCCGGCGGCGGTCATCGCGTTCCGCACCGGCTCGGGGAAGCGGCCGAAGCGCTGGCGGTTGGCCGCGATGCCGCCCACATACATGGCTCCCACGTCGCATTTGCAGATGTGCCGCGCCACCTCGTAGACGCGCGTGGGCAGGATGCCCACGAAGAAGGAGAGCGCCCCTTCGGACACGCCCGTCTGGATGTCGGTGTAGTAGGTGGTCAGCGCGCCATCCACCGGCGTCGCACCCGTGCCGGAGAGCCAGTTGGCGCTGGTGCCGGGGGCCGAGATCTTGCGATTGCGCAGGTCATCGAGCGTGCGCACCGGGAAGGTGGACCAGATGTGGTAGGTGTCCGTGATGAAGGAGGAGAGCGGCACCATGTTCAGCGAGGACCAGTTCTCGCGGATGGCCGGCACGCTCTCGTTCATCGCCTCGAAGGCATTCGCCACCACCGCGTGGTCGCCGGTCGCGAAGGGCGTGAAGTAGGTCACGTTCTGGAGCGGCATGGTGCTGCCCTCCCACAGCGTGCCGACATAGCCGATGTCGGTGATGTTGTCGCGCACCGCCTCCATCGTGTCCTGGAAGCGGTACAGCGTGCCGCCATAGGATTCGCGCCAGTTGATGCGGTGGGTGTTGCCGTTGTCGCGCAGGAACTTGTCGGTCTCCGGCTGGAAGACGTTCTTCATCATCGACACCCAGAAGTTCGCCACCGGGTGCGAGGATGCGATGGTGACGCTGAGTGCCGTCTGCGCCTGAGAATGCACGGCGAAGAGGGGCAGCGCGGCGGCGCCGGCGGCCAGGCTGCGGCGATGGATGGACATGGTGTTTCCTCTCGTTTCTGGTTCAGATGCGGCCCAGCGCGGCCAGGATGCGCGCGGGGGTGAAGGGTTGTTCGAGCACCTGGGCACCCAGCGGCGCCAGGGCGTCATTGATCGCGTTCATCAGCGCGCCAGGCGCGCCCGCCGTGCCCGCCTCGCCCGCGCCCTTGGCGCCGAGCAGGCTTTCCTTGGTGGGCGTCTCGACATGGCCCACATGGATGTCCGGCATCTCGGCCGACATGGGCACCAGGTAGTCGGCCATGGTGGTGGTGAGCAGGTTGCCGCGCTCGTCATAGACGCAGTGTTCGTAGAGCGCGCCGCCCAGCCCCTGCACCACGCCGCCGCGCACCTGCTCGTCCACCAGCAGCGGGTTCACCACGCGGCCGCAATCCTCGACCACCCAGTGTTCCAGCAGCTTCACCATGCCCGTGTCGTTGTCCACCTCGGCCCAGCAGGCCTGGATGCCGTTGGTGAAGGCGAAGGGGTATTCCTTGGTGATGAAGTGGCGCGTCTGCACCAGCTCGCGCGGGAGGTCGCGCGGCAGGGTGTCGCCGCGGAAGTAGACGATGCGGCCGAGTTCGTGCAGCGACATGCGCTCGGCACCCGTCGCGCGGTCGGTGATGTGGCCCATGACGATGTCGAGGCTGTCCGGCGCGGCCTGGAGCATGGCACCCGCCACCTCCAGGATTTGCGCCTTCAGCGCCAGCGCCGATTGCAGCGCCGCCTCGCCGCCGATGCCCGCCCCACGGCAGGCCCAGGTGCCGCCGCCATAGGGCGTGTTGAGCGTGTCGCCGGTGATGATCTTCACCCGCTCCACCGGCACGCCCACGCCGTGGGCCACGATCTGCGCGAGGATGGCCTCGGTGCCCTGGCCCTGCTCCGTCACGCCGGAGGATGCGACCACCGACCCATCCGGGTCCATCCGCACCGTGCAGCCATCCTGCGCGGAGATGCGCGCGCCGCCGATGCCGTACATGAAGGGCGAGGGGTTGGTCAGCTCGATGAAGGCCGCGAAGCCCAGGCCGCGATGCACGCCACGGGCGCGTTGTTCGGCCTGGTCCGCACGGAGGCGCGCGACGGGCACCATCTCCAGCAGCTTGTCGAGCGAGGCATGGTGCGACAGCCCCTCGAAGCGCATGCCGGATGGCGAGGTGAAGGGATAGGCGTCGTCGCGGATCATGTTGCGCCGGCGCATCTCGATGGCATCCAGCCCGAGTTCTCGCGCCGCAATTTCCACCAGCCCCTCCGTCACCGCGGTGGCGATGGGGTGGCCCACGGCGCGGTACTGGCAGGTCGGCGCCTTGTTCTGCAGCACCACCTTCGTCGTGCAGCGGTAATGCGCGAAGTCATAGGGCCCGCCGATGAGGTTCACCACCTGGTTGCCCTCCATGGCGGAGGTGCGCGGATACACCGAATACGGCCCGATGCCCGTCAGGTCATCCACGTCGAAGCCGATGATGGTGCCATCCGCCTGCACCGCCATGCGCGCCTTGATGCGATGGTCCCGTGCATGGATGTCGGAGGCGAAGCTCTCGAAGCGGTCGGCGATGAACTTCACCGGGCGGCCCAGCACGCGAGCCATCGCGGCGACGGCGACCTCGTCCGGATAGACATGCACCTTGATGCCGAAGCTGCCGCCCACATCCTTGCAGATGACGCGGACCTGGCTTTCCTCCAGCCGCAGGTGCTTCGCGAACACGTTCTGCATCATGTGCGGCGCCTGGGTGGAATGATGCACCGTCAGCATGCCGTCTGCGCGGTTGTAGTCCGCGATGATGGAGCGGGGTTCGAGCGTGACACCCGTGTGGCGGCCCGTCACGAAAGTCGCTTCCACCACCTTGTGCGCGGCGGCGAAGGCGGCATCCACATCGCCCTTGGTGGCGGTGCGCGTGAAGACCAGGTTGTCGCCGAGTTCGGGGTGGATGATGACGGTGCCGGGGTCGAGCGCCGTCTCCATGTCGGTCTGGGCGGGCAGGGGGTCCCAGTCCACCTCGATGGCGGCCACGCCATCCTCGGCGGCGGCGCGCGTGTCGGCGAGCACGGCCACCACGGCCTCGCCCTGCCAGGTGGCGCGTTCCAGCGGCAGCGGATATTGCGGCGCGGACTTCATGCCCTTCAGGTGGTCCAGCACGGCCACCCAGGGGTCGCAGACGCGGGCCAGGTCGGCGCCGGTGAAGACGCGCACCACGCCAGGGGTGGCCAGCGCCGCCTCGGTGCGTATGGCGAGAATCCGCGCATGCGCGTGCGGGCTGCGCAGGAACGCCGCGTGCAGCATCCGCGGCAGCACCACGTCATCGGTATAGGTGGCACGGCCTTGCACCAGCTTGGGCAAATTGGGCCGCGGCACCGAGCGACCGATGTAGGAATTCGGCAAATCCTCGCGTGAGAGGCCGATGCTGGCGGGGGTGGGGATCTCGTTCATGCCGCGCGTTCCCGGCGGGACTTCAGCGTGGTCTCCACCGCATCCACGATGGCCTGGTAGCCGGTGCAGCGGCAGTAGTTGCCCGAAAGATGCTCGCGGATTTCGGCGCGGGTGGCGTCGGGCTGGTGGGCCAGGATATCGGCCGCCGTCATCACCATGCCGGGCGTGCAGAAGCCGCATTGCGCGGCGTTTCGGGCGACGAATTCGTCCTGCAGATCCGCCACCTCGCCGCTGTCGGTCAGGCCCTCGATGGTGGTCACTTCCGCACCGTCCAGGCTGGCGGCCAGCACGAGGCAGCCGCGCACGATCTCGCCATCCAAGCGCACCGTGCAGGCGCCGCAGACGCCGTGCTCGCAGCCGGCATGCGAGCCGGTGAGGCCGAGTTCCTGCCGCAGGAAATCGATCAGGTGCCGGCGTGGCTCCACATGGCGCGTCACGCGCTCGCCATTGACGCGGAGGGTGATCATCATGCGGCCTGCTCCGTGGCGGGCTGGAAGGATTGCAGCGCGCGCGCGGTCAGCACGCGGCAGAGGTGGCGCTTCATCTCGGGCGGGCCGTGCAGGTCGGCGGGCGGGTCGAGATCGGCGTCCAGCGCCTGCTGCGCGGCGGCGATGGCAGCGGCGTCCAGCACGCGGCCTTCCAGCGCGGCATTGGCGCGCGCGGCCAGCACCGGCCCGTCGCCCACGCCGAAATAGGTCAGGCGTGGCGTGGCGATGCGGCCATCGGCGCCGAGTTCCAGCACGGCCGCCAGCCCGGCCATGGCGTAGTCGCCGCTGCGCCGCGCCACTTCGAGAATGACCGCGCGCTGCGACGGGGTGGCGACGGGAACTTCCACGGCGGCGATGATCTCGCCGGGTTCCAGCGCCGTGGTCAGCAGCCCGGTGAAGAAGGCGCCGGCCTTCACGCGCCGTTCGCCGCCCTCGCGCGCCAGCACAAGCGTCGCGTCCAGCGCCACCACGCAGGCGGGCAGCTCGGCCGCCGGGTCGGCAAAGGCGAGGCTGCCGCCGATGGTGCCACGGTTGCGGATGGCGGGGTGCGCGATGTGCGGCACGGCCTGGGCCAGCAGCGGCGCATGGGCGGCCACCAGCGCATCCCGCCCCAGCTCCACATGGCAGGTCAGCGCGCCGATGCGCAGCACGCCGCCCGCGACGGAGACGCCGCGCAGTTCAGGAATGCGGGTGATGTCGATCAGCACGCCGGGGTCGGAAAGCCGGAAGGCCAGCGTGGCCAGCAGTGTCTGCCCGCCCGCCAGGATTTGCGCGGCCGTGCCGTGCTCGGCCTGCGCGCGCCACAGTGCATCGAGGCTCGTCGCGCGCAAATACCCCAAAGCGGGCCATTTCATGAACGCTGCTCCCCGCGCAACCTCGTCCAGGCCGCGCCGCTTGTTGATCAATTGATCAGCGGCGCGCAGCATGATGTCAAGGGAGAGGACACACAGCTTGGACGGACCGCCACCGACCCCCCATTTGGCGCCATCACCCCGCCGCCGCCTCGACCCCGAGGCGCGGCGCGAGCAGATCCTGGACGCCGCCGTGGCCTATTTCGCCGAGGTCGGATTCAGCGGCCCCACGCGTGACCTGGCGCGGCGCGCGGGCGTGACCCAGGCGCTGCTCTACCAGTATTTCGGCAGCAAGGCGGAACTGACCGAGGCCGTCTTCGCCCGGGTCTATCTCGGCCGGCTGGACGCGCGCTGGCTAGACGCCATCCAGGACCGAACGACGCCCATCGAGGCGCGGCTCTGCGCCTTCTACGGCCAGTACACGGGCGCCATCTTCACCTATGAATGGATGCGAATCTTCATGTGGGCGGGCCTCGCGGGCGATGCGTTGAACCGCCGCTACCTCGACCACGTCGCCGAGCGCCTGCTGGCCCCGCTGCGCGACGAGATAGCCGCCGGCACCGGCCAGGCGGAGCCGAGCATGGAGGACATGTGGAACCTCCATGGCGGCATCGTCTACATCGGTATCCGCCGCTTCATCTATCACCTGCCCACCCCGGAGGACGCGACGCCCGCCATTGCGGCGGCGGTGCGGCGCTTCCTGGCGGGGCTCGTTGTCACGGCGCGATGAAGCCCACCCGCGCGTGCGAGCCATCGCAGAAGGGCTTGTTCGCCGAATGGCCGCAGCGGCAGAAATAGGCCTGCTCCGCCTTCGCCACGGTGCGGCCGGTGCCGCTGACCACCTCGATATTGCCCGTCACCACCAGCGGCCCGTTGGTCTCGGGCTCCACCGTCAGCACGCCATCGCGCACGGCCAGCGCGGTGGTGTCGCCCGTCTCGGGTTCGCCCGTCGCGGCGAAGCCGGCCGCCTTGTGCGAGCCATCGCAGAAGGGCTTGTTCTGCGAGGCGCCGCAGCGGCACAGCGTGGCGCGGTAGCCGATGGCCTCGCCATTCAGCTGGATCTCGGCGCGGATGGCGAGCGGCCCGTTCTCCCGGATCTGCACGAGGTTGACCGGCGGCGGTGCCTCCTCCGGCCCGCCATCGCGGCGCGTGTAGCGGATGGCGCCGGAGGGGCAATTCTGCGCCACCATCGCCAGGCCCTCGGTGGAGGTGGCGTCATCCGGCACGATCCAGGCGCCGACGACATTGGCCTTGAACACGCCGGGCTGCTGCAGCACACAGAACCGCGCATGGATGCAGCGCGCCGTCTCGAAACGGATGGTGATGTCGCGGCCTTCGGCGGTCTCGAAGGCGGAATCCTGGCTGGCTGGCGGGGAGCTGGCGGACATGGGCGCAATCCTTGGACGTTGGCGGCCAAGATGCCGCAACCTTCAGGTGTTGCGCCACCACACTGTGCCGACAACTTGAAATGACGGCCCCCCTGCCGCATATCGCCGCCGCCCAGACCACAACCTTCAGCCCAGGGAACACATCATGACCGAATCCGTGGAGCGGCATGCCTTCGGCGCCGAAGTGGGGCGCCTGCTGGACCTGGTGGTCCACGCCCTCTACTCCGAGCGCGAAATCTTCCTGCGCGAACTCGTCGCCAACGCCGCCGACGCGGTGGACCGGCGGCGCTTCGAGGCGCTGACCCAGCCCAACCTCTCGCTGCCCGGCGAGGCGCGGGTGCGCATCCTCCCCGACAAGGACGCTCGCACGCTCACCATCACCGACAACGGCATCGGCATGTCCAAGGCTGAGCTGACGCAGCATTTGGGCACCATCGCGCGGTCGGGCACGCTGGCCTTCGCGCGTTCGCTGGCGGAGAGCCAAGGGGCCGACAAGCCGAGCCTCATCGGCCAGTTCGGCGTGGGCTTTTACTCGGCCTTCATGGTGGCCGAGCGCGTGGAGGTGACGTCCCGCCGCGCCGGCACGGACGAGGCCTGGGCCTGGGTCTCGGACGGCCGCGGCGAATACACCCTCTCGCCCGCCGCACGTGAGGAGGCGGGCACCGACATCGTGCTGCACATGAAGCCCGATGCGGAGGAATTCCTGGAGCCCATCCGGCTGCAGACCATCATCCGCAAATGGGCCGATCACATCACCCTGTCCATCACTGTCGCGCAGGATGGCAAGGACGAGCCGGCCAACGAGGGCACCGCGCTGTGGCGCAAGCCCAAGTCCGAAATCACGGAGGAGGCTTACGCCGAGTTCCACCGCCACCTCGGCCATGTGTTCGACACGCCCTGGGCCACGCTGCACTGGCGCGCCGAGGGCACGCTGGAATTCACGGCGCTGCTGTTCATCCCCGGCATGAAGCCCTTCCAGGCCGTGGAGGACAGCCGCGAGAGCAAGCTGCGCCTGCATGTGCGGCGGATGTTCATCACCGATGACGCGGCGCTGCTGCCGCCCTGGCTGCGCTTCGTCACCGGCGTGGTGGACACCGAGGATCTGCCGCTGAACGTCTCGCGCGAGATGCTGCAATCCACGCCCGTGCTGGCGCGCATCCGCCGCGCCGTCACCGCGCGCGTGCTGTCGGAGCTGAAGACGCGCGCCAAGGACGCCGAGGGCTATGCCGGCTTCTGGGAGAACTTCGGCGCCACGCTGAAGGAAGGCGTGTGGGAGGATGCCGAGCATCGCACGGAGGTGGCGGGGCTGCTGCGCTTCCGCTCCTCGTCGGTGGAGGGCTGGACCTCGCTGGCGGACTATGTGGCGCGCATGAAGGAAGGCCAGGAGGAGATCTATTTCCTCGTGGGCGACGACGCGGCGGCGCTGGCGAAGTCACCGCAGCTGGAGGGCTTTTCCGCGCGCGGGGTTGAGGTGCTGCTGCTGTGGGACCCCATCGACGCCTTCTGGCCCGAGCGCCTGCCCAGCTTCGAGGGCAAGGCGCTGCGCAGCATCACGCAAGGCGCGGTGGACCTGTCGAAGCTGCCGCCCGCAGGCGAGCCGCAGGGCGAGGCCGCCGACGTGACCACCCTGCTGCCCCTGCTGCGCGAGGCGCTGAAGGAGGAGGTCTCGGGCGTCGAGGAAACGACGCAGTTGGTGGACAGCGCCGTGGCGCTCGCCGCCCAGCCCGGCGCGCCCGACCTGCAGATGCAGCGCATGATGCGCCGCGCCGGCCGTGCGTTCGGCCCGGACCGGGCCGTGCTGCGCCTCAACCCCCGCCACGCCGTGGTGCGGCGCCTGGCGCAACGCGCGGCAGCTGGCGAGGACGTGGCGGAAATGGCCGGCCTGCTGCTGGACCTGGCGCGCGTGCAGGATGGCGACACCCCGCGCGACCCGGCCGCCTTCTCGCGCCGCGTGGCGGCGGCGCTGGCGGCGGAGGGGTAGCCTGGCCAGATCGCCACGGCGCTCTCGCCGTGGCGTGAATCTGCCCGGCCCCTCAAGCCTCCCGGGCCGACCCCCGCACCACCAGCCGCGTGGAGAGCGTCACCGTCTCGTCCGGCGCCTGCGGGTCGGTGATGCGCGCCTCCAGCAGGTCCAGCGCGCGCGTCACCATCGCCGCCAGCGGCTGCGCCGCCGTGGTGAGGGAATAGGCGGGCCGCGCGGCGTCGGCGATGTCGTCGAAGCCGGTGACGGAGACATCCTCCGGCACGCGCAGCCCCGCCGCGCGCAGCGCGTCCATCACCCCCATGGCGATGATATCGCTGACGGCGAAGACTGCGTCCGGGCGCTCGGCGCCGGCGGCGATGCGCTGCCCCGCCGCGAAGCCGGCCTCGTAGGTGGACACCGCCTCCTCGCGCAGCAGCGCGGCCTGGCCCGCCTCGGCCAACGCTTCGAGGAAGCCCCGCTCGCGCTCCAGCCCCGGTGAGCTTCGCCCCCCCACATGCACCACCGCGATGCGCCGGTGCCCGCCCTCCAGCAGGAACTTCGCCATGGCGCGCGCGCCGCCGCGATTGTCGCAGGTGACGGCGCTGGCGTGCAGCCGCGCCACGCGATTCACCATCACCACCGGCACGCGCTGCCGCGCGCAGATTTCCGCCGCGCGCGAGGAGAGGTCGGCCGAGGTGATCAGGCAGCCATCGAGCTGATAGCCCAGGATGGTGGCGGCGGTCTCCTCGTCCACCGCGCCCTCGCCCGCATGCATGACCAGGAAGCGCAGGCCGCGCCCCGCGGCCTCCTGCACGGCCAGTTGCAGAAGCCGTGCATAGAGCGGGTTCTCGGTGGGGCCCAGAGCCAGTCCGATCAACCCGCTGCGCCCGGAGGCGAGGCCGCGCGCCACGGCGTTGGGCAGGTATCCCTCAGCAGCGGCCAGTGCCGTGATGCTGCGCCTGACGGATTTGGAAATGCGCGGATCGCCCCGCAGCGCGCGCGAGACGGTGGAGGGCGAGACGCCGGCGCGGCGCGACAGCGTCACGATGGTGACGCGGGGGCCGGCATGGTCGCTGCTGTCATCCATTGCGGGCGAGGTTCCTCCGCGGGCGGCCTCAACGGGGCATGTGGGTCGCGCAAGCGTCGGCGCAGATTAGGCCGGTTTCTCGCCAAAATGGCAGCCTGAAGTCGGCAAAAAATTTGTGCGAACGTTTGCGCAAAACTGCTGGACGCGCCCCCGCCGGCCCGCCTAGGTTCGGACCAGAGGAAACGAGGTATATCGGCAATGGCCACATCCGGCGGGCGACGCATGACCATGGTGGGCTTCCTGCAGGCCCAGAACTGCTCCATCGCCCCGGGCTCCTGGCGGCACCCGGCCAACCCGATGGACTTCCTCACGCCGGCCTATTTCCAGCGCATCGGCCGCGTGCTGGAGGAGGGCAAGTTCCACCTGGCCTTCTTCGACGACCGCCTGGCCATGCCCGACATCTATGGCCACGACCACCGCGAGGCGGTGGAGAACGGCATCCGCGTGGTGAAGATGGACCCGGCCACCATCCTGGTTTCCATCGCCGGCGCCACGAAGCATCTCGGCCTGGGTGCCACCTACTCCACCACCTACTACGAGCCCTTCCACGTGGCGCGGCTGTTCGCGACGCTGGACCTGATGACCGAGGGCCGCGCGGCCTGGAACATCGTCACCTCGCTGAACGACTCCGAGGCCGCCAACTTCGGCCGCGCCGAGCACCTGGAGCATGACCTTCGCTACGACCGGGCGGATGAATTCGTCGAAGTCGTCATGGGCCATTGGGACAGCTGGGAAGAGGGTTCCATCATCGGCGACAAGGCCACGGGCCGCTTCGCCGATGGCAGCCGCGTCCATGCGCTG
>JBHYDO010000020.1:0-25625 GCA_051860645.1 Roseococcus sp.
GGTTCCCGGGCACGCTGACCGGTTCGCCCGAGACGCTGCTGGCGCTGTGGACCGAGATCGGGATGTGCGTGGCGCGCGCCGGGGTGCGGCGCCTGGTGCTGCTGAACACCCATGGCGGCAACCAGCAGATCATGGAGATCCTGGCGCGCCGCCTGCGCATCCAGGCGGGGCTGTTCACCGTCGCCGCCAACCCCGGCCGTGTGGGCAACCCGCCCGGCCTGGTCCCGCCCGAGGAAGACCGGTACGGCATCCATGGCGGACTGGTGGAGACCAGCCTGATGCTGGCCCTGGCGCCCGACTTGGTGCGGATGGAGCAGGCGCGCGACTTCCGCTCGGCCTGGGCCGGTGCGGCGAACGCGGCGCCGCACCTGGTACCCGGCAGCGGGGCCAGCATCGCCTGGCAGGCGCAGGACCTGCACCCCTCCGGCGCAGTGGGCGACGCCTCCGCCGCAACGGCCGCCACCGGCGCCGCCATCCTGGACTTCACCGCCACGAAGCTGGCCGCGCTGCTGGACGAGGTGCGCCGCTTCGACATCGCCGCCTGGCTCGGCAACACGCCGCAAGGACAACCATGATCCGCCATGACATCGTGGGCCTGATGGCCGCCCTGCCCGATCTGGACTGGATCACCGACCCCGCCCTGGTCCGGCAGAAGAGCCGCGACTTCTTCTGGTACAGCCCCGTGCTGAAACGCCAGCTGAACGGCGCGCGCGCCGATGTGGTGGCGGTGCCGCGCGACGAGGCCGAGGTGGTGCGCGTCCTGGCCGAATGCCATGCGCGGCGGATCCCCGTCACCACGCGCGGCGCGGGCACCGGCAATTACGGCCAGGCGATGCCGCTGCTGGGCGGCGTGGTGCTGGACATGTCGGCCATGGACGCGGTGCTCTGGGCGAAGCCTGGCGTCGTCCGCGCGCAGGCCGGCGCGAAGATCATCGACATGGACCGCCACACCCGTGCGGCGGTCGGCGGCGAGCTGCGCTTCCATCCCTCCACCAAGCGCACGGCCACCATCGGCGGCTTCATCGGCGGCGGTTCCTCCGGCATCGGTTCCTGCACCTGGGGCATCCTGCGCGAGCCGGGCAATGTGCTGGGCCTGCGCGTGGTGACGATGGAAGCGCAACCCCGCGTCCTGGAACTGCGCGGCGCGGAGCTCGACCTCGCCAACCACGCCTATGGCACCACCGGCATCATCACCGAGGTGGAAATGCCGCTGGCCCCCGCCGAGGGCTGGCTGGACCTGACGCTGGCCTTCCCCACGCTGATGGACGCCGCCCGCTTCGGCGATGCGCTGGCCAGCATGGATGGCGTGGTGAAGAAGCTGGTCTGCGTGCTGGCCGCCCCCATCGCGCAGCACTACTTCAAGGGTTTTCCAACCCTGGCGGAGCGCGAGGCGGTGGTGCTGGCCATGGTCGCGCCGCCCTATCTCGACGCCGCGGCGCCCGTGCTGGCCCGGCATCGCGGCCGCGAGGTGGCGCGATGCCGCACCGAGGACGCGCCCGTTCCCGCCTATGAATTCACCTGGAACCACACGACCCTGCAGGCGCTGAAGGTGGATCGCTCCATCACCTATCTGCAGACGCTGTTCCCCGCGCCGGACCACCTGGCGCTGATCGCGCGCATGGAGCGCGAATTCTGCGACGAGGTGCCCATCCACCTCGAATATGTGCGCCTCGGCGGACGCGTCTGCTGCTTCGGCCTGCAACTGGTGCGCTTCACCACCGAGGAGCGCCTGAATGAGATCATCCGCATCCACGAGGATGCCGGCGCGCCCATCTTCAACCCGCACGCCTTCACCCTGGAGGAAGGCGGGATGAAGCAAGTGGACGCCGCGCAACTGGCCTTCAAGCGCGAGGCCGATCCGCTCGGCCTGCTCAACCCCGGCAAGATGCTGGCCTGGGAGGACCCCGACTGGACGCCGGACCGCCCCGGCAAGGTCTATCTCTTCCCCACCGCGGATGCCGAGGACGTCGCGGACTGATGCGCGTCCTGATGGTCTATTGCCACCCCCGCGCCGACAGCTTCTGCGCGGCCCTGCGCGACACCGCCCTGGCAAGCCTGCGCGCGAAGGGGCACGAGGTCGAACTGCGCGACCTCTACGCCGAGGGCTTCGATCCCGTGCTGAGCGCCGAGGAACGCGGCGTCTACAATGACGAGGCCGCGAACCAGGCCGGCATCGATCAGGAGATCACGCAGTTGCGGCGCGCCGAGGCCCTGCTGCTGGTCTATCCCACCTGGTGGTATGGCATGCCCGCCATGCTCAAGGGCTGGTTCGACCGCGTCTGGGTGCCGGGCGTCACCTTCACCTTCAGCAACGGCGCCATCCAGCCCGCGCTGACCAACATCCGGCGCATGGGCGTGGTGACGACCTATGGCTCGCCGCTGTGGCTGCTGTGGTTCCTGTTCTGGCCGGACCGGCGTGTGATCGGCGGCGGCATAAGGCGGCTCTGCGCGAAGGGGTGCCCCTTGGACTGGCTGTACCTCACCCGCATGGACACGCGCGGCGCGCCGGACCGCGCGCGCTTCCTGGCCCGCGTGAAGGCGCGGCTGTCAGCCTGGTAGGCCGAGCGCCGCGTCCAGTTCCCGGTGGTCGGGCGGGCTGGCGTCCAGCAGCTTTCCGACGCGCAGCACGATGCGGTCGGATTGCGGGCGGCTCATCCATTCGGTCAGGCCGCGCGCGCGGAAGGCGATGAGGTCGGCCACGGCCCCCACGCGGATCACGCCTGCCTCGATCCCCATGGCGCGCGCCGGGTTGGCGCCGGCCGCCGCCGCCCAGCCCGTGGGCGGGTGGTCGAGGTGCAGGATGCGCGTTGCCTCGCGCATCACCTCCACCATGTCCAGGTCGCCATAGGCATGGAACGGGTCGCGCGTGTTGTCCGACGCGACCGAGACGTTGATGCCCGCTGCGCGCATCTCATGCACCAGGGTGACACCGCGCCAGCGCGGCGTGCGGCCGGCCACGCGGTCCTGCAGGTACATGTTGCACATGGGCAGCACGACGATGTCGAGGCCGGCCTCCGCCACGCGGGCGATGGTCTCGCGCGCGTAGTCCTCGGGCTGGACGGAGAGCGAGCAGCAATGCCCGCACTGGATGCGCCCCTTGAAGCCGCGGCGCAGGGCCGTGGCCGCGATCTCGCGCAGGGCGCGCGCGCCGCTCTCGCCGCTCTCGTCCACATGCAGGTCGAGGTCGAGGCCGCGCGCCTCGGCCAGCGCGAAGAAGTGGTCCAGCATGGGCTGGAAGTCGGCCGGCAGGTCGTCATGCACGCCGCCGGTCAACCGCGTCACCATGCCGAGCACGCCGCCGGAGGCGGCGACGATGTTGGCCAGTTCCTCGCCCTCCGGCCCGGCGAAGCGGTCGAGCGGGCAGATGGACGACATCTGCAAGGTGATGCGGCCCGCCCATTCCTCGCGCAGCCGGCGGAACACCTCCCAGGCGATGGGGGCATGGGGCATGTAGCTGTCAAGATGCGTGCGGATGGCGACGGTGCCGTGCGCGTGGGCGCAGCGGAGGCCGAACTCGGCGCGCGCGGTGATGTCGGCGGCGGTCCAGGCGGCATCGCGGTCGGCCATCACGCTTTCGATGGCGCCGGCGAAGTCGCCGGTGGGGTTGGGGCGGCGCGGCCAGATATGGCCCTTGTCGAGATGGGTGTGGGCGTCCACCAGGCCAGGCCAGAGCTGGCCGCCATCAAGCGACACGCCATCCGGCGCGGTGCCGATGGGGGCCACGGCCGCGATGCGCCCATCCTCCACACGCACGTCCAGCCGAAGCAGGTCCTGCGCATCGGGGGCACCGGGCGCGCCCTCCACCAGCGAAGCCGGCACGCGCGCATCGCGCAGCCAGTAGCGCGCGCCGGCCTGGGCCAGCGCGCCGCGCAGTTCATGCATCATCGGTGTTCGCCTGTATCGGCGCTCTCGTGCCAGCGCCGGAGGATAAGGTGCGACAGCAGCGCCATCGCCATGAAGATCGCGATGCCGGTTGCGGAGACCAGGAACAGTGCCGCGAACATGCGCGGGATCTGCAACTGGTAGCCGGACTCCAGGATGCGATACGCGAGGCCCGAGGCCGTGCCGCCCGTGCCCGCCACGAATTCCGCCACGATGGCACCGATCAGGGCCAGCCCGCCCGAAATCCGAAGCCCCGCCAGGAAATACGGCATGGCCGAGGGCAGCTTCAGCCGCCACAGCACCTGCCAGCGCGAGGCGCCATAGAGCCGGAACAGGTCCAGCAAATTGCGGTCCGTGCTGTTCAGCCCCACCGTGGTGTTCGACAAGATGGGAAAGAACGCCACGATCCAGGCGCAGATGAGCAGCGCCACCCGCACATCATCCACCCAGATGATGATGAGCGGCGCGATGGCGACGATGGGCGTCACCTGCAGCACCACCGCGTAAGGGAACAGGCTGAGTTCGATCACGCGCGACTGCGTGAACAAGATGGCCAGCAGCAGCCCGAGCGAGGCCGCCACGAACAGCGCGGCGAAGGTGATCTGCACCGTCACCAGCAGCGAGACCGAGAGCGAATCCCAGTCGCGCACCAGCGTCTGCCCAATCTGGATGGGGCCGGGCAGGATGTAGTGCGGGATCTCGTTCACCCAGACCGCCCATTCCCAGGCGGCCAGCGCCAGGAAGCCCAGCACGCCAGGCGCCAGCCAGCGCAAAGCCTGCCCGCCCCCCATCAAGCGGCTTCCATGGCGGCGGCGAGCGCGTGGCTCACCTCCCGGCAATGCGCGGCATAGCTGGCGGAGGTGCGGAATTCCGGCGCGTCGCGGTCAATGGCCGGCACGCGCAACTCCTGCACCACGCGGCCAGGGCGCGGGGCCATGACGATGATGCGCTCGGCCAGGAAGACGCTCTCGAACACCGAATGGGTGACGAAGACCACGGTGAAGCGCTCATCCCGCCAGAGGTTCAGCAGGTCGTTGTTCAGGCGGAAGCGGGTGATCTCGTCCAGCGCGGCGAAGGGCTCATCCATGAGCAGCAGGCGCGGCTTCGTGACCAGCGCGCGCGCGATGGAGACGCGCATCTTCATGCCACCCGAGAGCGCACGCGGGTAGGCGTCCTCGAAGCCCGACAGTTCCACCCGCGCCAGCATCTCCACCGCGCGCGCGTGCGCCTCGCGCCGCGGCATCCCGGCCAGTTCCAGCGGCAGCGCGACGTTCCGCGCGGCGGTGGCCCAGGGCATCAGCGTGGGTTCCTGGAAGACGAAGCCGATGCCCTGGCGCGCCGAGCCATCGGCGGGAAAGCTGATCTCGCCCGCACTGGCCGGGATCAGCCCCGCGATCATGCGCAGCAGGGTGGATTTGCCGCAGCCCGAGGGCCCCAGCAGCGCGAGGAAATCCCCGCGCGCCAGGTCCATGTCCACATCCTGCACGGCGAGCGTCCCCGTGCCGTAGCGCTTGGCGACGCCCTTCAACGAGACGAGGGGAGACGCGCTCAGGTCAGCCCCACCCGCTTGTTCACGAAGCGCAGATCATAGGCGCCCTTGAAGTCCATACCCGCCGGATAAAGCCCCGCATCACGCCCCGACTGATAAAAGCTCTCCCAGCGCGCATCGGTCATGGCGCCGATGCCGAGTTGCGCCGCGTCGCCGCTGGCCACGATGCCCATCTCGTTCATGACGCGGATGGCATAGGCGATGCGCTCGGCGTTCATCTCCGGGTTGTCGCGGATGATGGCCGCATCGGCGGCGGCATTGTCGCGCCCGGCCATGTAGCCCACCCAGCCCTCGATGGTCGCGTTCATGAAGCGCTGCAGCACCTCGCCGCGCTGCTCCATCATGCGGCGGCCGACCAGCACGGTGTTGTTGTAGTTCTGGTAGCCCGCATCGGCGATCAGGAACACGCGCGGCCGCGCGCCCGCCTGGATGGCGCTGAACGGCTCGGAGCTGAGGAAGCCCTGCTGGATGGCCATGCGGTCGGCCAGGAAGGGCTGGATGTTGAAGGTGTATGGGCGGATCTGGTCGTCGGTGAAGCCGAAGCGGGCCTTGAGGAAGGGCCAGTACGTCACGCGCCCGGACGCACCCACCAGAATGGGCTTGCCGCGCATGTCCTCGAAGCTGTTGATGCCGTTGCCCTCATGCGTCATCAGGATCTGCGGATCCTTCTGGAAGATGGCGCCGACGCAGAGGAACGGGATGTTCTCGCGCACGAAGTTCAGCGCCTGGAACCCGTTGCCCATGATGGCGTCCACCCGGCCCGCCACCAGCAGCTGCGCCGGGTTCTGCTGCGGCCCGCCCATGCGGATTTCGCACTCGATGCCGTGCCGGCGATAGATGCCGTCGGCCACCGCCTTGTAGAAGCCGCCATGCTCGGCCTGGGCGCGCCAGTCGGTCTGGAACACCACGCGGTCCAGCGGCTGCGCCACGGCCACGCGGGCGCCGGGCACCGCCGCCAGCCCCAATGCCGCCCCGCCGGAAAGCAGCGCGCGCCGTTCGATCCTGTAGCGAGTCCGCATCATCAGCCTCCGTGCAAGATGGGCACCGGACATGTTGCCCCCGGCGCGGGTTTCAACAGCAGGGATGCCGCGCCGCGTGGCGGCTTGCAAGCCTGATCTTGCCCGTATTCCGGGCGCCTCAGCCCAAGGTCGCCCGGATTCCCAGCAGGCTTTCCACGCGCTCCGCCACATGGGGCGTTTCGTCATGCGCCTCGCCCCAAGGGCCGCGCGGCAGGAAGAGCGGCCGCATGCCGGCGGCGCGCGCCGGGGCCACGTCATTGTCCAGCCGGTCGCCGACATAGGCGATGCGCCCGGGAGGCGCCTGGGTCGCTTCCAGCACGCGGGCGAAAAAACCCGGATCGGGCTTCGAAACGCCCCACTGCGCGGAGGTGGCGATGAAGTGTGCGCCGAGATCCAGCGCCGCCAGCGCCTCGGCGACACCATGCGGCTGGTTGCCCGCGATGCCGATGCGGAACCCTGCCCCGGCCAGCTCCGCCAGCGCCTGCCGCACATCGGGGTAGAGGTCCTCCTCCCGGGGGATTTCCAGCTCCGCCAGCACCTGCCGATGGGCGCGGATATCGAGGCCCGGAGCCAGTTCCCGCACCGTGCCGCCGATGCCCTTGCCGGCGCGGATGCCGGCCGCCAGGGCCGCGCGAAAGGCCGGCTCGGACAACCCCACGAGCTCCGCCCAGCCGCGCCAGACACGCGCCTCGTCCACCAGCACGCCGCCCACGTCGAAGACCACCCAGCGCACGCTCATGAATCCAGCCGGATCCCGAGTTCACGGATCAGCGGGCGCCACATGGCGTTCTCCGCCGACACGAAGGCGTTGAACTCGGCCGGGCTCCAGGGCTGGTACTGGATGCCCAGATCCTGCATCCGCTGCGTGATGGCGGGCGCCTGGATGGCCGCGATCATGTCCCGCGACAGGCGCAGGATGATGGGCGCGGGCGTGGCGGCGGGCACGCTCATGCCCTGCCAGCCGAAGGCCACCGCATCAGGGTGGCCCAGCTCGCGCAGGGTGGGCACGTCGGGCGCCTGCGGGCTGCGCGCCTCGCTGAGCACCGCCAGCGCCCGCACCCGCCCATCGCGGATGAAGGGCAGGCCGGTGGCGGTATCGATCATCACGCAGTCCACATTTCCGCCCATCAGGTCCTGCATGGCGGAGGGCCCGCCGCGATAGGGCACATGGGTCGCCTCCAGCCCGGTGCGCCGGCGGACCATCTCCATCGCGAGGTGGTGCGGCGAGGCGACGGCCGGCGTGCCATATGTGGGCGCGCGGGTGCGGGCCGCGGCGAAGAATTCCGCGAAGCTGGCCGGCCCGCCCTCGCGCCGCACCACCATGTAGAGCGGGAAGCGGCCGATGAAGCCCACGCCGGTGAAGGCCGTGTCGGGGTTGTAGGGCAGGCGGGCGTAGAGCACCGGATTGTAGACCAGGATGCCGTTGTCCACGTGCAGCCAGGTGTAGCCATCGGCGGGCGCTCGCGCCGCGGTCTCGCTGGCCAGCACGGCGCCGCCGCCCACCCGGTTCTCCACCAACACGTTCTGCCCGAGGCGGGGGGCCATCTGCGCGCCGATCAGCCGGGCGAAGGCGTCTGAAGGCCCGCCCGGCGGGTAGCCCACGATCCAGCGCAGCGGCCGCTCGGGGAAGCTGCCCTGCGCGGCGGCGGGCAGGGCAAGCGATGCAAGGCCTGCGCCCAGGGCGCATCGGCGGGTGAACATGGCTTCGTCTCCTGGCAGCCTGGGCAGGATGTGGCGGCGCGCGGCGCCGGACAAGTCAGGTGATGTGGGCGAAGGCCTCGACCTTTTCGGTGGGCCCGGAGACGATGAGCAGGTCGCCCGCCTGGATCAGCGTCTCGGGCGTGGCGTTGGTGAATTCCTCGCCCCGGCGCTTCACGCCGACCACCGTCACGCCGTGCTTGCGGCGCAGCGCGCATTCGGTGAGCGTCTTGCCGATGGCCTCGGGCGGGGCGCGGGTCTTGCCGATGGCGAAGCCGTCGTCGAACTCGATGAAGTCCATCATCTTGCCGCCAACCACGAGGTGCGCCACGCGCTCGCCCATGTCGGCCTCGGGATAGACCACGTGATGCGCGCCCGTGCGCTCCAGGATGCGGCCATGCTTGGGGCCGAGCGCCTTGGCCCAGATGTCCGGCACGCCCAGTTCGCTGAGGGCGAGCACGGTCAGCACGCTGGCCTCGAGGTCAGTGCCGATGGCGACCACGGCGTGGCCGAAATCCGCGATGCCCAGGCGCCGCAGCGTCTCGCTGCCGGTGCAGTCGGCCTGGACCACATGGGTCAGCCGGTCGGCCCAGGCCTGGACGATCTCGGCGTTCTCGTCCACGCCCAGCACGTCATGGCCGAGCTTGACCAGTTCGGTGGCCACGGCGCCGCCGAAGCGCCCCAGGCCGATGACGACGATCTCGCCGTGCAGGGTGGTCCTAGCCAACGATCGGGCGCTCCTCTGGATAGCGATAGGGGTTCAGGCTGCGCTGCAAGGCCAGGGCCGTGACCACCGTGATGGTGCCGACGCGGCCGGTGAACATCAGCACCACCAGCACCGCCTGGGCGCTGGGCGGAAGCTCGGGCGTGATGCCGGTGGAAAGCCCCACCGTGGCGGTGGCTGAGATCACCTCGAACATCACGTCGCGCAGGGGAAAGTCGGTCAGGCTTTGCAGCAGCAGCGAGCCCGCGGCGCACAGCCCCAGCGCCAGCATCACCACGGCCAGCGCCTGGCGCTGCGTCTCCATCGGCACGCGGCGGCCGAAGGCGTTGGCATCGGGCTCACCGCGCGCCACCGCCCAGACCACCAACGCCAGCACCACGACGGTCGTGACGCGCACGCCGCCGCCGGTGCTGGCGCTGCCGCCGCCGGCCAGCATCAGCGCGTAGCTGACGGTCAGCGTCTCGTCCTGCATGGCGCCCACATCCACACTGTTCAGCCCGCCCGAGCGCAGCATGGCGGAGTGGAAGGCCGCGTTCACCACGCGGTGCAGCGGTTCCAGCGTGCCCAGCGTGGCGGCATTGTCCCATTCATAGGCCAGCACCGCCAGGAAGCCGGCGCCGAACAAGATACCGGTGCCGACCAGGGTCAGTTTCGCGTGCAGCGACCAGCGCGCGGGGCGCCAGGGGTCGCGCAGCAGATCCGCGAAGACGGGAAAGCCCAGCGCGCCGAGGAAGACCGCGGCGCCCACCGGCCCCAGCACCAGCGGGTCCCGCGCGAAGCCCACCATGCTGTCGGAGAAGGTGGAGAAGCCCGCATTGTTGAAGGCGCAGACGGCGTGGAACAACCCATGCCACGCGGCATCATCCCACGCCATCCCGTAGCCCAGGCGCAGCCGCAGCACGAGGAGGACCATGGTGGCGCCTTGCACCACCAGCATGACGCCCAGCACCAGCCGCAGCACCTGCTTCACATCGCCCAGCCCCAGGCTGCGCGTCTCGTGCTGCGCCACCAGGCGCGTGCTGAGGCTGAGCCGCCGCGCCACCAGCAGCCCGAGCAGGGTGGCCCCGCTCATGATGCCGAACCCGCCCACCTGCACCAGCAACAGAATCACGGTGCGGCCGAAGCCGGTCCAGTAGGTCGCGGTATCCACCACGCCGAGGCCGGTGATGGTGACGGCCGATGTGGCGGTGAACAACGCCGTGATAAAGGGCGCATGGCCCGGCTCTGCCCGCGCGGCGGGCAGCATCAGCAGGGCGGTGCCGAGCAGGATCGCCGCCAGGAATCCCAGCGGGATGATGCGGGCGGGATGGGCCAGCGTGCGCCCCAACAGGCGTCCTCCAGGAAGGCCCGTTCAGGCAGGCCAGGCACTCCAGACATACGCCGCGTAGCAGGCCAGCAACAGCCCGCCCTCGCGCCGCCCTACCCGCCAGCCGGTGCGCGCCACCACCATCAGCAGGAAGGCGGCCGCCAGCATGATCGGGGCGTCGAAGCCCACGATGCCGGCAGGGATTTCGGTCGGCGCGATCACCGCCGTGGCGCCGGCAATGCCCAGGATGTTGCAGATGTTCGACCCCAGGACATTGCCCAGCGCCACCTCCGCCTGGCGCCGCGCCGCAGCGACCACCGAGGTGACCAGTTCCGGCAGGGAGGTGCCGACGGCGATGATGGTCAGCCCGATCACCTCCTCCGAGACCTCCAGCGCGCGCGCCAGCGTCACGGCAGCATCCACCAACAGCCCGCCCCCGGTGACGATGAGGCCCAGCCCCGCGCCCAGGAACAGCACCGAGGCCAGCGGCCCACCGGTGGGCCGCGCAAGGGCAAGCGCCGGCGGATGTGCCCCGGCGAAGGCCTGCGCCTTGTCGTAGGCCGCGCCATGGTCGCCCTCACTCACCTTTTCCTGGCGGAAGGCGAAGATGATGTAGCCGGCCAGGCCCAGCAGGAGCGCCACGCCCACCAGCCGGTCCAGCGTCCAGAACAGGCCGATGCCCAGCAGCGCCGCGGCGGCCACGACGCCCAGGCCACCATCCCGGGCCAGCGCGCGCGAGCCCACCGCGACGGGGCAGACCAGCGCGGCCACGCCCAGGATCAGCAGCACGTTCGCGATGTTCGAACCGACGATGTTGCCCAGCGCGATGCCGGGCGAGCCGGCCAGCGAGGCCTGAACGCTGGTCACCAGTTCGGGCAGGGAGGTGCCGAAGGCCACCACCGTCAGCCCCACCAGCAGCGGCGAGATGCCAAGGCGGCCGGCGATCTGCACCGCTCCGCGCACCAGCAATTCTCCGCCGAGCACCAGCATGACAAGGCCGGCCGCGAACCAGGGTGCAGTTTCCATCGCGAAGTCAGTCCTGCTGGGGGTTGAGGCCAAGGCGCTTCGCGCGCTCCCACAGCGTGGTGCGCGAAATTCCCAGGGCGCGCGCCGCGTCGGCCATGCGCCCGCCGCAATGCGACAGGACGCGCTGGATGTGCGCGCGCTCGGCCGCGTCGCGTGCCTCCGCAAGGGTCCGTGGGGCGGGAGTTTCGGTCCTGCCCGGGAAGAGGTCCGCCGGCGTCAGCGCGTCGCCCGGCGCCAGCAACGCCGCCCGCTCGATGCGGTTGCGCAGTTCGCGCACATTGCCGGGCCAGGGATGGGCGGCCAGGGCGGCCTCGGCCTCCGGCGTCAGGTGCAGGCCGGTGCGCCCGGCCTGGCGCGCGCTCTCGGCCACCATGGAATGCGCGAGCGGCAACACATCGTCCGGCCGTTCGCGCAGCGGCGGCACCCGCAGTTCCACCACGGCCATGCGGTAGTAGAGATCGCCGCGGAAACGCCCCTCGGCCACGCGCACGGCCAGGTCGGCATTGGTGGCGGCGATGACGCGCGCCTCCAGCGCGATTTCCTTCGTGCCGCCGACGCGCAGGAAGCGGCGGTCCTCCAGCAGGCGCAGCAGCTTGGCCTGCAGGACGGGTTCGAGCTCCGCCACCTCGTCCAGCAGCAGGGTGCCGGCGCCGGCGCGTTCGGCAGCCCCCGGGCGGCGTTCGGTCGCGCCGGTGAAGGCGCCGCGCTCATGGCCGAACACCTCGCTCTCCAGCAGGTCGCGCGGGATGGCGGCGCAGTTCAGCGCCACGAAGGGGGCGGCGGCGCGCGGCCCCAGCGCGTGCAGGCGCCGCGCCGCCACCTCCTTGCCCGCGCCGCTCTCGCCCAGCAGCAGCACCGGCGCCAGAGCCGCGGCAAGCCGGCCGAGATCGCCCGCCAGCGCGCGCATGGGCGGCGACTGCCAACCCGCCGGGCCATCGGGCGGCGGCGGCTCCGTCGCCGGGGCCAGCGCCGCCAGCCGGGCCAGCACCACCTCCACGTCGAAGGGCTTGGTCAGATAGTCGTCGGCGCCGGCGCGCATCAGGCGCACCGCCTGCTCCACGCCGCCATAGGCGGTCATGGCGATGACGGGAACGGCGCCCAGGCTTGGCATCAGGCGCGCCAGCAGCGCCTCGCCCGAGCCGTCGGGCAGGCGCATGTCGCAAAGCACGCAGCGCGCGCGCGGCTTCTGGGCCAGCAGCGCCTCGCCCTCGGCCAGCGTCCGCGCCCAGCGCGGCTCGAAGCCCTCCAGCCGCAGCCGCTGCACGAGGGCCGCGCCCAGCACCTCGTCATCCTCGATGATGACCACCCGGCCGGTCATGCCGGAATCACCTCCGGCGCGGGCGGGAGGAACAGGGCGATGCGCGTGGCCTCGCCAGGCCGCGAATCCACCTCGATGCGGCCATCGAGCCGCGCCAGCTGCGCCATCACCACCGAAAGCCCGAGGCCCGGCCCGCTGCGCGCCCCGCCGGCGATCTGCCGCAGGGCGGGCTCGGGCAGGCCGCCGCCCTGGTCGGCCACGTCGAGGCGCAGCGTGCCGTCGGGCTCATGCCCCACACCCAGCGAGACGACGCCGCCCGGCCCGGTGGCCGCCACCGCGTTCAGCAACAGGTTCAGCAGCGCCTGCCGCACCGGCAGGGCGTCGGCGGGGAAGGGCACCGGCAGGTCGCCGCGCAGTTCGAGGCGGGTGCCGCGGCGCTCGGCCTCGGGGCGCAGCAGGCGGATCACGTCCTCCAGGTCCTCGCGTGCCAGCGGGCGGGGCGCGAGCGTGCCGCGATGCGCCTCCAGCGTCGCCTGCACGACCTGCTGGATCTGTCGCAGGCCGCGTTCCACGAGGTCCAGCGCCTCCTCGCGCGCGGCGCGGCTCTCGCCGAAGCGGCGGGCAGAGCCCAGCGCCGTCAACATGCCGGCCAGCGGGTTGCGGACCTCATGCGCCACGGTGGCCGCGAGGTCGCCAAGCTCGGCCGCCTGGGCGCGTTCGGCCAGCCGCGCGGCAAGCCGCTCGCGCTCGGCGAGGCGCGCGGCCATCAGGTCCACCGCCTCGATCAGCCGCGCCGCCTCGGTGCCGGGCGGCGGGCGGGCGGCGTCGGGGATGGGGCGGAAATCGCCGGCGCCGGCGCGGTCCAGCGCCTCACTCACGGCCAGCAAGGGGGCCAGGGCGCGGCGCGTGAGCAGCGCCACCAGCGCGCCCGCGAGCGCGGCCATCATGCCCTCCAGCCCGAGCAGCAGCGGGCCAAGCTGCGCCCGCCGTTCGAGCGAGCGTGCGAAATCCAGCTGCACGGCCACGCGTGCGGGCGCGGCGCCCTCCACCAGCAGCACGCGCTGGGCCCAGGCGGTGCGGCCATCGGGCGAGACCTCCCAGGCGGCGTCGTGGCCCTGGGTGAAGGGGGGCGGAAAGGTCGCGTCCTCGCGCGCGCCCACCACGATGGGGGCGGCGCCCGGCGCCGGCACCACCAGGAGACGCTGCTCCCGCACGCCCTCTTGGAAGCCCAGTGCGCGCAGCAGCGTGGCCTCGATGGCGCGGCGGTCTCCGGCGCGCAGGGGTTCGATCAGCGCGGCGGCAATCCCGTCGAGATAGACTGCCCCCAGCCGCGCCGCCTCGCGCGCGAATTCGCGCTCCAGCGAGCGTGTCGCCACCTGCGCCACGATCAGCGCCGCGGCGAAGGCCGCAAGCCCGGCCAGCAACGGCAGGCTGAGCGCGATGGGAAGTGCGTTCCAGGCGCGGGCGAGACGTTGCAGCATCACGGGCATATGGGGACACGCAGGGGTGCCCCACCAGCCCGGCCGCGCGAAATCAGGCGAGGAGAACCGAGGCCTCCATCTCGCGCAGGCTGCGCCACGCTTCCCGCCCGGAGGAGGATCGTTCGGGGATGATGGCAAGCGCCCCGCCCGTGAAGGCGGGCAGCGGCACCGGCCGGTCCGGGTGCAGCAGGGCGGGGCCGCGATGCACCGGGCGTTCGCGCGCCGCTGCCAGCGCCACGGCCTCGTCCAGCGCAACCTCGGCCCCGTCGAGATCGAGGCCCGTGATGGTCAGAGGCAGGTGCACCAGGAAGCCGAGGCCGAGGAAGCGCTTCAGCGCCTCGCTGGAGGCAAGGTCGCCCTCGTGCAGGAAATGCAGCGCGCCGGGCATGCTGAAATCCGGCGCGGTCAGCAGCAGGCCCGGCAGCGCCACCCGCGCCGAGCGCTGTGCCGCGTAGCCGGCATCGAGCGCCTGCGCCTGGTCGAACCAGGTGCCGCGGGGCAGCACCGTCAGGTCGTGATGGGTGGCGGCGTGGGCCAGCAGCGCGGAAGCGTCGCCCTCCTCGTGGCGCATCCGGAAATGGTAACCCTGGGTCTGGCAATGGGTTTCCATCTGCGTGGCGAGCGAGGCCGCGGCCTCGCGCGCGGTGGCGAAGCGCGCCTCCACCAGGCGGCGGGCGAAGTGCGCGCCGCCCACCGGCATGGGGCCGGTCTGGTTGAGGCTGGGCGTGCACAGCAGGCTCAGCAGCGTGATCTCGGTGCGCGGCCCGGCCGCGACTTCCAGCGCGGCGCGCAACGCGGCGGCGGCCCCCGGGCCGTCGGCCAGCGCCAGCAGCATGCGGCGTGGGGCCGCGGCTGCCACGGGGTCGGGGCGCGGGGCGGTGGAGGCACCCGAAGCGCCCACCGGCATTGCAATGGCCTGCTGCGCCGCCGTGTCGGTGTCGATGGCGTGGCGCGGCAGCACACCCTTCAGGTCGTCCATCACCGTGCCGGACCACATGGGCGCGCCGCCGATATAGGCCGCACGGCCGAGTGCGTGCGACGAGATGGGCACCGTGACCAGCAGGAACGCCACGATGAGGGTGACCCGGAACCAGGCCTCGCCCGTGTCGAAGGCGAAGCCCACCCCCAACAGCGTGAGCCCCGCGCCGACCACGCCCGCCTTCGTGGCCGCGTGCATCCGCAGGAAGGCGTCCGGCAGGCGGGCCACGCCGATGGCCGCGATAAGCGAGATGGCCGCGCCCGAGAGGAGGAGCAGCGCCGCGATGATCTCAGCCATCCTGGTCCTCCGGGGGTTCGGAAGCGCGCTTGATGAAGGTGGCGACGCCCACCGCGCCGATGAAGCCCACCAGGCCAAGGCCGAGCGCTATGTCCAGCAGCGCGAGGTAGCCGCCGCCCAGCGCCACCAGCGCCGTGGCCGCCACGGCCAGCAGCCCCAGCAGGTCCATGGCCACCGCGCGGTCCGCGATGCCCGGCCCGTGCAGCATGCGCCAGCCGGTGAGGCCCACCGCCACCGCGACCATGAGGGCCGAGAAGATGAGGGAGACGGTGAGGAAGCTCATCGCAGCACCCGCATCGTCGGCCGCTCCAGCCGGTCCGCGATGGTCTCGCGGACGGCCTCCGCGCTCTCAATGTCCATGACGTGCACATAGAGGATGCTGCGGTCCTCCGAGATATGCAGCGCGGTCGTGCCGGGCGTCAGGGTCACCATGTCGGCCAGCAGCGTGACGCCGGCGGCCGAGCGCAGGCGCAGCGGCACGGCCACCACGCCGGAGCGCGCACGGATGTTGGGCGCCAGCGTGGCGCGGATCACATCCCACGCGGAAAGCACGAGCTCGCGCAGGAACAGCACCAGCAGCCAGATCCAGGCGAGGATGTTCCAGGGGCGCGGGGTGGGGGCCGGTTTGCTCATGGCCGGATCACTCCCATCACGGCGGTGATGTAGGCCTCGCGGCTGGCCAGCTGCTCGCCCGCGGCCAGGGCGAAGGCGGCGAAGGGCTCGGTCCAGAGGCCGATGGTGAGCGTGACGAGGCCCAGCGCGGCCACCGGCGACAACAGGAGCCAGCGCGTGGCGCCGGTGATGGGCGGCAGCTCGGGCGTGCCCTCAGGCGGCTCCTTCCAGAAGGCCTCGAGCCAGATCTTCAGCATGGAGTAGAGGGTAAGGATGCCGGTCGCCAGGGCAATGCCCGCGAGCACATACCAACCGGCATCGAAGCCCGACTTCACCACGAAGAACTTCGCCCAGAACCCCGAGAGCGGCGGCACGCCGGCCAGCGACAGCGCGGGAATGGCGAACAGCAGCCCAAGCCACGGGTCACGTCGCCAGAGCCCACCCAGCGCGGCCAGCGAGAAGGTGCCGCCCGCACGTCGGATCACGCCCGCCACGAGGAACAGGTTCGCCTTCACCACGATGTGATGCAGGATGTAGAGCACGGCACCCGCCAGCGCGAAGGGCGTGGCGATGGCGATGCCCACGATCATGTAGCCGATCTGGCTGATGATGTGGAACGACAGGATGCGCCGGATCTCCCAATGCGCGGCGGCCCCCAGCACGCCGATCACCATGGTGCCAGCGGCGACAAACCACAGCAGCGGCGCCACCCAGCCCTGGCCCTCGGGCAGGAGCAGCGTGACGACGCGGATCAGCGCGTAGACGCCCACCTTAGTGAGCAGCGCGGCGAAGATGGCGGCCACGGGCGAGATGGCGGTGTGGTAGGAGGCGGGCAGCCAGAAGAATAGCGGGAACACCGCGGCCTTGGCGCCGAAGGCCGCCAGCATCAGGAAGGCCACGGCGCCCACCGCGCCCTGGTTCTCGATCTCCGGGATGCGGCGCGCCATGTCGGCCAGGTTCAGCGTACCGGTCAGGCCGTACATCATGCCGACCGACATCAGGAACACGGTGGTCGCGAGCAGGTTCAGGATGGCGTATTTCACGGCGCCATCAAGCTGTTCCCGCCCACCGCCCAGCACGATCAGGCCGAAGGAGGCGATGAGCATCACCTCGAACCAGACGTAGAGGTTGAAGAGATCGCCTGCCAGGAAGGCGCCGCCGACACCCAGCGCCAGCGCCGCCAGCAGCGGGTGCCACAGCGCCTCGTTGGCCAGCACGTCCTCGTCGCCGCGCGCGTAGAGGGCGGTGGCCGCATACATCAGCGCCGTTATGGCGACGAGCGAGGCGGCAAGCAGGTCCGCCACCAGGGTGATGCCGAAGGGCGCCGGCCAGCCACCCATCTGCGAAGCGATGACACCCTGCGACATGACCTCCGCGACCAGCGCGGCCGAGGTCAGCAGCAGGCCCAGGGCAGTGACCCCCGTGATGGCGCGCTGCAGGTCTGGGCGGGATTGCAGCGCGGCCGTGGCCGCGCAGGCCAGCAGCGGCAGCAGCACGGGCAGCGCGAGCAGCCAATCAGCACGGGTGGCCATCACGCCGTCCCCAGGCGCGTGGGCGCGGTGTCGGCGCCCGAGGGCTCGGCCGCCGCGGCGTCGCGCGCGTCCGACGTGGGCAGGCCGCGCGGCTCGGCCACGCGCAGCGCCTCGGAATCCAGCGTGCCCTTGCCGCGCCAAACGGCCCAGCTCAGCACCATCACATAGGCGGTGAGGCCGAAGGAAATCACGATGGCCGTCAGCACCAGCGCCTGCGGCAGCGGGTTGGAGGCGTCCGGCAACAATGCATTCGCGGCGTCCGGCACCAGCGGCGGGGCCCATCCCAGCACGCGCCCGCTGGCGATGATGGCGATGTTCGCCGCGTTGCCCAGCAACAGCAGGCCCAGGATGCCGCGCGCCAGCGAACGCGCCAGCAGCAGGTAGATGGCTGCGGCCAGCAGCACGCCAAACAGGAGCGCCATGAGGAATTCCATCACCTCAGGCCTCCATGAAGGGCAGCACGAAGGACAGCGAGAAGCCCAGCACCACGAAATACACGCCGAGGTCGAACAGCACCGTGGTGCCGATCGGCGTGCCGGTGATCCATTGCTGGGTGAGGTAGGGCTCGCCGAAAAGCAGCATCGCCGGCAACCCGGCCGCGATGCCGCACAGGAGGCCGATGCCGCCCCAGGTCAGCGGCGGCAAGCGCAGCACCGCGCGCGTGGCCTCGGCGCCGCGGGCCAGGGCATGGAACACGAAGCCCAGCGCACCGATCAGCCCGCCGATGAAGCCGCCGCCAGGCTCATTGTGTCCCCGTAGCAGCACGAACACAGAGAGCGCCACGCAGGCCCACAGCACGTAGCGGGCCGAGGCGTTCATGATGAAGCTGGTCTTCATGATTCACTTCCCCCGCGCGCGGCGCAGCAGCACCGTGGCTGCCAGGGCCGCGATCAGCAGCACGGCGATCTCACCCAGCGTGTCCAGCGCGCGGAAATCCACCAGGATCACGTTGACGACGTTGCGGCCCTTGGCCTCGGGCCAGGCGGAGGCGCCCATCCAGTCCGGCATCTGGGTGTCGAAGGGCACCGACAGCACGGCCAGCAGCACCAGGAAGCCCACCACCCCCGCGCCGACCGCGATGCCCGCGTCCCAGCGATGCTCCTCGCGCCGGCGTGCGTCCAGCTCGCGGAAGGGCAGGCGCGCCAGGATGGCCACCAGCAGGACGATGGCGATGGTCTCGACGGTGAACTGCGTGAAGGCGAGGTCGGCGGCACCTAGCGTCAGGAACAGGATGCCCACGCCGAAGCCGACCACCGCGGCGGCCATCACCTGCGCGAACAGCATCTGCAACCGGCACACCGCCACGGCGCCCGCGATGACCAGCGCCACCAGCACCGCCTGGTGCGGCAGCGGCAGCGGGTCCAGCGGCGGCAGGCCAAGCCCGGCGCCGGCCAGCAGCACGACCAGCGTGCCGCCGAACATCAGGATCACGGTCAGGCCCAGATAGTGCCGCAGGCTGCCCGTCTGCACCCGGCGCGTCACCGCGCCCGAGATGACCGACACACCCGTGAGGATGCGCCCATAGACGGCGTCCGGACCGTATTCGTCCAGCCAGGTCAAACCCGCCAGCGTGGGCTGCAGCCGCGTCCATGCCAGGAAGGCGATGACGCCGAGCCCGAGCACGCCGAGCGAGAGGTAGTAGACCGTGTCCGTGCCCTGCTTGTCGCCAAGCGCGATGCCCGTTGGTCCGCCCAGGATGGCGCTGGAAGCGGGCTCGATGAGCTGGGCCGAGATCAGCCCCGGCGCCAGCCCGAACAACAGGCCCAGCAGCGCCAGCACCAGCGGCGCCGCAAGAAGGCTGAAGCCCGGGTCCTTCGTGTCGCGCTCGGTCTCCATCGGCGTGCCGAAGAAAGGCCGTACCGCCACCACGCCGGCCACCACCACCATGGCCGCGTTCACCAGCAGTGCTACGATGGGCAGCAGGCCCGGTACGCCGAGCTGGACCGTGAACAGCAGGTCCTTGGCCATGTAGCCGATGAAGCCGGGCGCCCCCGCCATGGACAGCGCCGCCAGCAGCGCCGCCACGGCGGTGATGGGCATCCGCCGGCCCAGGCCGCGCAGCATCAGCGCGTCGCGCGTGCCGGCCTTCTTGTCGAGCACGCCGGCCACGAGGAACAGGCTGGCCTTGTAGAGCGCGTGCACCAGCAGGAAGACCACTGCGGCGGTGGCGGCCAGCGGCTCTTCCAGCCCGATCAGCGTCACCAGCGTGCCCAGGGCCACCACGGTGGACCAGGCGAGCTTGCGCTTCAGGTCCCGCTCGCGCAGCGCCATCACCGCGCCCGTGATCATGGTCAGCGTGCCCGCCCCGATCAGCAGCGCCTGCCACAGCGCCCATTCCTGGAAGGCTGGATTCAGCCGCGCCAGGAGGTACACGCCCAGCTTCACCATGGTGGCCGAATGCAGATAGGCCGAGACGGGCGTCGGCGCCGCCATGGCGTTGGGCAGCCACAAATGCAGCGGCCATTGCGCAGACTTGGAGAAGCACCCGATCGCGACCAGCACGATGATCCAGGGCGTGAAGGCGTGGCTGGCCAGCATTTCGCGGTTGGCGAGGATCGTGGAGATGCTGAATGTGCCCGCCGCCGAGCCCAGCAGCAGCAGCCCTGCCAGCATGGCGAGGCCGCCACCGACCGTCACCAGCAACCCCTGTTGCGCCGCGCGGCGCGCAGCGGGCTTGGCCGCCTCGAAGCCGATCAGCATGAAGGAGGCGAGGCTGGTCAACTCCCAGAAGATGAACAGCGCGATCAGGTCATCGGCCAGCACCGCACCGAGCATCGCGGCCATGAACAGCGTCAGCACGGCCATGAAGCGGTGCAGCTGGGGATTGCCGGCCAGGTAGCTGGCCGAAAAGAGGAAGATGCCGGTGCCGATGCCGGTGATGAGCAGCGCCATCAGCCGAGACAGCCCGTCCATCCGGAAGGCCAGGGCAAGGTCGAAGGCGGACACCCATTCGAGGCGGATCGCGGTGCCGAGCGGCACCAGCAGCACGAGGCCGAACAGCAGGGCCGGCAGCAGCGCCGCGGCGAGTGCGAGGCCCGGCCGCGCGCGCACGCCAAGCGCCACGGCGGGCACGGCCAGCAACGCCAGGAAGGGGATGAGGGCGAGGATCCAGTTCACGCCCCCGGTGCTGCAATGGCCATGCCAGCGCCGATGTGGCGGGTTTCCGCGGGAGCGCTGGCCGGTGGCGTCCGGCTGCGCGAACGCGCGGCCTGACCGCCGTCCGGAAATCCTGACGCTACAGCCAACCCTTGCGCTTGAAGTAGAACACCGGCCCCACCGCGGTCAGCACCATGGCGAGGATGGCAAGCGGGTAGCCGAAGGGCATGCCCAGCTCAGGCATGTGTTCAAAGTTCATGCCATAGACGCTGGCGATGAGGGTGGGCGGCATCATCGCGACGCTGACCACGGTGAAGGTCTTGATGATGTTCATCTGCTCGACGTTGATGATGCCGAGCACGGCATCGAGCAGGAAGGTGGCCTTGCCGTTCAGGAAATTGCCGTGCTCGACCAGGCTGCGCACGTCGCGGACCAGCGTCTTGATGAGGTGCTGGTTCTCCTTGCGGATGGCGACCGACTTCTCCGCGCTCACGAAGGTCAGCATGCGGGTGATGCCGAGAAGTGTCTCGGTGATGCGCGTCGTCACGTCGCCCACCTGGCCCAGCGTCAGCAGCACGGATTTCAGGTCGCGGTCCTTCTGGGTCACCTTCGCGTTGCTCCGGGCGCTGCGGAAGGCGTCCTGGTTGGCGCGGTCCATGTCGGTGCCCACGCGCTCCAGGATGTCGGCCAGGCGATCCACGATCTGGCCGAGCAGATGCAGCATCACGGCATCGGCGCTGGCCAGCAGCGCCTCCGGCGCCTTCTGGCAGCGCGCGGTGAACACCAGGAAGGCGCGCGGGGTGGCGTGGCGCACCGTGACCAGTACGCCGGGCGACAACACGAAGGAGATCGGCGTGGAGGAGAATTGCCCGCCTTCGGCGCCGTGAAGGAAGTTGGCGGTGAGGAACAGGACATCGCCCTCGCGGTAGAGGCGCGAACTGCTTTCGATCTCCTGCATCTCCTCGCGCGAGGGAAGCTCGAAGCCCAGCGCGGCCTCGACCAGGCGCTCCTCCCGTATGGTCGGGTTGAGCAGGTCGATCCAGACGGCGCCGGCCAGCGCCGCAGGCGACAGGATGCCGTCAAGGGCGCCGGTTGTCTCCTTGTCCAGCACCCCGTCGCGCACAGCATAGGTTGTCAGCATGGGCCAATTCTCCTGAGGCTAGGCACGAGGATGATGGCGCGGCCGCGTCGTCCTGACATGACGCTCCTGTGCCATCTTTGAAACCACAGGTGCAGCGGGGTTCGCTGCGCGGAATGAGCGCTCAGCCCGCCCGGATGCGGGCCTGGACCATGCCGGTCACTGCCTGGAAATCCCTGGCCTCGGGGTGGCGACCTGCGCCCACCGTCCCGTCCTCGGCCCGCACGATCTGGCAGGTGGACAGCCCGACCTCCCGCGCCGCGTCCAGTTCCTCCGCCACGTCGGAAAGGAACAGGATGGCGCCCGGCAGCACGTGCCAGTCGCCGGCGATGCGGAGGTAGCTGGCGGCTTCGCGCTTGGCGCCGATGCGGGTGTCGAAGAAGCCCTCGAACAGCGGCTCCAGATCGCCCGCCTCAGAGTGGCGGAACAGCGCGCGCTGCGCCTCCTCGCTGCCCGAGGAATAGACCGCGAGGTGCAACCCGCCCGCCTGCCACTCCCGCAGGGCTGGCGCGACATCAGGCCAGAGATGGCCACGCAGCGCGCCTTGTTCGTAGCCCTGGCGCCAGATCAAGCCTTGCAGGGCCTTCAGCGGCGTCACCTTGGCATCCTCGGCCATCCAGCCGCGCAGGGTGGCGAGCTTGTCCTCGCCCGGCACGTCGCGAAGGATGGCGGCCACATCCGGACGCGCCGCGTGCTGCGCAAGGAAGGCAGGCAGCGCCCCGGCCGCGTAGGGGAACAGGCTGCGGTGGACGAAGGCGATGGCGGTGGTCGTGCCCTCGATGTCCGTCAGGATGTGGGTGGGCGCCATCAGCCCACCCGGACGGGGAAACGCTCCGCCATGTCGGTGCCCGTGTAGTGGGGCGTCCAGCCGGAGGTGTCGGTGAAGACGCGCAGCACTGTGAAGTCCGGGGCGTCGCCGCTGTCGAACCAATGCTGGGTGTTGGCCGGCACGCTGATCAGGTCGCCCTGGGTGCAATGGGCGTCATAGACGCGGCCATTCACGTGCAGCACGAAATTGCCGGCGCCCTCGTGGAAGAAGCGCACTTCATCCTCGGTGTGGATGTGCTCCTTCAGGAACTTGTCGCGCAGTGCGCCCTTCATGGGGTGGTCGGGCGTGAGCTGGATGACGTCGGCGGTGCCGGCGGCCGTCTCGGCCAGGAAGGCGTCGAGGCGGGGCTTGTAGGCGGCCAGCACGGCCTCGGCGGGGGCCTTTGGCGGCAGGTCGGCCACCGGCCAGCGCTCGAAGCGCACGCCGACTTCGCGCAGCGCGGCGGCGATCTCGTCCGGGTTCTCGGTGCGCTGGATTTCGGCCTTGGTGGCGGCGTCCCAGATGGTGAGGCGGCTCATGGCGGGTCACTCCATTCCAGGGTGGGAATCAAGATGAAAGCAGGGGGGGGTCAGGAAAGACGGGCGGCTTCAAGCTCGCAGGCGAGCATGAATTCGAGGGCTTCCAGGCGCAGCAGGGCGCCGGGCATGTCCTCGGCCCACACATATACGCCATGGCCACGCAACACATAGCCCGGCACAACTTCGCCGGCCGCATCCCAGACCTGCTCAACCCGGGCCTGGAGCCGGCCGATGTCCTGGTCATTGTCGAGGATTGGCAGGCAGATGGATGCCTCATGCGTCACGAGGCCGGGGAATGCCTTCAACAACTCATACCCCGCCAGGTGCAGATGCCCGGTGCCGCGGCGGGACAGCACGGTTGCCGCCACGGAGTGTCCGTGCAGCGCGGCACGCGCATGGGGAAAGCGCCGGTAGATGCCGCAATGCAACCCGGTCTCGGCCGAGGGGCGCAGATTGGATTGCTCTGGCCGACCTTCGAGGTCCACTGTCATCACCCCATCCTCCGGGATGAAGCCTTTGTGAAATCCCGAGCGGGTGATCGCGATTCGGCCATCCGCGAGGCGAAGGGAGATGTTTCCCGCCGTCGCAGGCACCCACCCGCGCTGATCGAGGCGGCGGCCGGCGGCGCGGATGGCTTCCACCGCCTCGGTCGGGACGGTCGTCATCGCAGCGGAAGGCGCGCCGGCAATCCCGACGCGCACCGGTTCAGGCGGCCGGGCGGCCACCGGCCGGCTGGGACGCGGCCGTGTGCGTGGCCGTGCCCGCCTGCGGGCCGGCGATGTTGCCCGGCTGCCCGGCGGGCGGCGCGCTTTCGGCCGTCATCGACGCGTCAGCGGGCTTGTCCTCGTCCTTGATGTTCTTTTTGAACGACTTGATGCCTGTGGCGAGGTCGCCCATGAGGCCGCTGATCTTGCCGCTGCCAAACAGGAGCAGGACAACCAGAAGAACGACCACCCAATGCCAGATGCTGAAAGTACCCATCGTCGCGCCTCGATCCCTATCGGAACTCTGTGGGGCGGAACCTAGTCCGCGCGCGCGCCGAGCGCAAACACCGGTTCCCATCTGAGCCGGATGTGGGGAGGCCGCCCCGGCAGGGCAATGGGCAGACGGGAATGGGCGCGCCCGGCACGGCCTGCCCGACATTGCCAGGCTGCAATTTGCCCCTTGCAAAATCATGGCGGCTACGTCATGTCCAACATAATCCGGGCCCCTCTGGCGGCCGGCGGCGCAGGCGGGCTCTCTTCCCCGACGGCCCGCTGCCGTGATGTCGGATTGTTTCGCCAACATCATCGTGGCCCCGGGATCCCGGGGCGCGGCCCAGGGGTTTGAATATGGAAGTCTTTGCCCTCGAATGGCTGGGGAAGCCTGTGTGGATGTGGACGGGCTTCATCGCCATCGTCCTGCTCCTTCTGGCCTTCGACCTCGGCGTGCTCAACCGCCAGAACAGGGAGCTGGGGATCGGGCAGAGCCTCGTGCTCTCCACCTTCTACATAGGCTTCGCCATCCTCTATGGGGGCGGCATCTGGTGGGCCTATGAAGCGGGTGTCATCACCACCAGCGACGGCACGCATGCCGGCATGGCCTATTTCACAGGCTTCTTCATTGAGAAGGCGCTGTCCATCGACAACGTCTTCGTCATCAGCCTCATCTTCGGTTATTTCGCCATCCCGCGGAAATACCAGTACCGCGCGTTGGTCTGGGGCATCATCGCCGTCATCGTGTTGCGCGGCTTGATGATCGCGGTCGGGGCCGCGTTGGTGCAGAACTATGGCTGGGTCCTGTATTTCTTCGGCGCCTTCCTGATCGCGACCGGCATCAAGATGCTGGTGATCCCGGAATCCGATCCCGACGTGTCGAAGAACCCCATCGTCCGCTTCCTCAACAAGCGCATGCGCGTGACGAAGGAACTGCACGGCCAGAAATTCTTCGTGCGCGAGATGGACGAGACCAAGGGCCGCCTGGTGCTGGCCGCCACGCCGCTGTTCGTCGCGTTGGTGGTCATCAACATCGCGGACCTGATCTTCGCGGTGGACAGCGTCCCGGCCATCTTCGCCATCACGACCGACACCTTCATCGTCTACACCGCCAACATCATGGCCATCCTGGGCCTGCGGGCGCTCTACTTCGCGCTGGCCGCCATGGTGCACCGCTTCGAATATCTTAAGTATGCGCTGGCCATGGTGCTGGTGTTCATCGGGCTCAAGATTTTCTGGAACAGCCTGGTGGGCAAGCTGGACCCGGCCATCTCGCTCGGCGTCACGCTGGCGCTGATCCTGGGCGGCGTGCTGTTCTCGCTGTGGAAGACCCGCGGCGAGGGGCGCGAGGGGAAGGTCGAGGTCGGCTAAGCCGCCCCCGGGTCCTCCGGCCAGTCATGCTTCGGGTAGCGGCCGCGCATGTCCTTGCGGACATCGGTCCAGCCCGCGGACCAGAACCCCGCCAGGTCAGCCGTAATAGCCACGGGCCGTCCGGCGGGGGAGAGCAGTGCCACCTGCAGCTTCACCCTCCCGCCGGCCAACTTCGGCATGTCGCGTAGCCCGAACAGGTGCTGGGCACGCGCCTCCAGCGTGGGTGTCTCGGCGGTGTAGTCTACAGCCGCGCTCCGCCCGCCGGGAAGGGGGATGCGCGCGGGCAGGGCGGCGTCCAGCTTGCGGCGCAAATCGCCCGGCAGCAGCGCCTGCGGC
>JBHYDO010000020.1:25635-27127 GCA_051860645.1 Roseococcus sp.
CGTCCACGCCCTTGAGTTCAGCAAGCTTCGTCATCCCGGCGCAATACGGCGCCAGCCATTCGCGCGCGGTGGCGGCGAGTGCCGTGTCCGACACATCGGGCCAGGGCTCGCCTTCCAGCGCGTGCATCCGCGCGATGCGGGCGCGCAACTGCCGGCCGGATTCGCCCCAGTCGAGGTCGCGGAAGCCGCGCTCGGCCGCCGCCATGGCCAGGGCTTCGGCAATCACGGCGGGGTCGGCGCCGGGCAGGGGCGATTCCTCGAGCACCAGCGGCCCGAACATCAGCCGCTTTCGGGCGAGCACGGCCCCGGCGCGGGCGTCGAAGGCGGCACCCTCCACCGTGCGGAACCGGTTGGGGAAACGCGCCTCCAGCACCGCACGGCTGATCGGCGCCGCCATGCGGATGCGCGCCTCGGTGCCCTTGAGTTCCAGGTCCGCCACCGCCAGCAGGACCTGCTTGGCGAGCGGGTCCGCCACCGACAGCCGCGCGCCCTGCCCTGACGCCAGCCTGAAGGCGCCATCCATGGTGCCGCGCTTCAGCGCGATGCGATCCGGGAAGCCGGCCGCCAGCAGCGCGCCCGCATCGCCCTCCGGCGGCGTGTTGCCGTGCACGCCCAGGCGCCTTCGGTGCAGGGCGGCGGTGCGGCGGATGTTGCGCAGCGCCATGGCGTCCGCCTCCTCGCGGCCATGGCCGTGCAAGGCGTCCACGCGCAAGGTGATGTCGGCGGGCGGTTCGCGGCCCCGCAAAGGGTCGCGCTCCTCCAGCAGTGCGGCGAGGTCGGCGGCGAGCGCGGCCTCGCCCTCATCGGCCACGGCGCACATCATGCGCGCCAGTCGTGGATGCGTGCCCATGCGGGCCATGCGCTGGCCCGTGGTGGTGATGCCGCCCGCATCGTCCAGCGCATCCAGGCTGGCCAACAGGGCGCGAGCGGCGGCGACCCGGCCCTCGGGCGGCGCATCCAGGAAGGGCAGGTCGCGCGGCGCCACGCCCCAGGCGGCACAATCCAGCACCAGGGAGGAAAGCTCCGCCTCCAGGATTTCCGGTCGGTCCTGGAGGGGCAGGCCCCGGTGCAGCGCCTCGCTCCAGAGCCGGATGGCGACGCCCGGTTCCGTGCGTCCCGCGCGGCCGGCGCGCTGGTCGGCAGCGGCGCGGCTGATGCGGGCCGTCACCAGCCGCGTCAGGCCGGTGGCGCCATCGAGGCGCGGCGTGCGGCGGTAGCCACCATCCACCACGACGCGAACGCCGGGCACGGTCAGTGAGGTTTCGGCGATGGAGGTGGCCAGCACCACGCGGCGGCGTGGCCCCTGCGTCAGCGCGCGATCCTGCTCGGCGGGCGAGAGTTCGCCGTGTAGGGGCAGCACATCGGCATCCAGCCCCGACAGCCGCTCCGCCGTGCGGCGGATTTCGCCCCAACCGGGCAGAAAGGCCAGCACGTCGCCAGGTTCGCGCGCCATCGCGCCACGTATGGCCTGGGCCATGGCCTCGGGCAGGTC
>JBHYDO010000021.1:0-26875 GCA_051860645.1 Roseococcus sp.
CGAGCGCGGCGCGCCGTCGCTGGGCGGGTCGGCCTCGGCGAGTTCGGCCGAGACCGCCTCCTCGCCGATCATCTCCTGCGGGTAGAGGGCCGCGAGCCGCCGCATCAGGTTCTCCAGCTCGCGCGCATTGCCCGGCCAGGCGTGGCGCTTGAGGCGTTCAAGCGCCTCCGGGGCCAGGGTCTTGGCGGGCAGGCCGGAGGCGCGGGCGCGCTCCAGGAAGTGCCGCGCGAGCAGGGGGATGTCCTCGGTGCGCTCGCGCAGCGGCGGCAGGCGGATGGGCACCACGTTCAGGCGGTAGAACAGATCCTCGCGGAAGAGCCCCGCGCGGATGGCGGCGCGCAGGTCGCGATGGGTCGCGGCCACGATGCGGACATTGGCCTTCACCGGGCTGCGGCCGCCCACCGTGGTGAACTCGCCCTCCTGCAGCACGCGCAGCAGGCGGGTCTGCGCCTCGGGCGGCATGTCGCCGATCTCGTCGAGGAAGAGCGTGCCGCCGGCGGCCTGCTCGAAGCGACCGATGCCGCGCGTCAGCGCGCCCGTGAAGGCGCCGCGCTCATGGCCGAACAGCTCGCTCTCGATGAGTTCGCGCGGGATGGCCGCCATGTTGATCGCGACGAAGGGCCCTGTGCGGCGCTTGCCATAGTCGTGCAGGGCGCGGGCGATCAGTTCCTTGCCGGTGCCGCTCTCGCCCGTGACCATGACGGTGAGGTCGGCGGTGGTGAGGCGCGCCACCGTGCGGTAGATCTCCTGCATGGCGGTGGAACGGCCCACCAGCGGCAGGCGCTCGCCCGGCTCGTTGCCGTCATCCACCGGCATGGCGGTCGCGGGCTGGGCAAGGGCGCGCTCGGCCACCGCCAGCAATTCCTTCAGGTCGAAGGGCTTGGGCAAGTATTCGAAGGCGCCGCGCTGGGCTGCCTTAACGGCGGTGGTAAAGGTCGATTGCGCGCTCATCACCACCACGCGCAAATCGGGCCGCACGCGCTTCATGCGCGGCAGCAAGTCGAGGCCGTTCTCATCGGGCATCACGACGTCGGTGATGACGAGGTCCCCTTCCCCATCCTCCACCCAGCGCCAGAGCGTGGCGGCGGAGGAGGTGGCGCGCACATTATAGCCCGCGCGCGACAGCGCCTGGGACAACACGGTGCGGATGGCCCGATCGTCATCGGCGATCAGGATGGTGCGCGTCTCGGTCATTCATCGGTCTCGGTCATGTCCTCGCCCGGCGGCGGGGCGGGGAGGGAAAGGCGGAAGATGGTGCGGCCCGGGCGGCTGTCGCACTCGATCAGCCCCCCCTGGTTCGCCACGAGCTTGGCGACGATGGCGAGACCCAGCCCCTGCCCGCCCCGCTTGGTGGTCACGAAGGGCTCGAACAGAGTTGCGCGCAGGGCCTCAGGAATGCCGGGCCCATTGTCGCGCACCATCACGGTCAGCGGCAGGTGCACGCGCTCGCTCGAGCCCGGCACCGCGATGCGCACGCCATGGTGATAGGCGGTGCCGAGCTGGATCTCGCCCTCGCGCTGGTCCACCGCCTCGGCGGCGTTCTTCACCAGGTTGAGCAGGATCTGGATGAGCTGGTCGCGGTCGCCCCAGACCGGCGGCAGCGAGGGGTCGTAGTCCTCGGTCACGCGCAGATGGCAGGCAAAGCCCGATTGCGCCACGCGGCGCACATGGTCCAGCACGGAATGAATGTTGACCGGCCGCGGCGTGATGGGCCGGTCGGAGAACATCTCCATCCGGTCCACCAGGGTGCGGATGCGGTCGGCCTCCTCCTGGATCAGCACGCAAAGCTCGCGGTCGCCCTCGGAGGCGCCCTGTTCCAGCAATTGCGCGGCCCCCCGGATGCCGGAGAGCGGGTTCTTCACCTCATGCGCCAGCATGGCCGCCATGGCCGTGGCGCCGCGCGCCGCCCCCAAGAAGTGCAGCAGCCGGTCGGGCATGGCCGCCGTCGAGCCATCCTGCAGCATCAGAACCACCCCGCCCGGCATCTCGGGCATGGGCGCGCCATAGGCCGAGACGCCCGAGCGGTGCAGGCGGGGGCTTTCCAGCGTCAGGTCGTGATCAGCCACCGGGCTGTCGCTGTGGCGCACCTGGTGCAGCAGGGCGAAGAGGCGGTTGTCGGGCGGCAGCAATTCACCGAGCGGCAGGTTGGCCAGCGTGGCCTGGGAGTGCTGGAAGAACAGCTCGGCGGCGGGGTTGGCGAAGCGGAACTGGTCGTCCCCGTCCAGCACCACGGCCGGCATGGGCAGGGCGGAGAGGATGGCCACCGCATCGGGCAGCGCGGCCCCGGCCGAGGCACGCGGCAGGGCGAGGAGGCGTCCGCTCATGCCGCCTCGCGGAAGGCGTCGCGGGTCGCCCCCACTCCGCGCTCGATCAGCGGGCGGTAGAAGCCCTCCATCAGCGCCTCGGCCTCCTCGGGGGTTTCCACGCTGTTCACCTGGGCGCGGAACTCGGCGCTGCCGGGAAGGCCGCGCGAATACCAGGCGATGTGCTTGCGGGCCATGCGCACACCGGTGTGGACGCCGTGATGGCTGAGAATGCCGCGGTAGTGCCGCAGCAGGATCTGGTGCTGTTCCCGAAGCGTCGGGTCGGGCAGGCGGACCCCCTCGCGCAGGAAGGCGGCCACCTGGCGGGGGAACCAGGGACGGCCATAGCAGCCGCGCCCGATCATCACGCCATCGGCGCCGGAAAGCCGCAGCGCCTCAGCCGCGTCGTCCACGGTGACGATATCGCCATTGGCGATGACCGGGATGTCCACCGCCGCCTTCACGCCCGCGATGAATTCCCAGTTCGCCGTGCCGGTGTAGAGCTGCTGCCGCGTGCGGCCATGGATGGTGACCAGCCGGATGCCGCATTCCTGGGCGATCCGCGCCAGTTTCGGCGCATTCAGGCTGTTGTGGTCCCAGCCCATGCGCATCTTGAGCGTCACGGGCACCGGCACCGCGCGCACCACCGCCTCCAGGATCGCGGCCGCACGGATCTCGTCGCGCATGAGGGCGGAGCCGGCACTCTGCCCCACCGCCACCTTCTTCACCGGGCAGCCGAAATTGATGTCGACGATGGCGGCGCCGCGGTCCACCACCAGCCGCGCCGCCTCGGCCATGACCGAGGGCTCGCAGCCGGCGAGCTGGACGGAGCTGGGCGCGCCGAAGCCCTCCACTTCCTTGGCGACCTCGGCCATCTTCAGGCTCTGGTGGTTCTCCCGGATCATGGCGGCGGAGGCGATCATCTCGCTCACCACGAGGCCCGTGCCCTCGGCCCGCGCCAGGCGGCGGCAGGGCAGGTCAGTCACGCCGGACATGGGCGCGAGGATGACCGGCGTCTCGATGTGCACCCCCGCCGCCAGGGTGATGGGGGCGAGGCAGCGCGGCGCGACGGTGATGGGCGAGGAGGCCTGCGACGGTGGATTGCTCATCATTTGGGCAGGCATACGCAAATCCGCCCGCGCCGTCCATGTCACCTTTCCGTATTGGAACGGATTTCCGCTTCAGGGAAAGGCAGGGCGGGGAGATTTGCAGCCACCTCAAAGCGGGCTAGCGAAGCGGCCATGAAGATTTCCGCCCTGCTGCTGGCCGCCGGGACGGGTTCGCGCTTCGGCGGCCCGGTGCCCAAGCAATTCGCGACCCTCGCCGGCCGCCCCGTGCTGCGGCATGCGGCCGAGGGGCTGCTGGCCGGCGGCCATGTCGGCCTGCTGCAACCGGTGGGCGAGGCGGAGGCCGTGGCACCCATACTGGCCGGCCTGCCGCATGCCCCCATCGTGCCCGGCGGCGCGACGCGCCAGGCCAGTGTCCGCGCCGGGCTGGAGGCGCTGGCGCCGCACGCGCCCGAGGTGGTGCTGATCCATGACGGCGCCCGGCCCTTCCTGCCCGCGGGCACGATCGAGGCCCTCCTGGCCGCGCTGGAGACGCACCCCGGCGCCATCCCCGCCCTGCCTGTGGCCGACACGCTGAAGCGCGGAGACGCCGGGCGCATCCTGGCCACCGTGCCGCGCGAGGGGCTGTTCCGCGCGCAGACGCCGCAGGCCTTCCGCTTCGCCGACATCCTCGCCGCCCACCGCGCCGCGACGGCCGACGCGACCGACGACGCCGCCCTGCTGGAGGCGGCCGGGCTGGAGGTGGCCCTGGTCGAGGGGTCGGAGCGCAACGTCAAGATCACCCGCCCGGAGGATTTGCCCCGCATGGAACGCGACTTCACCGCCCGGATGCTGCCCCGGGTCGGCACGGGCTTCGACGTGCACCGCCTGGTGCCGGGCCGCCCCCTGGTGCTGTGCGGCGTGGTGGTGCCGCACGAGTTGGGGCTGGATGGTCATTCCGACGCCGATGTGGGCATCCATGCGCTGTGCGACGCCATCTATGGCGCGTTGGGCGAGGGGGACATCGGCACATTCTTTCCCCCCTCGCAGATGAAGTGGAAGGATGCGGACAGTTCCCAGTTCCTGGTGCACGCCGCGGCGCGCATCGCGGCCCGCGGCGGCCTGCTGGTCAATGCCGACGTCACGCTGATCTGCGAGCGGCCCAGGATCGGCCCGCATTCGGCAGCCATGCGCGAGAGGCTGGCGGCGCTTCTGGGGGTGGAGTTGGGCTGCATCGGCGTGAAGGCGACCACGACCGAGCGACTGGGCTTCACCGGCCGGGGCGAGGGCATCGCCGCGCAGACGGCCGTCAGCCTGTTGGTCCCGGGCTGACCGGGCCGGGGCCTCCACCCTGCCATTCCGGGCCAGCGGCCAAAAAAAAGCCGTCCCGCAAGGGGACGGCCAAGGCAAGGTTGAGGAAGGCAAAGCTGTCGGACAGGGGCGAACCCCGCCCGACCAGCGAGAGATAGGACCAATTTGGTCGGCTTCAAGACTCTTTCGATACCGCATCGCCTAACAAGATGTCCATGAACAGGAAGTGTTTACCTTTGGTTGTGGCCATGGCCGATTCCCCAAGCCTCGCTTCCGGGCTAGCGTATGGCCAAACAGGAGGATGCGATGTCCGGACACACCCATGACGCCGCCATCATCGGCTGGGCCCATAGCCGCTTCGGTAAGCTCGAGGACGCGCCGGATGCGGAGGCGCTGATCGGCCTCGTCGCCCGCCAGGCCATCGAGCATGCGGGGCTCGAACCCGCCGATGTGGACGCGGTGTTCCTCGGCCAGTTCAACGGCGGCTTCACGCCGCAGGAATTCCCGGCCTCGCTGGTGTTCCAGGCGGTGCCCGAGCTGCGCTTCCGCCCCGCCACCCGCTACGAGAACGCCTGCGCCACCGGCAGTGCCGCCATCCATGGCGCGCTCGATTTCCTGGGCGCCAAGCGCGGCCGGGTCACGCTGGTGGTGGGCGTGGAGAAGATGACGGCGACGCCCGGCCCCCGTGTCGGCGAGATCCTGCTCTCGGCCAGCCATCTCAAGACCGAGGGCGGCATCGAGGCGGGCTTCGCGGGCATGTTCGCCCGCATCGCCGACGCCTATTTCCAGCGCCATGGCGACCAGTCCGACGCACTCGCCGCCATCGCCGCCAAGAACCACGCCAACGGGGTGGACAACCCCTGGGCGCAGATGCGCAAGGACCTCGGCTACGCCTTCTGCCGCGCCGAGAGCGAGAAGAACCCCTTCGTCGCCCGCCCCCTGAAGCGCACCGATTGCAGCCTGGTGAGCGATGGTGCGGCCGCGATCATCATCGCGGACGGCGAGGTGGCGAAGAACGCGCCGCGCGCCGCCCGCTTCCGCGCCACCGCCCATGTGCAGGACTTCCTGCCGATCGCGCGGCGGGACATCACCCGCTTCGAGGGCCCGCGCGAGGCCTGGGCGCGCGCCTTCGACGCGGCCGGCATGTCGCTGTCGGACCTCTCCTTCGCCGAGACGCATGACTGCTTCACCATCGCCGAACTCATCGAATACGAGGCGATGGGCCTCACGCCCGAGGGCCAGGGACACCGCGCCATCCTGGAGGGCTGGACGGCCAAGGACGGCAAGCTCCCGGTGAACCGCTCGGGCGGGCTGAAGGCCAAGGGCCACCCGATCGGGGCCACCGGCGTCTCCATGCACGCGCTGGCCGCCATGCAGCTGTGCGGCGAGGCGGGCGACATGCAGCTGGCCCGCGCCGATGTCGCCGGCGTGTTCAACATGGGCGGCGCGGCCGTGGCGAACTACGTCAGCATCCTGGAGCGGGCGGGCTGAACCAGCCCACCCGGGGCCGGACAGGGTTGGGCGCAAACGCCCAACCCATGGCGCCACGCTACTCCAGCGTGGCACCCGAGGCTTCCACCAGCCCCTGCCACATGCGCTCCTGCGCGGCCAGGTATTCGCCATAGGCCGCGGGGCTTTCGTCGGTCACGGGCGTGAAGCCCAGCGGCTCCATGCGGCCCTTGAACTCGTCGGAGCGGGCGATCTGCGTGATGACCGCGTGCAGCCGCGCCAGCACCGCGGGCGGCGTGCGGGCGGGCGCGTTCACCGCGTACCAGGACTGCATGTCGATGCCTGATTGCGGCAGCACCTCCGCCATGCCGGGCACCTCGCGCAGCTCGGGCACATAGGTCACGCGCTGGGCGCTGCCGACCGCGAGGGGGCGGAAACGGCCCTCGCGCACATGCGGCATCAGCGCCGGGATGACGTCGAACATCATGTCGATGTTGCCGGCCACCAGGTCCACGATGGCAGGGCCGCCGCCGCGATAGGGCACATGGGTGATGTCGATGCCGGCCGCGCGGTTTACGCTCGAGATGGTGAGGTGGCTCACCGTGCCGGTGCCGGAAGAACCCATGCTGATCCGCCCGGGGGCCGCCTTCGCGGCCTCCACCAGCTCGGCAAAGCTGCGCCATGGGCGGCGGGCGTTCACCACCAGCAGCACCGTGCCCGTCACCACCCGCGTGACGGGGGCAAGGTCGCGGATGGGGTCGAAGGGCATGGTGCGGCGGAAGAGGAACTTGTTGGCCGCCAGGATGGAAGCGGTGCCGAGCAGGATGGTGTGGCCGTCGGGCTCGGCCTTCGCGACCATGTCGGCGCCCAGGTTCCCGCCGGCACCGCCGCGATTCTCCACGACCACGCTGGTGTTGAGCAGTGGCTGCATGCGCTCGGCCAGCAGGCGGCCCGTTATGTCCACCGCCCCACCGGGCGGGAAGGGCACGACGATGCGGACCGGACGGCTGGGCCAGGCAGCCTGGGCGCGGCCGGGGGCGGCCAGCGGCGCCGCGAGGGCCGCACCGAGCAGGACGCGACGGGAGGCGGTCATGGGGGGTTCTCCTGAGATGACGAATCGCAAGCTTCGGGCGCCGCGCAGGGCGGGATGCCACCACCGCCCGCCGCCGTGAAGGCCGGGCCCGCTCGCATTGCGGGCGGGCCCTTCGCGGCTGGGGAGGCGCCAAGGCATCCATGGTTGCATGCTCATGCATCGCACAACCCAGGGCAAGGGCCAGCTTCGGAAGGGGTCACTCAGGTCTGATCCGGTCCCCGCGGCTCGCTTCCCCAATCCAGCAGCAGGGCATAGCCGACGGCAAGGAAGACCGGCCCGAGGAACAGGCCCAGGAAGCCGAAGGCGAACACGCCGCCCAGCGCGCCGAGCAGCGTCAGCAGCAGCGGCAGGTCCGCCCCGCGCGCGATCGCCCAGGGCCGGATGAAGTTGTCCACCGAGGAGATGCCGAGCGCCCCATAGACCAGCATGAACAGCCCCCAGCCCACGCTGTCCGTCGCGAACAGCCAGATGGACGCCGGCAACCACACCAGCGGCGCCCCCACTGGCAGGATGGAGATGACGCCGGCCACGACCCCCAGCAGCACCGGCTGCGGCACGCCCGCGATCCACAGGCCGAGGGTGGTGAGGAAGCCCTGCGCCAAGGCGGTGCCCAGCAGCCCGTAGACCACCCCGCGCGTGACATCACCGGTCAGCTTCCACAGGTGCACGGCCCGCTCGCCCGCCAGCCGTTGCAGCAGGCGGAAGCAGTGGGCGGCGATGGCCGGCCCGTCGCGGTAGAGGAAGAAGGCCAGGATGATGGCCACCAGCATCTCCGCGATGCCCGAGAGCACCACCAGCAGCAGCCCCAGCGCCTGCTGCGCGATGGTGCCGGCATAGGGGCTGAGCAGCGCGGTGAGCTGCGAGCTGTCCCCCGCCATGGACTGCCAGACATTGTTGAGCGTGACGCCCACCAGCGGGAGCGGCAGCAGCACGCCCGACAGGTCCGGCAGGCCATCGGTGAGCACCCGCTCTATCCAGTTGCGGATGCCTTCCACATCCTCCCGGGTGACCGGCGCAGCGAGCAGAAGGGGCAGGCCGAGGAGGATGAATTCCAGCAGCACCATCACCATCGCGGCATAGCCGGGGCGCAGGGTCAGCCGGTTGGTCAGGAAGCGGAACAGCGGCCAGGTGCAGAACACGAGGATCACGGCGCCCAGCAGGGCCGAAATGAAGGGACGCAGCACCAGGAAGCAGGCCAGGGCGAGCATTCCCGCCGCCAGCAGTCCGACCAGGCGGGCCACCGCATCCTTGCTTTCCATGGTGAACCCTACCGCTTTTCGATGGCTTGCGTAGAATGCGGGCGTGAACGTCCTTGCACCACCCCGGCCGCGGCTGTCCATCGAGATCGTCTTCGATCTCGTCTGCCCCTGGTGCTACCTGGGGGTGCGCCGCCTGCTGCGCGTCCTGGCCGAGCGGTCGGACATGCAGGCCGATCTGCATTGGCGCCCCTTCCTGCTCAACCCCGACATCGCGCCCGGCGGCATTCCCCGGCAGGACTGGCTGACCCGCAAGTTCGGTGGCGAAGAGCGCGCCCGCCGGCTGCACGGCACCATCGCCGAGTTGGGCCAGGCCGAGGGGATCGACTTCCGCTTCGACCTGATGCGCCGCATCCCCTCCAGCCTGGACGGCCACCGGCTGCTGCGCTGGGCGGCGGCCCAGGGACCGCTCGACGGCCTGGTGGAGCGCATCTTCCAGGCCTATTTCAGCGAGGGGCAGGACATCGGCCAGCACCCGGTCCTGGCCAGCCTCGCGGCCGCCGAGGGGCTCGACGCCGCCGAGGCCCGCGGCTTCCTGGCCAGCCCCGCCGAGACCGAATGGGTGCACCTGGAGAATCTGCGCGCCCACCGCCTCGGCATCAACGGCGTGCCCTGCTTCCTGGTGGACGGCCAGCACGCCATCGCCGGCGCGCAGGAGGGCGAGGTGCTGCAACGCCTGATCGAGGTGGCACTCGCCACCGGCTGAGGCCCGCTGGACGCGCCCGGCGAAACCCGGACAATGCGCGCCGCAACCAGGGGGGCTTCGGCCATGGCGCATCTCAACATCGGCAGCGTGATCTTTCCCGACCTCGACCAGGTGGACCTCACCGGGCCGCACGAGATCCTCTCCCGCCTGCCCGATTCGACCTGGCGCCTCTACGCAAGCAGCCTCGAGCCCTGCACCGACATGAAGGGCCTGCGCATCCTGCCCGACGCCGTGCTGGAGGACGCCCCCCAGCTCGACGTGCTGCACATCCCGGGCGGCTTCGGCGTGGACGCCGCCATGCGCGACCCCCTGCTGCTGGAATGGCTGAAGCGCCAGGCGGAGGGCGCGCAACTCGTCTTCACCGTATGCACCGGCTCGCTGCTGCTGGGCGCCACCGGGCTGCTACGCGGCCGCCGCGCCACCACCCATTGGGCCAGCCACCATTTGCTGCCCCTGCTCGGCGCCACCCCGGTGGACGAACGCGTGGTGGAGGACGGCAAGTTCGTCACCGCGGCCGGCGTCACCTCGGGCTTCGACGGCGCACTCCATGTGGCTGCCATGCTGCGCGGCGCCGACACCGCTCAGTTCATTCAGCTCTACATGCAGTACGACCCCCACCCGCCCTTCAACGCCGGCAACCCCAAGGCCGCCCCCGCCGCCATCCGCGAGGAGGCCCTGGCCGCCTTTGCCCCCGTGGTGGCCCAGCGCGAAGCGGCGCTGCGCGGGTTGGGCATGGCGGGGTGACGTGGCGCTCCGGTGAAGGGCCGCGCCCTTCCCGGACCCATCCCGCCGAGGCCCGGGGCCCTCGGAACCCGTCTGATGGCCAGTTCAAGGGCTCAGGGGCCTCTGGCCTCTGGCGGGAGTGGTCTGGCGGCGGCGACGCCCCTGCCAGAAGGCGCTACCGCGCCCGGGCGATGCAGAACCGAACCACCTCGGCCAGGGCCTCGCGGAACGGGTTGGCCGGGAAACTCGCGAGGGATTGCAGGGCGGCGCGGCCATAGGCTTCGGCGCGGGCGATGGTCTTGGCCACGGCGCCATGGCGGACCATGAGCCGCTGGGCCTCGGCGAAGTCGGTGTCGTCCTGCTGGCGTTCCTCGATGGTGCGGCGCCAGAATTCCTGCTCGGCCGCGTCGCCGGCGTGGAAGGCGGCCAGCACGGGCAGCGTGATCTTGCCCTCGCGGAAGTCGTCGCCGACGGTCTTGCCGAGCTTCTCCTGCTCGGCTGCGTAGTCCAGCGCGTCGTCCACCAGTTGGAAGGCGATACCGAGGTTGCGGCCATAGGCGTCCAGCGCCTCGGCCTCCGCGGCGGGCCGATCGGCCACGACGGCGCCCAGCCGCGTCGCGGCGGCGAAGAGGGAGGCGGTCTTGCCCTCGATCACTTCCAGATATTGCGCCTCGGTGGTGCCCAGGTCGTTCTGGATCAGCAGTTGCAGAACCTCGCCCTCGGCCAGCGTGGCCGCGGCGGAGGAGAGGATGCGCATCACCTCGAGGTTTCCGTCCTCCACCATCAGGCGGAAGGCGCGAGCGAAGAGGAAGTCGCCCACCAGGACCGAGGGCTTGTTGCCGAACAGCGCATTGGCGCTGGCCTGGCCGCGCCGCAGGGCGCTTTCGTCCACCACGTCGTCATGGAGCAGCGTGGCGGTGTGGATGAACTCCACGCAGGCGGCCAGCGCCACGTGCCGCGTCCCGCCATAGCCACACATGCGCGAGGCACCCAGCGTCAGCACCGGCCGCAAACGCTTGCCGCCTGAGCCGACGAGATGCGCGGCCAATTGCGGGATGAGCGCCACGGGGCTGTGCATGCGCTCGATGATGAGGCGGTTGCACTGCACCAGGTCGTCGGCCACCAGGGCAGTGAGGCGCTTCAGCGCGTCCTCGCCATGCCGGGCCGCGCCCTGGTCCTTCGCCTCGATCACACCGCCCACGCTTTCATGCCCCCAAGCCTTGATCCTGTCCGCTTCGTCCGTGCGCCTCGGCCGCGAAGCCAGTTCCCGCCGGGGGCCCCACGGCGGGGACCATTGCAGGCACGGGGCCGGCCGAGAACCCCGCCTTGACCCGCCCGCTGCCTGAAGCAGGATAAGGCCCGGCAGACATGGCGGCAAGGCGAGCCGCGGCAAGGGGTTTCCCCGCCCCTGCCAGAGCTGGAGGGAGGCGGTGCGTGGAGGTCGTGGCGGAGGATGGCGACCCGATCCGGATGCAGTTCCTGGCCGCCCTGCTGCGCGACGCGGGAATCGAGGTGGTCATGCTGGACGCCCACCTGGCCGGCCTCGGCCTCGCCCTCTTTCCGCAACGCCTAGCCGTGCGGCGCGAGGACGGGCCGCGCGCCCGCCGCGTGCTGGCCGATGCCGGGGTCTGATCCGCCGACGGAAGCCCTGACGGAGGATGGGCTGCTGGGTGGCCGCGTGCGGTTGTGGCAGCCGCGCAAGGGGTTCCGCGCGGCGCTGGACCCGGTGCTGCTGGCCGCCTTCATCCCTGCCCGCCCCGGCCAGGCGGTGCTCGAGGCCGGAAGCGGCAGCGGCGCGGCCTTCCTGTGCCTCGCCGCCCGGGTGCCGGGGCTCTCGGTGCAGGCCATCGAGCGCGACGCAGCCATGGCCACGCTTGCCCGACACAACGCCGCGGCCAATGCGGCCGAGGCGGTGGTCCATGCCTGCGACCTTCGCGCCGCCCCTGCCCTGCCAACCTGCGACCACGCCTTCGCCAACCCGCCCTATTGGCCGGCCGGAACGCCCTCGCCCGAGGCCCGCCGGCGCGCCGCCGCGCATGAGGACGCGCCGCTGGCCGACTGGATCCTTGTGCTGGCCCGGCCGCTGCGGCGCCTGGGCACGCTGAGCCTCGTGCTGCCCGCCGCCCGCTTCAGCGAGGCGGCGGAAGGGCTGCGCGGCGCGGGCTGCGGCGGGGTGCGGCTGCTGCCGCTGTGGCCGCGCGCGGGCGTGGCGGCCAAGCGGGTGCTGGTCCAGGCGCGGCGCGGCGGCCGAGGGCCGGACGAGGTGCTGCCCGGCCTCGTGCTGCACCAGCCGGACGGCAGCTACACGCCCGAGGCCGAGGCCGTGCTGCGCGGGGGCGCTGCGCTACCTTAGCGCGCTCGCCGCCGGGCAGGCCGTGCGCCCGCCATCCACCTGGAGATGCGCGCCCGTGATGGCCGAGGCCGCGTCCGAGCACAGGAACAGAACCGCGACCGTCACCTCGGGCGGCGTGGAATAGCGCCCCATGGGGATGGTGGCCTTGTAGCGTTCGGCCGCATCATTCACGCCGCGCAGCCCGGCCTGCTCCTCCAGCGAGTGGATCATGCGCGTGTCGGTCGGGCCTGGGCAGACGGCGTTCACCCGTACGCCCGCCCGCGCAACCTCGCCCGCGACGGAGCGCGTGATGCCCAGCACCGCGTGCTTGGAGCCGACATAGGGGGAAAGCCCGGCCGAGCACGCCAGCGCCGCCGTCGAGGGGGTGTTCACCACCGCCCCCGCGCCCTGGCGCAGCATCACCGGCAGGACATGCTTGAGGCCAAGGAAAACGCCCCGCACGTTCACCGCCATGACGGCGTCGAACATCTCGTCCTCCTGCTCGACCAGGGGGCGGACATGGCCCTCTATGCCGGCATTGTTGAAGAAGCAGTGGATGGCGCCCCAGGCATCCAGCGCCGCGGCCACATAGGCCGCCACGTCGCCCGCGCGGGTGACGTCGGCCAGGCGGGACTGCGCCTCCAGCCCCTCCGCGCGCAGCGCCTGCGCGGCGTCGGCCACCGCGGGGTCGCGGTCCACCAGCAGCACGCGGGCACCCTCGCGCGCGAAGCTCTCGGCGGCATCTCGGCCGAGCCCGTTCGCAGCCCCCGTCACCACCGCCACCTTGTTCATGAAGCGCATGCCGCGCCCTCCCCCTCTTCTTTGTCGTCGCTCACGCCAGGCCGTCGCGTAGCGCCGCCGCGGCGGCGGCGATGTAGGTCGCGGTGGGGCGGATGATGGCGCCCATGGTGAGCATACCATGGATCATGTCGGCTGCATGGGTGTGCACCACACGAACGCCCTCGCGCTCCAGCCGGGCGGCGTAGTCGCGCCCCTCGTCGCAGAGCGGGTCATGCGCCACCGTAAGCACATGGGCGGGTGCTGCGCCGGCCAGCGAGGCGGCGCGCAGCGGCGAGGCGCGCCAATCGAGCCAATTGGCGGGGTCGGGCAGGTAGTGCGCCCGGAACCAGCGCATCATGTCGGTGGTCAGGGGCACGCCGGCGGTGAAGCGGGCATAGCCCTCATGCACCTGCGCCATGTCGGTGCAGGGGTAGAGCAGCAGCTGGAAGCGCAGTGGCGGCAGGTCGCCGTCGCGCGACATCAGCGCCAGCACGGCCGCGATGCAGCCGCCGGCGCTGTCGCCGCCCACCGCCAGCCGCGTGGGGTCCACGCCGAGGTCGGCGGCATGCGCCGCCAGGTGGCGCAGCGCCATGGCACAGTCGTCGATCGCCGCGGGAAAGGGGTGCTCGGGCGCCAGGCGGTAGTCCACCGACAGCACGGCGCAGCCCGCCCCGTTGGCGAGGCTGCGCGCCAGGTGGTCATGGGTGTCGAGGTCGCCCACCACCCAGCCGCCGCCATGCGCGAAGACAAGTGCCGGCAGCACCGCGCCGGGCGCACTGCCCAGCGGGCGGTAGAGCCGGGCCGCGATGCCGCCGGGCAGCGTCAGGTCGCGCGCCTCTGCCACCTCGGGCGCGGGCGGCTGCAGGACGGGGCGGCCGGCGGCGTAGAGCACCCGCGCCTCGGTGTGCGGGATGGTGTTGAAGGCGGGGCGGCCCGAGGCCCGCACCATCTCCATCAGCGTCAGGCAATCGGGGTGCAGGGGGGCGGCCATGGGCTCTCCGGGTCGGCGGTGTCGCGGCAGGATGGGCCGAACTGCCGCAAGCCGGCAACAACGGGAGGCTTGCGCGCCGCCCCCCGGATCAGGCCAGATGCTGTGACATGGACGGCCCCTCCCGAAGCGACCCCTTCCCCGCCCCGCTGGTGATCTGCCTCGGAAATGCCGTGGCCGACCATGTGTTCCGTGTGGATGACGTGCCCCAGCCGCCGGCCAAGGCGCGGGCGCGCGGCTATGCGCTGACCGCGGGCGGGATGGCCGCCAACGCCGCCATCGCGGTGCGGCGCCTGGGGGGGCGCGCGGCCTTCTGGGGGCGGTTGGGCGATGACGGCAATGGGGTGATGCTGGCGGCCGCACTGGCCGCGGAGGGCGTGGAGACCGGCGGGCTGCGCATGATCCCGGGCGCGGTCAGCCCCGTCTCGGCCGTGCTGGTGGACGCGGTGGGCGAGCGCGCCATCCTGGGCTATCGTGGAGAGCATCTGGGCGTGGATCCCTCCTGGCTGCCGATGGGGGCGCTGGACGGCGCGCGAGCGCTGCTGTGCGACCCGCGCTGGCATGAGGGGGCGGTGGCGGCGCTCGCCGCTGCCGAGGCGCGCGGGCTGCCCAGCGTCCTGGACGCCGAGCGCAGCGAGACGCGCATCCTGCTCGACCTGGTGCCGCGCGCCCGCCACGCGATCTTCTCGGTCACCGGCCTCATGAACTTCGCCCCGGGCGCGCGCCCGGCCGAGGGGCTGCGCCGCGCGCTGGCCACGGGCGCCACCGAGGTCGCGGCCGTCACCCGCGGCGAGAAGGGGGTGATGTGGCTCACGCGCGGCCAGCGCGCGCCGCGCGAGATGGCGGCGTTCCCGGTCGCGGCCACGAACACCACCGGGGCGGGCGACGTTTTCCACGGCGCCTATGCGCTGGCCATCGCCGAGGGACGGCCCGTGGAGGAGGCGCTGCGGTTCGCCAATGCCGCGGGCGCGCTGCGGGCGCGGGATGGCGCCACGGCCACGCGCGGCGAGACGGACAAGTTCCTGGCGGCGCAAGCCTGAACGGCCACCAGCCGTTTCAGCGGCGCGCCCGAAGGTGCTTCCGGCGCCCCGCCGATCCATGCGAAGATGTTCGCGCCCCAGTTGAGGACATCCCCGCCCGTGACACCGCCCGATAGCAACACCCCCGCCGCCACCCTCTCCGGTGCGGAGGCGATGCGCGACGCCATCCTGCGCAAGCTCACCTTCGACATCGGCAAGAGCCGTGCCGGCGCACTCGACCGGGATTGGTTCATGGCGACCGCGCTGGCGGTGCGCGACCACGTGGTCGAGCCCTGGCTGAACGACATGCGCAGCGCGTATGACAGCGGCGAGAAGCAGGTCTACTACCTCTCGCTGGAATTCCTCATCGGCCGGTTGCTGCGCGAGAACATGTCCAACTTCGGCATCATGGCCGATGTGCGCGCGGCCCTCGTATCGCTGGATGTGAGCCCCACGCTTATCGAGGGCAGTGAGCCGGATGCGGCGCTGGGCAATGGCGGCCTGGGGCGGCTTGCGGCCTGCTTCATGGAGAGCCTGGCCTCACTGTCCATTCCCGCCTTCGGCTACGGCATCCGCTACGACCACGGGCTGTTCAAGCAGGCGATCCGCGACGGATGGCAGGAGGAATTCCCCGAGGACTGGCTGAACTTCTCCAACCCCTGGGAATTCGCCCGCCCCGAGATCGCCCACCCCATCGGCTTCGGCGGCAGCGTGGAGGAGGTGGAGGCCGAGGACGGCACCACCCGCCATGTCTGGAAGCCGGCCGAGACGGTGCTGGCCGTCGCCTATGACACGCCCATCGTGGGCTGGCGCGGCAAGCATGTGAACACGCTGCGCCTGTGGTCCGCCCGCGCGCCCGACGTGCTGCGCCTGGAGGCCTTCAACCGCGGCGACCATATCGGCGCCGTCTCCGAACGCGCCCGCGCCGAGGCGATCAGCCGTATCCTCTACCCGGCCGATGACAGCCCCTCGGGACAGGAGTTGCGGCTGCGGCAGGAATTCTTCTTCTCGTCGGCCGCCCTGCAGGACCTGATCCGCCGCCACCAGCGCGTCTATGGCGACCTGGCCAGCCTGCCCGAGCGCGTGGCCATCCAGCTGAACGATACCCACCCGGCCATCGTGGTCGCCGAACTCATGCGCATCCTGCTGGATGACAACGGCATCGAGTGGCACGACGCCTGGCGCATCACCCAGGGCTGCATCAGCTACACCAACCACACCCTGCTGCCCGAGGCGCTGGAAAGCTGGCCGGTGGCGCTGATGGAACAGCTGCTGCCGCGCCACATGCAGATCATCTATATGATCAACGCGGTGCATCTGGGCCAGGTCTCGGCCGCCTATCCTGGCGACAACCGGCTGCTTTCCTCCGTCTCGCTGATCGAGGAACATGCAGGGCGGCGGGTGCGTATGGGGCACCTCGCCTTCGTGGGCAGCCACAAGGTGAACGGCGTCTCGGCGCTGCACTCCGAACTGCTGAAGCAAACCGTGTTCCGCGACTTCCACATGCTCAGCCCGGGCAAGCTCACCAACAAGACGAACGGGGTGACGTTCCGCCGCTGGCTGCAGCAGTGCAACCCCTGCCTGACCGAGTTGCTGGTCGAGAGCATCGGCCCGGAATTCCTCGACGACCCGCAGGCGCTGCGCAGGCTGGAGCCGCTGGCCGACGATGCCGGCTTCCAGAATCGCTTCGCCGAAGTGAAGCGTGTGAACAAGCAGGCGCTGGCGAAGCTCATCCGGGAGCGCACGGGCATCCGCGTGGACCCGACCGCGATGTTCGACATCCACATCAAGCGGATCCACGAATACAAGCGGCAGCTGCTGAACGTGCTGGAGACCATCGCGCTGTATGACGCGATCCGCGCCGCGCCCCACCAGGACTGGCAGCCGCGCGTGAAGATCTTCGCGGGCAAGGCGGCGGCCAGCTACCACCGTGCCAAGCTCATCATCAAGCTGGCGCATGACGTGGCGCGCATGGTCAACCGCGACCCGATGATGCGCGACCGGCTGAAGGTGGTCTTCCTGCCCAACTACAATGTCTCGCTGGCCGAGGTGATCATCCCCGCCGCCGACCTGTCCGAGCAGATCAGCACCGCGGGCATGGAGGCATCGGGCACGGGCAACATGAAGCTCGGCCTCAACGGCGCGCTGACCATCGGCACGCTGGACGGCGCCAATGTCGAGATGCTGGAGCATGTCGGCGCCGACAACATGTTCATCTTCGGCCTGACCACGCCCGAGGTGGAGCAGCGTCGCCAGGAGGGCTGGCGCGGGCGGATGGCCATCGAAGCCTCCTACCGGCTGTCGCAGGTGATGGACCAGATGACCTCGGGCGTGCTGTCGCCCGATGACCGAGGGCGCTACGTCGAGATGGTGCAGAACCTGCGTGACCACGACCATTTCCTCGTCACCGCCGATTTTGACAGCTACTTCGCCAAGCAGCGCGAGGTGGACGCGCTGTGGGCGAACCAGCCCGCCTGGCAGCGCGCCGCCATCCTGAATACCGCAAGGCTGGGCTGGTTCTCCTCGGACCGGACCATCCGCGAATATGCGGAGGAGATCTGGCGCGTGCCCGTGCGGGCTTGAGGCCGCCTGCGATGGAGGACTGGCGCGCCAGCGGTGCGGAGCTCGCCTCGTTCCTGGCCGGCACGCATGGAAATCCCTTTGCGTTGCTGGGGCCGCACCCGGGGCCGGGCGGCGTGGCCTGGCGGGCCTTCCTGCCCGGCGCGAGCCGCCTCGATGCGCTGCTGCCCGGGGGGCCGCTTCCGCTGACCCCGCGCGGCGAGCAGGGCTTCTTCGAGGCGCTGCTGCCCGGAGCCCGGCGCGAGGATTGCAAAAGGCTGCGCGCCCATTACCCGACAGGCCCGGCCGACATCGATGACGCCTATGCCATGGGCCCCACCCTCGGCCCGCTCGACGACCACCTGCTGATCGAGGGGACGCACACCCGCCTGCATGAGCGGCTCGGCGCTCACCCGCTCGTGCATGAGGGCGTGGCCGGCACCCGCTTCGCGGTCTGGGCACCCCATGCGCGGCGCGTCTCGGTGGTTGGCGACTTCAACTTCTGGGACGGGCGGCGACACCCGATGCGCCGGCGCGTGGACAGTGGGCTATGGGAGCTGTTCCTGCCCGCAATCGGCGCCGGCACGGTCTACAAATACGAGCTGGTCGGGCCGGATGGCGCCCTGCTGCCGCTCAAGGCCGACCCCTTCGGCTTCGCGGCCGAACTGCGCCCGGCCAACGCCTCGGTGGTGGCGGGGCTGGACGGCTTCGAGTGGACGGACCGCGCCTGGATGGCCGCGCGCGCGCAATCCGCGCCGCGCACGCAACCCATGTCGGTCTATGAGGTTCACGCACCATCGTGGAAACGCCACCCGGATGGGAGGTTCTGGACCTGGGATGAGCTGGCGGCCGACCTCATCCCCTATGCGAAATCCCTGGGCTTCACCCATCTGCAGTTCATGCCCGTGATGGAGCACCCGCTGGACGCCTCCTGGGGCTACCAGCCGGTGGGGATGCACGCCGTCACCGCGCGGCTGGGCGGGCCGTTGGGGCTGATGCGCCTCATCAACGCGGCCCACGAGGCGGGGCTGGGCGTCTTCCTCGACTGGGTGCCGGCGCATTTCCCGCAGGACGCGCACGGCCTGGCCCGCTTCGACGGCACGGCCCTGTTCGAGCACCCGGACCCGCAGCGCGGCTTCCACCCAGACTGGGGCACCGCCATCTACGACTATGGCCGCACCGAGGTGCGCGCCTTCCTCGCCTCCAACGCCATGTTCTGGATCGAGCGCTTCCACGCCGACGGGCTGCGGGTGGACGCCGTCTCCTCCATGATCCACCTCGACTATTCGCGCGGCCCCGGCGAATGGGCGCCCAATGCCGATGGCGGCAACGACAACCGCGACGCCATCGCCTGCCTGCGCCACATCAACGCGCTGGTGAAGCGCGAGGGCCAGGGTGCGCTGATGATCGCGGAGGAGGCGACCGACTGGTCCGGCGTGACGGCGCCGGCCGATGAGGGCGGGCTCGGCTTCGACTTCAAGTGGAACATGGGCTGGATGAACGACACGCTGCGCTATGTGGCGAAAGAGCCCATCCATCGCGGCTGGCACCACCAGTTGATGAATTTCTCCCTGATGTATGCCTTCAACGAGCGCTTCATCCTGCCGCTCAGCCATGACGAGGTGGTGCACGGCAAGGCCTCGCTGTTGGGGCGCATGCCCAAGGGCGGCGATGGGGCCGATGACTGGCAGCGCTTCGCGAACCTGCGCGCCTATCTCGGCTACATGTGGGGGCATCCGGGCAAGAAGCTGTTGTTCATGGGCAATGAGATCGCCCAATGGCGCGAATGGTCGGAGACGCGTGAACTGGACTGGTGGCTGCTGCAATACCCGCCGCATCTGGGGGTGCAGACCCTCGTGCGGGACCTCAATGCGCTGCACCAGGCGCTGCCCGCCCTGCACGCGGCCGATGCCGCGCCGGAGGGTTTCCAGTGGATCGACGCCGACGACAGCGAGGGCAGCACCTTCACCTGGCTGCGCCGGGATGCCCAGGACGGCGCGCCCGTCGCCGTGCTGTGCAACTTCACCCCCACCCCGCGCGAGGCGCATCTGACCGGCCTGCCGGCGCCGGGGCGCTGGCGCGAGTTGCTCAACACCGATGCCTCGGTCTATGGCGGGTCCGGCCTCGGCAATCTGGGCGTTGTGCAGGCGCAGGACGTGCCCGCCTTCGGCCAGCCGGCTTCGGCCTGGGTGATGCTGCCGCCGCTGGCAGTCGTGTATTTGGCGCCCGAAGAATGGCCGCCACCGGAGGAAAACGATGCCTGACCGCCAATTGGCGCCCGCCCCCCTGGCGCGCACCGCCATGGCCTTCGTGCTGGCGGGCGGCCGCGGCTCCCGCCTCATGGAACTGACCGACCGCCGCGCAAAGCCTGCCGTCTATTTCGGCGGCAAGTCGCGCATCATCGACTTCGCGCTGTCCAACGCGCTGAATTCCGGCATCCGCCGGGTGGCAGTCGCCACGCAATACAAGGCGCACAGCCTGATCCGGCATTTGCAGCGCGGCTGGAACTTCTTCCGCGGCGAGCGCAACGAGAGCTTCGACATCCTGCCCGCCAGCCAGCGTGTGAGCGAGCACAGCTGGTATCTCGGCACCGCCGACGCCGTCTACCAGAACATCGACATCATCGCGGACCTGGCGCCGCGTCACATCGTGATCCTGGCCGGCGATCACATCTACAAGATGGACTACGAGCGCATGCTGCGCCAGCACGTGGACAGCGGCGCGGACGTCACCGTCTCCTGCATCGCCTTCCCGCGCGCGCAATCCTCGGGTTTCGGCATCATGGCGGTGGACCGCGACAGCCGCATCACGAATTTCCTGGAGAAGCCGAAGGACCCGCCGGGCATCCCCGACCGGCCGGACCTCTCGCTGGCCTCCATGGGCATCTATGTCTTCGAGACGAAATACCTGATCGAGCAACTGCGGCGCGACGCGGAGGACCCCGACTCCAGCCACGACTTCGGCAAGGACATCATCCCCTGGATCGTCGAGCACGGCCACGCGGTGGCGCACCGCTTCGAGCGTTCCTGCGTGATGTCCGTGCGGGAATCCTCGCCCTACTGGCGCGACGTGGGCACGGTGGACGCCTACTGGGAGGCCAACATCGACCTCACCGACATCGTCCCGCCCCTCGATCTCTACGACCAGGACTGGCCGATCTGGACGCACGCCGAGGTCGTCCCCCCCGCCAAGTTCGTCCATGACGAGGAGGGGCGCCGGGGCGAGGCCATCTCCTCCCTTGTCTCCGGTGGCTGCATCATGTCGGGCGGGACGGCACGGCGCTCCCTGCTGTTCACCAACGTCCACGTCCATTCCTACGCCCGCCTGCACGAGGCGGTGGTGCTGCCGAGCGTCGATGTGGGGCGTGGCGCCCGTCTCTCGCGCGTGGTGGTCGACCGCTCCTGCCGCATCCCCGAGGGGCTGGTGGTGGGCGAGGACCCGGAGCTGGACGCGAAGCGCTTTCGCCGGTCGGAAGGCGGCGTGGTGCTGATCACCCAGGCCATGCTGGACCGCCTGGAATGAACTGGCCACCACGTCCCTCCGGCCCCGGCATGACCGATAGGGGCATGACCGAACCGGGTACGCCAGACCCGCCCGATGGCCCACCGCCCCCCGGGAGGCCGCGAGCGCGAGCACTCGGCAGCGGCGCACCCAAACCCGGACCGCCAGAGCCCGAGTCGCCGGAAGAACAAGCGCCGCAAGCCAAGGCGGCGAGCCTCCCTGCGCCGGATGAGACCGCGACGGCGCCGGCGGCACCCGCTGCAGGCGCCGAAGCCCTTCCCCCGCCCACCGCATTGCCGCCCGACGCGGCCCTGCCCCAGCCAGCGGCCGTGGCGTTCCCCGCGCCCGCGCCCGAAGCCGTCGCGACCAGCGCCACCGCTGCCCGGCCCCTGCGCGTCCTGGCCGTGGCGTCCGAGGCCTTCCCCTGGATCAAGACCGGCGGCCTCGCCGATGTGGTCGGCGCCCTGCCCGTCGCCCTGGCCGCGGAGGGCGTGGAGGTCACCACCCTCATCCCCGGCTACCCCGCCGTGATGGCGGCAATGGACATGGTGCAACGCGTGGACCCCCTGCCGGATCTTCTGGGCGGCCCCGCGCGACTGGTGCACGCCGTGCTGGGCGGGCAGCGGCTGGTGGCGCTCGATGCCCCGCATTACTTCGCCCGCGCGGGCTCGCCCTACCTCGCCCCCTGGGGCATGGACTGGCCGGACAACCCGATGCGCTTCGCGGCCCTTAGCCGCGCCGCCGCCACGCTGGCGCAGTCCGGCGGCTTTGACGCGCTGCACGCGCATGACTGGCAGGCGGGCCTCGCGCCCGCCTATCTGAGTTTCGAGGCGCCTCGCCTCCCCAGCCTGTTCACCCTGCACAACCTGGCATTCCAGGGCCAGTTCCCCGCCGGCCTCTTTCCCGCGCTGGGCCTGCCCGGGGAGGCCTTCGGCGCGGGCGGCGTCGAGTATTACGGGCAGGTGGGCTATCTGAAGGCCGGGCTGTGGTTCGCCGAGCGCATCACCACCGTCTCGCCCACCTATGCCGCCGAGATTCGCACCCCCGAGTGGGGCATGGGGCTGGATGGGCTGTTGCGCGGCCGGTCGCGGGCGTTGGAGGGCATCCTGAACGGGCTGGACACCGCCGAGTGGAACCCCGCCACCGACCCGCTGCTGCCGGCCCACTACGACGCCGCCAACCCCGCCGGCCGCGCCGAGAACAAGGCGCACCTCCAGGCGCGCATGGGCCTGGCACCCGACGCCGATGCGCCGCTCTTCGCCTTCATCGGCCGGATGACCTGGCAGAAGGGCATCGACCTGGTGCTGGAGGCGCTGCCCGCCGTGCTCGACAATGGCGCGCAGATTGCCCTGCTGGGCACCGGCGACGGCGCGCTGGAGGCGCGCGTGCACGGCGCCACCGCCGCCAATCCGGGCCGCGTCGGCAGCTTCATCGGCTTCGACGAGGGCTTCGCCCGGCTGTGCTACGGCGGGGCGGACGCCATCATCCTGCCCTCGCGCTTCGAGCCCTGCGGGCTGGGCCAGCTCTGCGCCCTGCGCTATGGCGCGCTGCCCCTGGTCGCGCGCGTGGGGGGTCTCGCGGATTCCGTGGTGGACGCGAACGAGATGGCGCTCGCCGCCGGGGCCGGCACCGGGTTCAACTTCGCACCCGTCACCCACCCCATGCTGCAGGCGTCCATCGAGCGCGCCATCCGCCTATACCGCCGGCCTGAGGCTTGGGCACGGCTGCGCGCCAATGCGATGGCAACCGATGTCTCCTGGGCACGTTCGGCCCGCAGATATGCTGGATTGTTCCAAGAGATGCTGGCCGGTGGCTGAACCGGCCGAAGGGCTCGGCGTCACGCCGGGCGAGGCGGGGCTTGGCGTCGCCATCCCCGCCCCGGGCGCCACCACGCTGTGGTTCTGCCTGTTCGAGGGCGAGGAGGAGGTGGCGCGCCATCGCCTCACCCCCGGCTCCGACGGAGTGTTCCGCGGCCAGATCCCGGGCGTGGATGTCGGCGCACGCTACGGTCTTCGCGCCGAGGGGCCCGCGGACCAGGGCCGCTTCAACCCTGCGAAGCTGCTGCTCGACCCCTGGGCGCGGGCGCTAGACCGCCCCGTCCCCTTCCACGCCAGCCAGTTCGACACCGGCCCGACGCCCAGCACCGACGACAGCGCTCCGCACATGGCCAAGGCCGTCGTCACCGCGCCGCTGCTGCCGCTCGACTGGGCGCCGCTGCCGCCCCGGCCCGAGGTGATCTACGAGGCACATGTCCGCGGGCTGACCATGCGCCACCCGGATGTGCCCGAGGCGCTGCGCGGCACCTTCGCGGCGCTGGGCGACCCCGCGGTGATCGCGCACCTGGTCGGGCTCGGCGTCACCCATGTCGAACTGCTGCCCTGCGCGGCCTGGGTGGATGAGCGGCACCTGCCGCCGCTCGGCCTCACCAACTACTGGGGCTACAATCCCGTGGCCCTCCTGGCCCCCGACCCGCGCCTCGCCCCCGGCGGCATGTCAGAGGTGCGCGCGGCGGTCGCCGCCCTGCGCGCGGCAGGCATCGGGGTCATCCTGGACGTGGTGTTCAACCACACGGGCGAGAGCGATGCGGCGGGCGCCACCCTCAGCCTGCGCGGCCTGGGCGAGGCGCATTGGTATCGCGCGGGTGCCAACCAGTCGGGCTGCGGCAATGTGCTGGCCTGCGACAGGCCCTGGCCGCTGCGCCTCGTCATGGACGCGCTGCGCCACTGGGCCGAGGCGGCCGGCGTGGACGGCTTCCGGCTCGACCTCGCCACCACGCTCGGCCGCCGCGAGGACCACCGCTTCGACCCGCACGCGCCGCTCATCGCCGCCATGCGCCAGGACCCCGTGCTGCGCACCCGGCGCATCATCGCCGAGCCGTGGGACATGGAGGCGCACACGCTGGGCGCCTTCCCGCCCGGCTGGGGCGAATGGAACGACCGCTTCCGCGACGACGTCCGCCGGTTCTGGCGGGGCGATGCCGGCATGGTGGGCGCCTTGGCCACCCGGCTCGCGGGCTCGTCGGACCTGCTGCCGGGCCGGCCGGGCGACAGCGTGAACTTCGTCACCGCCCATGACGGCTTCACCCTGGCCGACCTCGTCAGCCACGCCGGCCGCCACAACCAGGCCAATGGCGAGTTCAACCGCGACGGCACGGTGCACAACCTCTCCTGGAACCACGGCGTGGACGGACCCAGCGCGGACGCCGGCATCCGTGCCCGCCGCGCAGCCGATGTCCGCGCGCTGCTCGCCACGCTTCTGCTGGCGCGCGGCGTGCCCATGCTGTCCATGGGCGACGAGTTGGGCCGCACCCAGCAGGGCAACAACAACGCCTATTGCCAGGACAACGCGCTCTCCTGGGTGGATTGGGCGGCCGCGGATACCGGGCTGCGCGACTTCACCGCCCGCCTCATCGTCGCCCGCCACGCCCATCCGGCCCTGCACGCCACGGCGCCACTCACCGGCGCGGCCGAGGGCGGGTTCCCCGATGTGCGTTGGTTGAACCTGGCAGGCGAGGCGCTCGAGGGTGAGGCCTGGGGCCGCGCCCGCAGCCTGATGATGGCGCTGCACGCAGAAGGCGACCGCGTGGTGGCGATCTTCCACCGCGACGAGGCCGCCGCGGTGGCCCGTCTGCCCCGCCCGCGCTGGGGTCATCGCTGGCGCCTGCTGGCCGACAGCGCCGAACCCGCGCGCGACGGCGCCGCCGCCGCGCCGCTCTCCATCGCCCCGCGCTCGGTCGTGCTGCTGGCGGAGGAAAGCTTGCCGCCGCGCGCGGCGCAGGCGCCTGAAGCCGCGCTGCTGGCCCGGCTGGCGGAGGTGTCGGGGCTCGCACCGGTCTGGACCGACGTCGAAGGCCGGCCGCATCAGGTGCCCGAGGCCACCCTCCGTGCCCTGCTCGGCGCCCTCGGGCTGCCGGCCGAGACGGCGTCCCAGGCGCGCGACAGCCTGGCCCGCCGCGGCCACGCTGCCCTCCTGCCGCCGCACCAGGCGGGCGTGGCGCAGGTGCCCACCGCGCTGCCTGTGGGGACGGCGCGCCGCCTTTCGCTCGCGCTGCACCTGGAAGGGGGCGAACACCGCGAATTGTCGCTGCTGCCGGAGGATGGGATGGTGACGCTGCCGCCCCTGCCGCCCGGCCGACACCGGATCGAGCACGGCACCGCCACCTGCCACCTCACCGTGGCACCGCGGCAGGCCGTGCAGCCGCCGCCGGGGCGGCATTTCGGCGCCACCGCCCAGACCTATGCGCTGCGACACGCCCATGACCAGGGCATGGGCGATTTTACCGCCGTGGCGGAGCTGGCGCGCGCCCTGGCCGCGGAGGGCGCGCTTTGGCTCGGCCTGTCGCCGCCGCACGCGCTGCACCTGATGGACCGCGCCCGCGCCAGCCCCTACCAGCCGAGCGACCGCCGCTTCCTGGAGCCCCTGCTGATCGACGTGGCGCGGTTGGCAGCGGGCCAGGGGCGGCCCTGGCCGCAGGCCGCCGCCACCCAGGTGGAGTATGACGCCGCCTGGGCCGCCAAGCGGGCCGTGCTGGCCGCAGAATGGGCACGCTTCGACCGCGCCGACCGCCGCTTCCTGACCTTCCGCCGCGAGGGCGGCGCGGCACTGGAACACTTCGCCACGTACGGTGCGCTGGCCGAACATCACGGCCATGGCGACCCCGCGCGCTGGGGCGCGGGGCTGCGCCATGCCACGGATGACGCCGTGCCGCGCTTCGCCGCGCAGCACGCCGAGGCCATCGGCTTCCACGCCTTCCTGCAATTCCTGGCGGATGTGCAACTGGCCGAGGCGGCGCAAGCCGGCGCCGGGCTGTATCGCGACCTCGCCATCGGCTCCGCCCCCGACGGTGCCGAGGCCTGGTGCCGCGCGCTGCCCACCCTGCCGGGCTTCTCCATGGGCGCGCCGCCGGACCCCCTTGGGCCGCATGGCCAGGTCTGGGGCGTGCCGCCGCCCGACCCCGTGGCCTCGATGGCAGAGGGCCATGCCGGCTTCGCCGCGCTGATCCGCGCCAACATGCGCCACGCCGCGGCGCTTCGGATCGACCATGTCCTGGGGCTGAAGCGGCTCTTCCTGGTGCCCGATGGCGCACCGGCGGCCGAGGGCTGCTACCTGGCGCAGGACCTCTCCGGGCTGCTCGCGGAGATCCGGCTGGAGAGCCATCGCGCCGGCTGCACCGTGGTGGGCGAGGACCTCGGCACCGTGCCCGAGGGGCTGCGCGCGGCCCTGGGCGAGGCCGGGCTGCTGTCCTATCGCGTGCTGTGGTTCGAGCGCGAGGGCAACCGCTTCAATCCGCCCGCCACCTGGCCGGAAGCCGCGGTGGCCTGCGTCGCCACCCATGACGTGCCGACGCTGGCCGGCTGGTGGGAGGCGGAAGATGTGCGCGAGCGCGAGGCGCTGGGCCTGTTCGATGCCACCACCGCCCGCGCCGCGCGGACGGAACGCGCTGCCGAGCGCGCCCTGCTGCTGGAGGCACTGGCGCAATCGGGCCACGCCCTGCCGCCTGGCACCGCGGATGGCCCCTTCACGCCCGGGGCCGCGGCCGCCATCCATGCCCATGTTGCGGCCACGCCCAGCCAGGTGATGCTGGTGCAGGCCGAGGACCTGGCAGGGGAGCGCGTAGCGGTGAACCTGCCCGGCACCGACAGGCAGCGGCCCAATTGGCGGCTGCGGCTCGGGCATCCGGCGGGGGAACTCGCCCGCACGCCGGTGGGCCGTGCCATCCTGGACGCGGTACGCGGGACGCGTCCGGCCGGGATGGGCTGAACACCCGCGCCGTCCATTCGCGGCGCCCCCAGGCTGGCGCTGCCGGCAG
>JBHYDO010000022.1:0-26448 GCA_051860645.1 Roseococcus sp.
CATCGCGGCCGAAGCGGTAGCGGACCACCGGCCCGGCACGCCATGGCCCGCTGGAGAGCAGCGCCACGCCACCCCCATACAACCCGAGCCCCGGCCGCAGCCCGAAGAAGGCGGTGCCGTCGCGCCAGCGCACATCCAGCAGCGGGACAGGGGTGAACTCATAGCGCGAGGAGCCGGGATAGTCGGGCGCCAGCAGCATCGCGGCGCCGAGCGTCACCTGCCATTCGCGCGGCGCCTCGGGCGTGGGCTGCGCGGCGGCGGAGGTGGGCGGGAGCGTGAGGACGAGCGCGCAGGCCAGCGCGCCCGCGGCCAGGGGCCGGAGTTCAGGCATGGGATATGTCTTTTCCGAGAATGTGTTGTGGAGGGTCGGCTCAGGCGGGGCGGATGGCGATACGCCCCGGTCCTGCGGTGGCGGCGCATGCCACGCGCCATGGGGGCCCGCCTGGCTGGTCGGCGTGTGGGACGGTGTGGAACATGCGGGCCTTTCGCGTTGACAATGTCAACTTACTATGGCGGCTTGGTTGATGGCGTCAACCTACATCTTCATCCGTGCTTTCGACGCCGGCAGGGCGCGCAGCCGTGCGAATGGCGGGTCCGCGCGCCTCAGCACGGCGGCGGCCGGGCTATTCCTTCCGGCGCTGTCCTGCGAAGCCCGCGATAGGCACCCGGCGTCATGTTCACGCGTTTGCGGAACTCGCGTGTGAAATGCGCCTGGTCGCTGAAGCCGCAGACGAAGCCCACCGACGACAGCGGCTCCTCACCGCCTGCCAGTAGGGCGCACGCGTGACGCACCTGCACGGCTCGCAGCACCGTGGTGAAGCTCAGGCCATGCGGGGCGAGGCGCCGCTGCAAGCCGCGCGGGGAGAGGCCGAGCGTCGCGGCCGCATCGCCCAGCGTCATGTGGCGCGCCGGGTCCTCGGCCAGCAGGCGGGCTAGGGCTGCGGCCTCCGCGCTGCCATCGAACGTGACGGCCGGCGCGTCGTCCGGCTCCAGCACCGGTCGAGTCGGGCCAGGATCGCGGCGCACGGCCCAGCCGGACCAGGTCATCTCCCATTCCGCCGCCCGGCCTGCCGCGAGGACGGCGGTGAGGCCCGGCGCATCCCAGCCGCCATCGGCCCGCGCGACACCATGCCCGCCCACCCGCGCCGCCACGTCACGGCAGCCGAGGGCGCGCAGCAGGCCGAGATACACGCCCAGCACCAGCAGATCCTCGGCGGCCGAGGGCGGGGGGCCGGAGAGCGACACATGGCGCAGCCGCGCGCCGTCGTCGTCCAGCCGCTCCACCGCCGTGCGGTGGTGGGTGCCCGCCTCGGCTGCGAAGCCTTCCTGCGTGGCGCGCAGCGCGTCCGGCGCGACGCCCAGCCGCTCGGCCGCGCGCCGCCGCAATTCCTAGCGCAGGGCGGCGGCGGCGCGGGCCAGGGGCTCGGCAAAGAGGTGCAGGCTTTCGCTGCCGACGGTGGCGCGGACGGGCGGCATGGCGCTGGTGTCGGGCAGGCGCAGTTCGATGGCGGCGGGGGTGATTTCCAGCTCGGCGGCGACGATGCGGCGCAGGGCGCCCGTGGCGCCCTGGCCCATCTCCTGCCGGGGCGCTTGCAGGAGGATGCGCCCCTCACGCGTGAGGCCGACCCAGCCCGCCACGCTGCCCGCCTCCCCGGGCGCCGGCCGCGCGGGCAGGACGGGCAGCGCGGCGCAGGCGCCCATGGCGGAGGCGAGGGCCAGCACGGACAGGATGTGGCGCCTTGTCGTCGCCACCTTAGGCCGCCCCATCGAGCAGGCGCGCGGCCCGGCCCAGGGCGGCACGGATGCGCGGGCCCGTGCCGCAGCGGCACAGCACGCCCGCCATTTCGGCTTCCACCGCCTCCGGGCCGGGGCGTGGGCGTCGGGCGAGCAGCGCCGCGGCCTGCGCCATCTGCCCTGACTGGCAATAGCCGCATTGCGGCACGGCCAGTTCCTCCCAGGCGCGAAGCAAGGCGCCGGGGGCGCCGCCGGCCGCGCCGAAGCCCTCCACCGTGGTGACCTGGCGGCCGATGGCGTCGGTGGCCGGCAGCAGGCAAGTGCGTTCGGCGGACCCGTCCACCAGTACGGTGGAGGCCCCGCACAGCCCGACGCCGCAGCCGAAGCGCACGCCGGCCAGGCGTAGGTGGAAGCGCAGGAAGGAGAGCAGCGTCTCCTCCTCCCAGCCCGGGGGCACGCCGGCGGCGCGCCCGTTCACCACAACCTGGCCCATGGTCCGGATGCCCTCATGTCTCGTCGGGCAACGGATATGGCGGCTTGCCCATGGGCGTCTTGAAGGATCGCGACAGGGCGAGACGTCTCTGGCCGCAGAGGGACGATCGGCTGTGGCCCCCGCAGCCTGACCGGACTGTTGTCATTCGGCCTCGCGGCGGCGTCGGGCGGCGTCGGGCGGCGCCCGATGGCCGACCAGGGCGCGGCGATGGAAGATCGGCGGAGGCCGCCCAGCAAGGCCAGGGCCATGGCGCGCAGCTCGCGGCGAAACTCAGGGCGGAGCGCCTCGAACGCGGCCGCGCCCAGGATCGCCTCGCGGCGCGCCTCCTTCTCGCCTGGGCGCCGTCATGGGCTGCGCTTCAGGTGGCGCAGATTGGCGCCGAACTCGACCGGCGTGTCGCCCCGCGGCGTGCGCCGCCGCGTGACGGGGGTCGGCCCCTGAAGGAGCGTCCGCCGAAAGAAGCGCCAATAGCCTGCGCCCCCAAGGATGCGCCGTCGTCCCATCGGCGCGGAAGGATCTTTCCGAGCCAATGATGGACACCGCGGAACGTCCAAGCCCATAGAAGCTCGTCATTTGCTGGCAGGCGTGCCCAGCGCGCCCGGGATGGCCGCTACCTGCGCCGAACTGCGCTGTCCAACGGCCACGCTTGCCACTACGACCACCATACCGATCCATTGCGGCATGGTCAGCTGCTCGCCCACTGCCAGCCATCCGATCGCGACGGCCACCACGGGGCTGAACAGGCCCAGCGGCGCCACGGCCGAAGGGCCGAGCCGCGCAATTCCCCTGAACCACAGCACATAGGTGAAGGCAGCACCCACGAGGCCGAGCCAGGTGAGGCCCAACACCTCCGTGCCCGACAGGTCCATCAGGTCCGGCGAGACCCAGAACGCCACCGGCAGCAAGACCAGCCCACCCGCGGTGAGCTGCCACGCCGTCATCGTCAGCAATGGCACCTGCAGCTGCCATCGCTTGGTGAGGACCGTGCCGAGCGCCATGGACGCGGCGCCGACCAGGCCCGCGCCGATACCGAGCGGGTCGAGCCTGGCCTCGGGCCCCAGCACCAGCAACGCAATCCCGATGATGCCTGCGATGCCGGCCAGCACCGCCGTCAGCCGCACCGGCGTGCCGAGCACCGCTTGCGCCAGCATGATGACCAACAGCGGCTGGATGGCGCCGATCGTGGCCGCGAGCCCGCCCGGCAGGCGATAGGCGGTGACGAAGAGCATGGCCCAGAAGATGCTGAAGTTCAGCACGCCGAGCACCAGCACGCGGCTCAGGGAACAGCCATGCGGAAGCTGCCGCACGAACAGCAGAAGCAGCAGGCCCGCCGGCAGTGCGCGAAGCATTGCCACCGCCAGCGGGTGGCTGTCCGGCAGCATTTCCGTGGTGACGATGTAGCTGCTTCCCCAGATCGCGGGCGCGAGCGCGGTCAGCGGCAGATCGGAATACCGCGAGATGCCCCGAGGCGCCTCCCCGCCGGCGCCGGTGGTCATGCCGACGGAGTGATCGGAGGCAGCACGTCGGTGAACAGCAACTGGATCAGCGGCTGTCCATGCGGTGTGGACCAGTCCTGAGCCAGCTCGGCGATGATCGTGTTAGTCGCCGTCAGCACGACCCCCGCCGCCTGCATGCGCCCCCGCGACGTTTCCTCGGAAAGTTCGAAGGGCGAGCCGGACGCATCCATCACCGCTTGCACGCCATAGCCCTCCTGTACGGCGTCGATGGCCGGAAAGACCAGGCACACGTCGGTCGTGACGCCCGCCATGATCAGGTTGCGCCGGCCCGTCGCCTCCACCGCCGCCTTGAAGGCGGGGTCGGTCCAGGCATTCACGATGCCGGACCGTTGCACCCGCGCGGCGAAGGCCTCGGGCAGGATCTCGGCGAATTCCGGGAGCAGCGGGCCCTGGATGCGGTCCTCCTGCGAGGAAGTCAGCACGGTGGGAAGCCCCAGGATACGCGCGGCTTTGGCCAGGGCGATGGCCATGCGCTTGGCGCCACTGACATCGATGTTGCGGATGAGCTGCATGGTGCCGACCTGGTGGTCGATCAGCAGAAGCGCGCTGTTCTGCGGCGTGAAGAGGGTGGTCATGAGGCGATAGACTCCTTCGCGGGCGACGCCGCGGCGACATGGCGCACGGCAGCGAGCAGCGTCTGCTCGCATCTCGCATCTCGCATCTAGGCGGCTTGCCTACGCGTTGTATCGCGTCCTCGGTGCCAGGACCGCCAGGTGCACGGGAATGCAGCAAGATCAGGGGAGGCCACCGCAGGAACGCCCGCGCCGCGGACCAACGCCAGGCGATATCCATGTGCCCCAGCAGCGGTGCCGCAAACCGCCGCATCGGAGACATGAACATGCCAACCGCCCACGCACGCCCCGGCGCAGCACTGCTCTCGCCGAAGGATCACACCCTGCTCATGATCGATCACCAGTCGCAGATGGCCTTCGCGACGAAGACGATCGATGCCGTCCTGCTGCGTAACAACGCGGCACTGGTCGCGAAGGCTGCCGCCACGTTCGGCGTCGCGACCATCCTTACCACCGTCGCGGAGAAGACTTTCAGCGGTCCGATCTTCGAAGAGATTAAGGACGCGCTGCCAGAGGTGGAGGTCACCGACCGTACCACCATGAACACCTGGGAAGACCCGGCCATCGCAGTGCGGGTGAACGCCATCGGCAAGGGACGCATCGTGCTGGCCGGCCTCTGGACCAGCGTGTGCATCGTGGGCCCCGCTCTTTCGGCGCTGGATCAAGGATTTGAGGTTTATGTCATCGCCGATTGCTGCGGTGACGTGACCGACGAGGCGCATGAGCGGGCGATGCAGCGGATGATCCAGCTCGGTGCGCGGCCGATGACCAGCCTCCAATACCTCCTGGAGCTGCAGCGCGACTGGGCGCGAGGCGAGACCTATGCCCAGACCGTCGCAACCTCCATCGCGCATGGCGGCAGCTACGGGCTCGGGCTGATCTACGCCAAGTCCATGTTCGGCGGCGGCGAGGGCCACTGACGCACCACGGGGCCTTTGCCCCACCCGCGTGTTGCACTGGGCCCCGCCCCTGCGCGCCGGAATTTGGATATACCATGTCAAGGAGCACGGACATGTCACCTCTGCCAAGCCGGCGGCTGTCGCTCGCCGCGCTGGTGGTGTTCGGGGCGGGCGGAGGCGCGCGCGCCTCCGCCTCGCTGCTTGCCGGCGCCACGGCGATTGATGCCATGCGTCAGGGCGGACTGAACATCTACATGCGCCACGCCATCACCGACCGTAGCCAGGCGGACACGGGCCGCCTGGGCGACAGGGCGGGCCAGCGGAACCTCGACGCGCGCGGGCAGGCTCAGGCTCGCGCCCTTGGCGCTGCGCTGCAGGCGCTGCACGTGCCGATCGGACGCGTGTTCACGAGCGCGGTGTCCCGCGCATCCGACACGGCCGAGCTCGCCTTCGGCCGCGCGAGCGTGCTCAATGAGCTGGTGGCCGACGACTACACGCCGCGCAGCCCGGTCGCGGATGCGGCGGCCGTGCGCCGGCGCCTCGCCCAGCGCCCGACCTTGGGCAATGACGTGTTCGTGGGCCACATCGTTCCGCTCGGGCTGATCCTGGGCCGCAACCTCGCGCAGGAGGCCTTCCCCGAAGGCGCGCTCGCCCTGCTGCGGCCGGACGGCACCGGCTTCGCAGAACTCGGCATCGTCGCGGCCGAGACCCTCATCGAGGCGGCGCGCCGCGCATGACGCCGCCGGTCCAATCGTGGAGCAGGCCATGATCCCCTATGTCCTCTCCGCCACCGCGGGACTCGGTGTCGGCGTGGCTTATGCGCTGTTCGGCGTGCGCTCCCCCGCGCCGCCGGTCATCGCGCTGCTGGGCCTGCTGGGAATGCTCGCAGGAGAAACCGCGGTGAACTGGCTACGCGGGCATCCGTCGATGATCGGCTGGATGTGCCACGCCAAGACCTTCCACGCCGCGGCGCCCTCTGCCGATCGCAAGACGGAAGGCTGAGGCAATGCCGACCCAACTCGCGCTGTTCGGTGCGCGTCTGTTGCTGGCCGTGATCTTCCTCGACAGCGGCCTTGCCAAGCTGGGCGATCTGGGGCCGATCGCCGAACTGCTTGGCAACCGGGGCTTTCCATTGCCCTGGGTCGGTGCCCTGGGCGCAGGCGGTATCGAAGTCGTGGCCGCCCTGGCCCTCATCCTGGGCGTGTTCGTCGTGCCTGGGGCGCTGGTCCTCGCGGCCTTCACGTTAATGGCAAGCGTGATGCTCCACGGCTTCTGGGCGGTCGAGGAGGCGGCGCGCTTCGGTGAGCGCGTCCATTTCCTAAAGAACCTGGCCATCGTCGGGGGGTTGGTTGCACTGGCGGCCGGCGGCGCGGGCCGCTTCGCTCTCCAGAGTCGAAATCTCACGGGGAAAAAGCCATGACCGATCTCATCCTGCGCAACGCGCGCATCACCACCATGGACTCGGCGTGCGCGGAGGCGACGGCTCTTGCCGTCACCGGACATCTCATCACGGCGGTAGGCAATGAAGCCGAGATCATGGCGCAGGCCACGCCCAGCACGCGTGTCATCGACGCGGGCGGAGCGCGCGTCATCCCCGGGTTGATCGACAGCCACACCCACATCATCCGCCAGGGCAACAACTTCGCCATGGAACTGCGCTGGGACGAGGTGCCGAGCCTCGCCGACGGGCTGCGCATGCTACGCGAACAGGCTCGACGCACGCCGCCCGGCGCCTGGGTGCGCGTGGTGGGCGGCTGGTCGGCCGACCAGTTCGCCGAGAAGCGCCTGCCCACGCTGGACGAGATCAACGCTGCCGCCCCGGACGTACCCGTCTATGTGTTGCACCTCTACGACCGTGCCTGGATGAACGCAGCCGCGCTGCGCGCGCTCGGCATCGACCAGCACTTCTACGAATCCTTCGTCAGCGGCAGGCTGGAGCGCGACGACGAAGGCCGCCCCACGGGCCTGGCACTGGCGCGGCCCAACGCGCAGCCGCTCTACGCGCTGCTGGACCGCGCGCCCAAGCTCTCATTGGAGGAACAGCTGACCTCCACCAGGCACTACTTCCGAGCGCTCAACGCGCTCGGCCTCACCTCCGCGCTGGATTGCGCGGGTGGCTTCCTGAACTACCCCGACGACTACGGCGTCATCGCCGAGCTGAACCGCCGTGGCGAGCAGACGGTGCGCATCGGCTACCAGCTCTTCGCGCAGAAGCCGGGCCGGGAACTGGCCGATTTCCAGCGCTGGAACGCCATGGTGAAGCCCGACCAGGGCGATGACTTCCTGCGCTGCGTGGGCGCGGGCGAGATGCTGGTGGCCTCCGCCTATGACTTCGAGGACTTTTCCTACCCGCGCCCGGAGCTGCAGCCCGTGATGGAGGCGGAGCTGGAGCCGGTGCTCGACTTCCTGCTGCAGAACCGCTGGCCCTTCCGCTTCCATTGTACCTATGAGGAAAGCGCGCAGCGCATCCTGAAGGTGGTGGAGCGCGTGGGGGCGAAGCACGGCCTCGAAGGCTTGAACTGGATCTTCGACCATGGCGAGACCGTGAGCGAGCGCACCATGGAATGGGTTGCGCGTCTGCATGGCGGCATTTCCTACCAGAACCGCCTGGCCTTCCAGGCGCGCGAGTATCACCGCCGCTACGGCGAGGACGCGCTGCGCGCCGCGATGCCGGTGCGGAAGATGACACGCATGGGCCTGCCGCTCGCGGCCGGCACGGACGCCACGCGCGTCTCCTCCTACAATCCCTGGCTCTGCATCCACTGGCTGGTCAGCGGCCGCAGCCGCGGCGGCGAGGTGATGTGGGCGGAGGCGGACCGCCTCACGCGTGAAGAGGCCATCCGCCACTGGACCGCAGCGGGCGCCTGGTTCTCGCGCGAGGACGGTCGCAAGGGCGTGCTGAAGCCGGGCGCGCTGGCCGACCTCGCGGTGCTCGACCGCGACGTGATGACCTGCGCGGAGGGCGACATCGCCGGCACCACCAGCGACCTCACTTTGGTGGGCGGCCGCGTTGTGCATGCGAGGGGCGACTTCGCGCCGCTGGCGCCGGAAGCACTGCCACCCCTGCCGGCCTGGTCGCCGCTGCATGCCTTCGGCGCGCCGGGCCGCCCTGCGTGACGACGCCCTCCACAACGCCCTCGCGCCCTTCGCGCATCGCGCCTTCCTCATCCTCTGGTCCGCGACGCTGGTGGCCAATATCGGGACCTGGATGCGCGATGTGGGCCTCGCCTGGCGCATGACCGAGCTGGCCGGCTCCGCTACCCTGGTCGCCGCGGTGCAGGCCGCGAGTGCCCTTCCGGTGCTGTTGCTCGCGCTGCCGGCCGGCGCGCTGGCCGATGTGGTGGATCGGCGGCGTCTCCTGTTCGCCGCGCAGGCGTCGCTGGGCGTGTTGTCGGTGTTCCTGGTGGTGATGGAGCTCGGTGGCTTCACCACGCCGGGGCTGATCTTGGGTGCGGCACTCCTGGGCGGCATCGGGGCCGCGCTGTCCGCACCGGCCTGGCAGGCGATCGTGCCGCAACTGGTCCCGCGGGAGGTGCTGCGGCCGGCGGTGGCGTTGAACTCCATGGGCGTGAACATCGCCCGTGCCATTGGGCCAGCGCTCGGCGGCCTGCTGCTGGCGACGGTGGGCGCCTGGGCGGTGTTCGCGCTGGATGCGCTGTCTTTCGTGGGTGTGCTACTGGCGCTGGCTTGGTGGCGCTCCACGGCGGCCACGAGGCATGCGCCCCCGGAGACGGTCACTGGCGCCCTGCGGGCGGGGCTGCGCTACGCCAGGGCCAGCGGCGGGCTGCAACGCGTGCTGCTGCGGGCGCTGGGTTTCTTTCTCTTCGCCTCGGCGCCCTGGGCGCTGCTGCCGCTGGTGGCCCGGCAACTGCCCAATGGCGGGCCGCACATCTATGGGCTAATGCTGGCCGCCATCGGCACCGGCGCGGTGGCCGGCGCGCTGCTGTTGCCCTGGCTGCGCCGGCGGCTGGGCGGCGGGGCGGGGCGGGCCGTCCTGTTCGGCACGGTGGGCGCGGGCGTCGCCGGCCTGCTGCTGGCGGCCGCACCCTCGGGGGCCGTGGCAGTCGGGGCCTGCGTCCTCCTGGGCCTCGCCTGGATCACGGTGCTGACCACGCTGAACGTCGCGGCGCAGGGCGCCTTGCCGGACTGGGTGCGGGCGCGGGGGCTTGCCATCTACCTCGCCACCTTCTCGGGCGCGATGATGGCGGGCAGCCTCGGCTGGGGCCTGGTGGCGGATCGCTTCGGCCTTCTGGTGGCGCTGGGCGCGGCGGCGGCCTGTGGCCTCGCCGCGGGCCTCCTGCTGCGCCGCGTCCGGCTGCCCGAGGGCGATGAGGCCCTGGTGCCGAGCGACCACATGCCCGGGCACCATGACATGACCCTGCCCGCGCCGCAGGCCGGCCCCGTGCTGGTGCTGGTCGAATACCGGCTTAGCCACCCCGAGGACCGCGCCCCGCTATTGGCCTCCCTCCGGCGGCTCTCTGCCGTGCGCCGGCGCGATGGGGCGGAGGATTGGCTGGTGTTCGATGATCCGATGGACGGGTTGCGGATCATCGAGGTGTTCCGCCTGCGCGACTGGGCGGAGCATGAGCGCATGCACGACCGCGCGACCCGTGCCGATCGGCCGCTGCACGAGGCCGCCAACGCCTTCGACCGCGAGGGCGCGCCGCGCATCCGCCACCTGGTTGGCGCCAAGCCCTGACCGGCACTGGCGAAGGTGCCGGCCAGGCCCCGGGTCGGGTCGTGAAGCGCAGCTGGCTATTGCCTCCGGCCGTCAGGCGCTACCTGAAATGCTCCCTTCGCCAGGCCGCGGGCGCCATGCCGGTTTCGCGGCGGAACAGCTTTGCGAAGTGGCCAGGATCGGCGTAGCCGACTGCCGCCGCGACATCGCCAATCGAAAGCGCGCCGGTGCCGAGCAGTTGCTGCGCCCGTGCCATGCGCTGCGCCACCAGCCAGCGATGCGGCGGCATCCCAGTGCTGACGCGGAAGGCGCGCGCGAAGTGGAAGGGCGAGAGCCCCGCCTCGGCGGCCAGCAAGGCGAGCGGCACATGCTCCCCCATCCGGTCTACCAGCAGCGCCATGACCTGCTTCAGGCAACGCTGGCTGAGGCCTCCGACGTTGACCGAGCGTTGCGGTGCCCCGCGGCTGGCCAGGTAGTCCAGCCGGGCGACCAGCGTGGCAACGGCGGAATCGGCGTAGAGCGCACCGGTCGGCGATCCGTCCTGGCCGTCGCGATAGAGGCTTTCCACAAGCTGGGCGATGATGGGATCGGCATTGTCGCCACGGTGCAGTGCCCCGAAGTCCAGGGTCGGCCTGGAACTCAACGCAGCTGCCTGCGACGCCTCCACCGCCAGGATGAGGATGGTGTGGGGATCGTCCACCAAGGTGCGGGCGGCCGTGGCGGGTGGGACCAGGGCGAAGGTGTCGCGTGCAAAGCGGGCGCGGCCGGTGCCAGCGCCAAAGTTGATCGTGGCGCGGAGTGATGGCGATCTGATCAACGTCAGGGCAAGATCCGGAACCGGCGCATAGGAGAAGTCGCCAGGCGGCTGCGCGATCTTCAGCATCGTCGCGGCGCTTGCCGCCATCCGCACTTCCTGAAGGTAGGCAGGATAGGTCGCGCTATAGAAGGCTTCGTAGGAGCCGAAGCCTGCGCTCATCGCTGCCGCTCCCGCCGCCAGGTCGCGGGCGCCATGCCGGTTTCGCGGCGGAACAGCTTGGCGAAGTGACCCGGATCGGCGTAGCCGACCGCCGCGGCGACTTCGCCGATCGAGAGCGCGCCGGTGCCGAGCAGTTGCTGGGCCCGCGCCATGCGCTGCGCCACCAGCCAGCGATGCGGCGGCAAGCCGGTGCTGACGCGAAAGGCGCGGGCGAAGTGGAAGGGTGAGAGGCGGACCAGCCCTGCCAGTTCCGCCAGGGAAAGGTCACGGTCGAGATGGACCGCGGCGTGTTCGGCGATGCGCCTCAATTGCCAATTCGCCAGCCCGCCGGAGGAGGGTGCCAGGCGGGCGGATGTCCTCGCGCCTCTCAGCAGCAGCGCGGTCATTGTCAGCAAGGCGCTATCGGCGAAGAGCCGCCCTCCGGCATCTCCTGCCGCGGCTTCGTGCCAGAGCCTTTGCCCAAGTTCAGTGATCAGGTCGTCGCGGTTGATCCCCCCGTGCATCGTGCCGAACTCCATAGGTCGGTCGCCGGCCAACTCAGGCCAGATCGGCCGAAGCGCCCTGGAGGGCAGGCCGATCACCAGGAAATCGCTTGGTGTCTCGACCCGATAGGCGCACGCCGCCCCAATGGGAGACACCGCGAAGCTGCCCGGCACCGCACGCCAGGCGAAGCGGCCGGCGCCCAGGTCGCAAGCACCGATGGCGCCAGCCGTGGGAATCTGGAGCATGAAATCATCGGTCGGAGGATCGGGGTAATCACCGCGAGGCTGCGAAATCCGCACCATCCAGACGGGCGCGCTGCCTGCCAGACGGCGTTCCTGCACCAGGTTGGAATAGGGCGCACTTTCGAACAGATCCGGGCCGGTGACGGGCATCATCGCCATGCCGGACCCGACGCTCGGCGCGCCGCCGAGCCTGTGAGACGCGTCTTGAACAGAGTGATTTCCGGCAACGCCCATGCCTTCCCTCTCCGTACCCGTGCCAGGAGGAAAGGAGGCGCCAGGCGTTTCACCGCCTGCCGGGGCAATGCCCGGAAGCAAAACTGAGCCGACCCTCGCCCGAGGCCACCAAAGCCACTGGTTGATACACAACGGGTGCATGCCATGCAGCATCAAATATGGTGGGTTGCGGGCTCCGCGAGGTCTGACGGCAAGAACGCCCGCGTCCCGCAAGAATGCCCGATCGCGCCAGGCACAGGCCTCCACGCCGGCGCATCGCCGCAAGAACGGCGTCAACCTCGCAGGAACGCCCGCGCCCCGATCCGGCCCATGGCACATGATCCTCCCGTCGGCGGTTACGCTGCCGGCTCGGGTGGGGGCCCCTGGCCGCTGCGCCGCTCGCCCCGGCGCAGCGGCCCCCGAGTCTTCGTGCGGCTTCCCCTTGCGGGGCTGCACGTCGGCCGGGCCGGCCTGCGAGGCGCCGGCCGGTGGCACGGCGAGCCCCGCGTGAACCAGGGCGCGGGCTTCGGGGAGGAACGAGGATGGATCAGATAAAGGCAGGACACGGCAGGGTCGCGGCGCCGTCCCTCAACCTGCTTTGGCTGCATGTGAACGGCCAGGTCACCCCATGGACCGGCGATCCCGCCACGCTTCTCCATCAGGTGCTGCACGTGGAACTCGGCCTGATCGGCAAGGGGTCTGGCGATACCGGCTTCGGATGCCCCATGGGCCACCGCGGCGCCAGTGCCCTCTGGATGGATGGTCAGATGCGGTGCGCCTGGGCGCTGACCGTGGCCGAGGCCGCCGGCCGTGCGCTGCGGACCATGCCGGCGGCCTCGCTGCGACAAAACAGCGGCCAGTGCTGCTCCTGCCAGCCTGGCATGATCACGACGGCGCTTGCCCTGCTGGACGAACATCCCGAGCCTACCGATGCGCAGTTGGCCATCGCAATGAACAAACTGTGCCAATGCGAGGCCAAACACGCATCGCCGCCCGGGCCAGGGCCGCGGGCCTTGGGCGCGCCCACCATGAAGGAGACCATGTCTTGAGCTCAACGGATCCCAGCGGTCTCGCATCCGGCGCGAGCCAACCCTTCCCGCAGCGCAGCGGCCCGCGACCCCGGACCACACCCACCAATCCGCACCAACAGATCGACCAGAACGCGCCGCCCGAAATGCAGGAGAAGCTCTACGCGCTGATGCGCACCCTCCCGGACGTCCTGTTCCACCCAAGCGATGTCGCGCCGGATGGATCGCGCGCCGTCTCGCTGCCGGTCCCTGACGGGATGGTGCGACAGGCACAGCATGGGCGTGGCCGCTTCTTCATGATCAACTCCGAATTCGCCCATCTCCATTCTTCGTATGATGGCAGCTTGCACATGGCGCTCGGCGAAGGCGTCGCCGCCGCCGCGATCGCCGCGGGGTGGGCGGAGTTCCATCCTATGATGCGGCGGATGGGCTCCCGGAACATCGTGCTGGTCTACGGCCCGCGCGACGATGAGGAGCTACAGGTCGCCTGGCATCTGGTGCGGGCCGCCCATGACCATGCCAGGGGCGCCTTCATTCGGTGATCTGAACGGTTCGGAAGCGCGGCGAAGCCCCCCCCCCGCATCGGGGGGCAGGGCCGCTGGTCAGCCCGGCGCCGCCGGACCACGCGGGTGCGGTCTGGCCGGCGACGCCATGCCATTCCCAGGCAAGGCGGCGCGCAGCCATTCCCGCAGGCGGCGGATCGGCAACTGATCGAAGCGCTCGGGCCGGGTGACGAACCAGTAGCTCCAGGCGGTGCGGGTGCCGAAGCGGCGTGGATGCAACAGCGCCAGCCGCCCCGCCGCGACGCGATCCGCAACCAGCATCTCGGGCGCATAGATGAAGCCATGGCCTGCCTCCGCGGCCCGCAGGGCGACATCCAGGCTGTCGAACAAGGTCTCCGGCCAGGGCTGACCCTGGGGAGATGCGGGCAGGCCGAGGCGCCCGAGCAATTGCGTCCAGAATGCCGGCCGCAGGGTCAGGCCCAGCAGCGGCCCTTCGGCGATCTCTTCCGGGCTCAGCCCAGCCCGGCCAGCGAGGCGCGATGGCCCGCCCAGCAACACGACGGGCGAACTCGCCATGCGCTCACTCGCCAGGCCGGGCGCGGGGCGGGGGCCGAGGCGGATCGCCACATCGCAATCGCCCGCGGCGATGTCGGCCAGCCTGGCGCTGCCCTCGATGCGCAGCATGATCCCTTCGCCTTCGAGTGCCGCGGCCGCGGGCATCAGCCAACGCAGGGCGAAATCGGGTGCCGCCGAGACCACCAGGGGCCCCTGCGGCGCACGGGCGGCGGCATAGGCGGCAGCGATGACCGCGAAACCCTGCCCCAGCGCCTCGGCGAGCGCGGCACCCGCCGGCGTCAGCACGACCTTGCGATGGAGCCGCAGGAACAGCGCGGTGCCGAGCCGCGCTTCGAGCTGACGCACATGGTGGCTGACGGCAGATGGCGTCAGGCCGACCTCCGCCGCGCCGTGGCCGAGGCCGCCGCACCGCGCCGCCGCCTCGAAGGCGCGTAGGGCGGCCAGCGGTAGCCCGCCCAAATTTACATGAGCTTGATTCATCCGAAGGCAAATCTATTCGTTTGTCGCGCCGGTGGCGAGGCGTCCGAATGGCGCGATGAGCCACCCATTCATCTTTGAAGCGCTGCAACCCGGAACCTGGCGCGCGACGCCGCTTGCGCGCGGCCCTTTTGCCGGGGTGCATGGCGGTAGCGTCGCCGGCCTGATGGCCGCCGCCATCGAAACGCAGGCACTGCCCGGCGCGCGAGCGCTTTCCCTGCGCGCCGATTTCCTGCGACCCACGCCGGTGGGCGTGCCGCTGGTCGTGCGTGTCACGCCCGTGCAGGTCGGGCGGCGGCTGTCGGTGTTCGACGCCACGATCGCGGCCGAGGGACGGCTCACCGCGCGATGCACCCTGACTATGGGCGTCGAGATCGAGGTGGCCGCCCTCGCGGAGGATTTCTGCTCGGAGACGGCGCCCCCGGCGGCGGACCCGCAGACCCTTCCGCGTCGCTCCGGGCATGCAGCCCATGGCGGCCCCTGGATCATGGATGTGCTGGAAGGTCGGCGCGCGCCGGATAGCACGGTCTGGTTCCGCTGGGGCGTGCCGTTGCTGCCGAATGGTGTTTCGCCCTTCGTGGCAGCGCTCGGCCCCGCTGATTTTGCCCATGGCCTGGCGCGCCCGGGACAGCCGGGCCCTTCGCCCGTGCCCGCCTTTCCGAATTCGGATCTTTCGGTGCAGTTCGACCGCGCGCCACGCGGCGAATGGATCGGCGTGAGCGCCTTCACCCGCTGGCGACGCCAGGGCCTTGGCATCGGCTATGGCGATCTTCTGGACCTCGACGGCGCCTTCGGCCGCGTCGGCATGGGCGTGGTGCTGGTGCCAGCATGAACGCCCGCCTTTCGCCCATTCTGCTGATGAACTCGGCGCTGGTGCTGAACGTCATCGGCTTCGCGAACTACGCGGCGGTGCTTCCCGACCTGATGGCCGGAACCGGCTTCTCGGAGGCCGAGGCCGGGATGGCCGGCGGGGCCTTCTTCCTGGCCTATGCCATCGGCTCGCCGATCTTCGCCGCGCTGACGGACAGCCGGCCGCCGCGTCAGCTCTACATGGTGGGGGGAATGCTCGGGATCGCGGGCGGACTGGTCTTTCCGCTGCTGGATGCAAGCTATCCCGCGCTCATCGCCTCACGTGCGCTGTCAGGCCTGGGAATGGCGGGCATCTACATGCCCGGGTTGCGCCTGCTGCTCGAAACCCTGCCCCCGGCGCAGCAATCGCGCGGATCGAGCGTGCATGTGTCCACGCTCACCCTGGGCCTTTCGGCCTCCTTCGCCGTGTCGGGCGCGCTACAATGGGCGTCGGGCTGGCCTGCGGCCTTCCTTGGCGCGGCGGCGGCGGCGGCGCTGTCGATGCTGGTGGTGGCGTGGGGCATGCCATCGCCGCGCCCGGCCCGGTCGGAGGCTGCGCTGTGGTCGCGGCTGGGGAAGGTGCTGCGCACGCAGGGCGTAGCCTTGGTCCTCGGGTCGGTCGCGGGGAACTCATGGGAGGGGATGGCGTTCCGTATCTGGTGGATCGCGCTGCTGGGATTCGCCGTGATGCAGCCGGGCCAGGAGAGCCATGCCTGGCTGAACCTGGCCTTGGCCACGGCCTTCACCGGATTGCTCGCCATGCCGATCAGCACCTGGGTGGCGCGTCGGGCGGAAGCGGGACGCCGGCACCAAGTGATCGCCATGGCCGCGGGTGTGTCGGTGATCGTGGCCATCGTGCTGGCTTGGCTGATGACGGCGCCGTTCTGGGTCATCTTCGTGCTGAGTGTGGTCTATGCCTGCTGCATCTTCTCGGATTCAGGCTCGCTGCCGCCGGCATTGCTGGCGCGCGTGAAGCCTGCCGAGCGGGGGGCGGCGCTGGCCCTGATGGCGGCTTCGGCCAACATCGCGGCGTGTCTGGCCATCATTACCTGCGGCTTCGTACTGGAGGTGCTGGGTGGCGCGACATCGCTGATCGCCTGGCAGGCAGCGTTGATGGTGATGGCGGCGGGCTCTCTCGTCACGGCGTTGTGCATGCTGGCGCTGGATCGCAGGCCGTCTTAACGACAGTCGGCTGATCCCTGTGCAATCCGCGCAACGACGAGCGTTATTGATGCAAGCCGCTTGCCGGGCCCGACCTCGCACAGCCGTCGCTGGTGTCGTCGTCCCGGTTCATTGAGCTCAACGCAGCCATATGGTCGAACAATACGGTGCGGGTGACGGCGCGGAACATCTCTGCGGCGACGTTCGATCTGGCGGCGGCGACGTTGTCGGTGGGGGTGGCGAAGCGGCGGGTGCCGTAAACCTGGAGCGGGCACGTCGCGCCAGCATCGCTCCCCCCGCGTCAGCAGCAGCCGCGGCGTGGTCCCGTGCCGTCGTAGAGGCGTGCCAGGCGCTCGCGGATCAAGAGGGCGGCGACATCCTGTCCGGCACGGACCCGCACCACAGCCAAGGTGCGCCGATACCGGTCCGTCCCGAGCCGCTCGATCGTGACGTCGCGCGCCACGAGCTGCTGCATCCGCGCGTGGGCCGCGCGCGCGAGCCGCGTCTCGGCGCGGCATCGGCCGCGGACCTCGGGCGCGTCGAGCCCCATGATCCGGATGCGCTCCGTGCCGCAGACCAAGGTGTCGCCGTCAACCGCACGGCAGGCTGCTCTTGCTTGGGCGGAAGCCGCCGGAGGAAGAACCAATAGGAGAGCGAGGAATGCGGAGGCCAGGATATGCATCGCGGCATGCATAGCCGATCCCTCTCAGCTGCAGCAGCCCCTCATGGCAATCGTGCGTCCAGAGGTGACGCACAACGCGGACTTGGGCGGCTGACATTCATTCATCGCGGCGTGCAATGTCTCCGCGTTCAGCGTCGATTTGCCGTCGGTTACGATTTCCGTCGACGCACAGAAATGGACCGCACCCGCTTAGCGGTCCGGCCAATGGCCACTCGAGGCGGTGGCACCGTGTAGTCAGGATAACGGGCCAGCCAATCGCACACCGCGGCTCGCTCCCGATCAAAATCTGCCGGCCCCAACTCGCTCCCATCCTCACAAATGAGGCCGGCCTCCAGCTTGGCCGCGATGATGTGCCATTGACGGTCGATGTCCGCCTGCGTCTCTGGCCCAGGCGGCCAATGCTTCGCGTAGAGCCGAGCACAGGTATCGCGCGCTACAATCGCAATGTTGCTGGGTGCGTTCGACATCATCGCACGATAATCGACAGGCAGTGCGTTGGAACAGCAAATCCGCCGAAGGCCGATTCAGAGGCCCGACCCTAGGGTGTCTGACTGACCGACGTCCACGGCAATAATCAGTCGCCACCTGTGGAACCGCCAGCGGCGGAGGCTGGCGTGAATTCGTTCCACACGGAGGGTGGATAGGGCTTGCTCAGTATAGAAATGGCCGCTTGCGCGAGTTCCTCGTCATCGTCGTCTGTCTGGAGCGCCTGCTGACCCGCGGTGGAGGCCCCGCTGACGGCGACCGAACCAATCCAGGCATTGCCCGAATAGATCGGCAGCCCGCCAGGCTTCGTGACGAAGCGGCTGTCGGCGAAAACGTCGACCTTCAGGTCCTGCATCTTGAGGCGGTCACCGACCACCCTTGTAGGTCTGCGCAGTCGCGCAGCGGTCCAGGCCTTGTTGGTGGCCATGTTGAGCGATGCCTGAGGCGCACCATCCATGCGAAGCATCGCCATGATCTCGCCATGCGCATCAGCGACGGCAATTACGGCCGTCAGACCGCGGCGCTCGACCTCGCGCCGAACCGCTTCAAGGGCCATCATTGCCTCAGCATGACTCAGGCACTCTTCCATCTTTGGCATGTCTTCTCCGATGTTGATCCGGGTGTTCCGTGCGAAGGGGTCCCGCGACACGATTGTTCGATCTACCGAAACTCACCCGGCGAATTCGAGATGGGACTCATCAACAAGCTGGCGCCAGGTACCGATCTCGGCATCGTAAAAGAGCTGTGCCTCGTCCAAAGACAGGGATTGCGCTTGGACGCCCATGTTCCTGAATCGGCCGGCCAGTTCCGGACCCTGGAGAAGGCGGGAGATCTCGTTATGAAGCAGCAGCTGCTTGTCCCGAGGAACCGCCCTCTGGGTCGCCACGCCGAACCACGCCTGCACCACCAAGGGCCCGATCCCGGCCTCCACCATCGTCGGCACTTCCGCGAAATTTGGATGCCGCACACTGCCAGTGACGGCAAGCATCCGCAGCCTGCCACTCTGCGTCAGGGCCGTTGCCGCAGGGACGTTGACGATGGCCATGTCGATCCGCCCACCCAGCAACTCCTGCAGCACCTGGGCGGCACCCTGGACGGGAATGTGCACGGCCTGGTAGCGCCCGCGCCGCCTCAGGATCTCGCCGGTAATATGCGGAGAGCTGTTAGTTCCGGGCACACCATAGCTGACGCCCTGCGGCAGCGTCCTTGCCTGCGCGAGCCATTCGGTCAGGTTGGCCGCCGTGGAACTGGCAGGGACTAGCACGGCATTAGGCGCCGTGAAAAAGATCGCTAAAGGCGCGAAGTCCTCGGCGCGGTAGCTCAGGTCACGCCTGGTGATGAGGTTGAGCGGCAGGGTGTTCACAATCGAGACAAGCGTGTGACCATCCGCCGCAGCCCTGGCAGCTGTCGTGTAGGCGATGGAACCGTTCGCTCCCGGTCGGTTGTCCACCACGACCGGCTGGCCCCAAGATTGGGTCAGCCCCGGGCCGATGATGCGCGCCACCGTATCGGAGTTGCTGCCAGGCGGCGACTCGACGATCCAGCGGATCGGTCGGTCCGGAAAGGCGGCCGCGGCGGCTCGCGGGGATGACGCCGCCCCCAGCGCAAAAGCGCCAAGCGACGCCAGCGTGGAACGTCTGGTGACAAGATGCGAAGGGGGCATGTTCTTCTCCTACCGGGTTGGAAACGGACGCACGCCTGTTGCAATGGCGTGACGCGAGTGCGGGCAAGCGGTTCGGCTCACCCCGCGGCGCGACGGCGCGGGCGCTCAGCCTTCGGGGCGGATATTGGCGGTGCGGATCACGTTGCCGAAGAGTTCCGTGTCGCTCGCGATGCGCTCGGCCAGCACCCGCGGCGGGCCACCGGCCGCGTCCACACCGCGAGCCAGCAGCGTCTCGCGCCCCTCGCTCGAGCCGATGATCCCGTCCAGCTCCGTGTTGATGCGCGCGACGATCTCGGGTGCTATGCCAGCTGGCGCGACGATCCCAAACCAGGACTGGAAACGGAAGCCGGGGAAGCCCTGCTCCGCGATCGTTGGGAGGTTTGGACGGTGGGCAAGCCGCTCGGGGCTTGCGATGCCGTACAGGCGGATCGTGCCGGCCTCCGCATGTTGCCGCAATGCCAGTTCATGCTGGAGGAACATCGTGACCTCGCCCGTCAGGAGGGCCTGCAGGGCGCCCGTCCGGTAGAGCACATGCTCCGCGCGGAAGCCGGCGCGGCGCTGAAGTTCCTCGATGCCAAGATGCGCGTTGCTACCGATCGCGGCGGAGGCGTAGGGACGGTTCGGGTTGGCCCGCAGCCACTCGATCAGTTCCGGCAGGTTGCGGGCAGGCACGCTCGCGGGCGTTGCGAGCGCGTTGTGCGCGACCGACACCATGATGATCGGCACGAACGCCGTTGCCGGGTCGTAGGGCAGGTTGGCCTGCAGGAAGCGGATCGAGGTGAGGTCCGAGGCTGCGGCGAGGGCGAGGGTCAGCCCATCCGGCGTCGCGCGCGCGACATGCGTCATGGCGATCGTGCCGGAGGCCCCGGTGCGGTTCTCGACGACCACCGGATTACCCAGGCGCGCCTGCAGCGCCGGCGCGATCAGCCGCGCCAGCGTGTCGTTGATCGAGCCCGGGCCATAGGGAATGATGAGGCGAAGCGGCCGCCCGCTCCCGAATCCCTGTGCACGCACCGCCGGCGCCGCGAGCATGCCGCCCGCCAGGGTGGCCAGGGTCCGACGCCGCAGCGCAGATCTCACGAGGACGGATTCATTCATGGCTGTCTCTCCAATTGAAGGGCATAGACACCGCCGCCCACCCGGTCGGCCGCGAAGATGATGCCGCGCTCGTCGACGAAGACGTCGTTGATCTGCGGCCGGACCCGGCTGGCGGGATCGGGCGCGGGCACGAAATGGGCGATCTCCTGCGGGCTGAAGGGATCGCTGATGTCGTGCACGCGCAGCCCGCCGCGGAAATAGGTTCCGAAGATGAGCGTCTCCGACACCAGGGAACAGGGCGTCGGCTGGTTCTCGTGGATGTTGTGGGCGCCGTAGCGGCCGCCCATCATCGCGAACATCGCTGGCGGCGGCAGCGGAAGGGTCGCGATGGGCAGTGGATGCGCTTCGTCGCGCGCATCCACTACCCAGACCAGCTTCGGCCAGTCCTTTGCATTGTCCACAATGGATTCGTCGCTGACGATCAGCAGGTCGCGCCCGAACAGCGGAAGCACGGTGTGGGTGAAGCCGGCATAGGGCGGCGAGTTGTCCCATCGCGCGATCTGCCGCGGCTTCGCGGGGTCGGCGATGTCGAGGATGATCGCGCCGCTGTCGAGATAGCCGAGGTAAGCGCGGTCCGGCCGCTGTGGATAGACGTTGGTGTTGTGCACGCGGCAGAAGCGCGAGGGCGTCGTCTCCGCGGCGCGCGGTGGCGGTGCGGCATCGCCGCGATGGGTGCCCGGCAGCCACCAGCGGGATACCTCGCGCGGGCGTGTGGGGTCGGAGATGTCCACTGCGCGATAAAACTGGTCGTCGCGCGGGTCGTGCGGCTCGACGTCCGCTGCGCCAGCGCTCATGTGCACCGTGCGGCCATCGACGAACCAGAGCTGGTGCACGCCGCGCGAGTGCGGGCCGCAGCAGTCGAAGAAGCCGATGCTGCGCGGCTGCTCCGGCGTCGAGACGTCGAATATCTCAAAGCCGGCCGGCTGCATGCCGTGCCGCGCGGTCTGGTAGGCGACGACGAGGATGTTGCCGACCACATCGAGTGAGTTTGAGCGCATCTCGGCATGTGGCAGCATGGTCTGGGAGACGACGCGCATTGCGCGCGGGTCGCTGACGTCGAGTGCGGTGAAGTTCACCGGCGCGGATTCATGTGCCAGCCAAAGGATGCGCCGCCCATCGGGCGCGCGCTGTATGGACATGCCCTCGCCAACATTGCCATGCCCTGCAAGATCGTTCTGGCCCAGCAGGCGCATGTTGGTGGCGCTGCCGGCGCTGAGCATCTCCATGGCAGACCCGGCGGTACGGGGCGGGAGAGCGATCATGGCTGGTACACCCATAGGTCGGACATGATGCGGCAGCCCTCGAACATCACGGGATCGGCGCATTCGACGACCGAGGTCGGCACATCCGGCGCCATCGCGCGCCAGACCTGCTCGACGGCGAAGCGGTCGCGAATGTCGGCCAGGAAGTGCTGGGCACGCACGAGCCTTCCGAAATCGGCGCCGGTCGCGGCGCAGATGGCCCGCGCCGCGACGATGATTGCGGCCGCCTGGTGCTGCACGTCGGGCGCAGTGTCATGCGGGCCCGTGCCGATGATGCCCTCGGGCGTCACCGGGTAGAGGCCCGACAGGAACAGCAGGTCGCCCGCCCGCACGGCGGCCGGGGTGCCGGCGAAGGCCAAGGGCACCGGGGCGCCGACGCGGCTAGCGGCCGGCGCACCGTCGCGCAGCGCAATGACGTTGATCTCGAGCCGCGCATCCTCAGCGCCGATCGAGGGATGCGGCATCGGCGCGACGGTCAGTGCTGGGCCATCCGTGCCGAAGAAGGCCGTCCATGCCTGCAGGAAGCCGCCGAGGTCTTCCATGTGCGTCAGGTAAGCCTGCGCCTTGACCACGCCCGCTGGCGAGGCGCCAGCCAGCGCCAGCGACGGCGCCAAGCGCTGCTCCAGCAGGTGCCTCGTCTCCAGCGCGATCGGCGTGCTCTTCCAGAGCGAGCCGTCTGGCAGGCGCGCCGCCTCAGCGAGGCCCCGACGGCTCGGCTGGCCTGGTGCGGCGGAGGCGATGAGGCCGGGAATGAAGGCGAGATCGCCCGCCAGGACCGCGGGCGCGAAGCCGGAGGTGGCGGGCGACCGCAGCGCAGGGTCATCGAGCGGCGTCACCGTGAAGGGCGCGTCGCCGGCGACGGCAATGGCCTGCACCTCCAGCGTCGCGGACGGTGCCGAGAGGCGCTTCACCAGCATCGAGGTGCTGGGCGCGATATAGGCACCGAAGCGGGCCCGGCGTTCGACGTGATATGGGTCAACACAGGACGCCGAGGGGTAGTACTGGTCGAGCCTAACCACTCGGCCGTAGCAGCTGCCCGCGGCAGCCAGCGCCTGCTCCAGTTGGTTGAATACCAGCGCCGCCTGGGTCTGCGCCGGCGGCACGTGCGGCAGCGGGAAGCCCGGGCGCAGGCTCTCTGCGGTGGCGGCGCGGCCAGCCATCAGGCCGGTGGCGAAGATCCACGGGCCGGCGCGCAGCGCCAGCGGCCGAGCATGGCCGTCAGGGCCTCGCGGGGCGGTCAGCAGGACTTCGCTCACGGCCGCCCCGCATCGTCCTGGGCGTCCATCAGCACGGCGACCAGTAGCGCCGGCTCGTCGCCGAGGTTGACCCAGGCATGGTTCGTTCCGCGCTGGATGACGGTATCGAACGGCTCGAGGTCGCGCTCCTCGTCATCCAGCAGCAGGCGCACGCGGCCCTTCAGCAAAATGATGTAGTCGGTGGTCTTGGACTTGTGCATGCCGGGATGGCGCGTCGTGTCCACGCGGATATGCGACGCGCCCATGGCCGCGAAGGCAGCCGCCGCGCGCGCCTCGCGCTCCTCATCGGTGGCGGTTCCAGGCTTGGGCTCCGGCGCCACCTGGAAGAAGCGGAACACCGTGCCCGCCTCCGGTGGTTCCAGGCGAACCTTCCGGTCCGCGGCGTCGGCGGTCCCGGCGTTGGACGGCAGCGCCGCATCGGTGACCCAGAGATTGGTGAGACCGCGCCCGGGACCGCTGACCGCGATATGCGGGCTCGGCCCGTCGATCAGCACGCGCGAACGCCCGGCTGCATCATCGGTGGTGACGATGCGGCGCACCGGCAGAATGGAAGCACGCAGCGTTTGTGGTTCAAGCGAATCAGGCATGATCAGGGACTCCTTGGGGTTCAGGCGAGGCTTCGCTGGTCAGAGAGGTCCCGGCCGCCCCGTGTCTCGGATATTGAGGCGCCGCGAAGTTCGCGGATTGGCAGCGCCGCGAGCCGATTGACGATGTGCGCCATGGTCGGCAACTCCTCCCAGCTCGAAGCCAGGAAGGCGAGGTCGAAGGCCGCAGCGGCCTGGTGGCTGTCGACGCTCGGACTAGGGCCCGCCGGCGTCAGCGTCGCGCACGCAATATCCGCACCGCCCTCGGAGCCGGTGCGGGGTACGTACTTGTAGTGCAGCACCCCATCATCGGTTGAGGGTGGTGGCGGCTTGGTGGGGGTGAGGTCGCGGAGCTCGAGCCGAAAGAATGGGTGGCCGAGCCAGCCGGCGGAAAAGACATGCCGGTCGCGCAGCACGCGCGCCTCGGGCAGCTCGGCATAAAGCTTAGCGTAGCCCAGCTCCTCGCGTCCGCTGAGGATGGGATCGGCCAGGTTTTCCCACATGACGCAGAGGAAGGGGCCGGTGGCGGTATCTGCCGCGCCCTCATACCGGGCCTTGAACTTGACGCCGAGGATGTTGTAGCCGCGACCGCCGAGCCATTCGAGCTCCCGCAGGAATTGCAGCTCGACCGTGACGACCGGCTCATCCACGAGAGCGAAGCCAGGCGGCAGCAAGTCAGCGAGCAGCGCGGCATCGGTGAGGAAGCTGGCGGCCACCGCGGTACGCCGCGGCGTGCGCGACCAGTTGAACGGCTTGCCATCCGGGCCCTGGCGTGGCCCCGGCATAGGGCCAAAGCCGAAGGGCATGCGGCTTCGGAGGGCTGGGGTCACTCACTCTCTCCTGGACGCCGGGACGGCGCTACTTGTTTACGCGCGTCCCATGGATTGCTGGAGTACCAAACTTGGACGGTCGTTCAACCAATGTCAATCACCAATATTGCACCCTCAACAGAGGCGTCCATCAGCAGCGGCCAAGCGGTCCTGAATGTCGCCAAATCGCTCTTTGCAGAACCATGGCTATGACGGTGTCTCGATCCGCGACATCACCGGCTTGGCCGGGGTGAGGCTGGCCATGGCTGGCTATCATTTCGGCAGCAAGGAGAACCTGTTCGACCAACTCATCTCGCGCCGCGCGGAAGCGTTGAACCGCGACCTTCGACCGTTGCCTCGCCTGGGTCACGGCGGTGTAACTGGTGCTGCCCATCCTGATCGTGGTGCCGGCGGCGCTGACCGACCAGGGCGCCCTGTCCCTGCCGAAGGACGGCATCAGCCTCCAGCACCTCCGCTCCATGCTGACCTCGCCCGAATGGTTCGGGTCCACCTGACAGTCCTTCACGATCGGCGTCGCAGCGACGATCGTGGCGGTGGTGGCGGGGGCGCTGTGCGCCATCGCGTGCTGGCAAATCCCACAGTGCGTGGAGGACATCGTGCGGCTGCCGATCCTGCTGCCGTTGATCATCCCCTCCATCGTCTACGCCATAAGGTCTGGCGCAGGCGCCCCCGGAGGATGGTGACCGCTGCGGCCATTCCGCTTCCGAGGATTGTGATTCTGGCACGCTATTCCGGCTGTACGCCCAACTCGCGAAAGGTGTGGCGGGCCGCCTCGTACTCGCTGGCGAGCAGCATGGCCAGTTCCGCGCGTGGCCGGAAGCTCGCCACTGCGCCCCAGTTCTCCGTGAAGCGACGGAAGGCGTCGGTGTCCATTGCGCGGCGGCAGGCGTCCTCCAGCCGATCAAGCACGGCAGCCGGCGTACCGCGCGGGGCGAACAGCCCAGCGTAGGAGGGCTGCAGCGCGTCCACACCCTGCTCGCGCGCCGTCGGCACGTCGGCGAAGGCCGGGTGGCGGCCTTCCGAGAACACCGCGATCAGCCGCGTCTGCCCCGCCCGCGCCATCGGCACGCCGGACGCCACCACGATCGCTGCGAAGTCCAGCCGCCCCGCCAGTACTTCCACCAGCGCGGGGTTATCGCCACGGAACGGGATGTGGGTGAACTGGCCGCCCGCCGCTGCTTGGATGCGATGCACGCCGAGGAAGGGGGCCGAATTCGGCCCGGCTGACCCGAAGTTCAGCGTGCGCTGCCGCGCCGCGGCTACAAGGTCCGCAAGGTCGCGGATGGGGCTGTCGGCCCTCACCATCACCCCGAGGATGTTCTCAGTCACGTTGCACACCGGAGCCACCGCGTCAGGGCCGAGCCCCGTGTTCCGCACCAAATGCGGCTGGAACACCAGCGGCACCAGCGGCGAATAGGCCAAGGTGTGGCCGTCGGGCGCCGCGCTGGCCAGGGCGCGCATCCCCACCACGCCTGATGCGCCGGACTGGGAGTTCACGACGAAGTTCTGCCCCAGCTCTCGGCTGAAGAAATCGGCTAGGCTGCGCGCCGCGGCATCGGTACTGCTGCCGGTGGCGTAGGGGTTGATGATGGTGACCGGGCGTTCCGGGAATGCCGCCACCGGTAGCGGGGCCAGAAGCATCAAGGCCAGGAAGATGCGACGCATGTCTCTCACTCCTCAATGATGGCGACGGCGCAGATCCTGCGGGCCGAGGCGCGATGGTTCTTCGCGGGGAAGCACGAGAGCCTGAAGCCAAGCGGGCAGCACCTCCGAGTTGGAGAGCTTCTCCATGCGGCAGCAGCCGATCTCCTGCCCTGCGCGATGGACTGCCGCAGCGTGCGTACCCATGTGAACGGCTCGCGGCTCCTGGCGTGGCCCGTGCATCGGGCCAATGCCGAAAGGCATGCTGCTGCGGAGGGCTGGGGCCACTCACTCTCTCCCGGACGCGGGGACGGCGCCGCTTGTTTCCGCGGGTCCTGTGGATTATCGTACAGCCAAATTTGGACGGTCGTTCAATCAATGTCAATTACTGATAACGCACCCCCACCGCAGGCGCCTGTCACCAGCCGCCAAGCGGTCTTGGATGCCGCCGAATCGCTCTTTGCCGAGCATGGCTATGACGGTGTCTCGATCCGCGACATCACCGGCTTGGCCGGGGTGAGGCTGGCCATGGCTAGCTATCATTT
>JBHYDO010000023.1:0-25218 GCA_051860645.1 Roseococcus sp.
AGGCGGGGGCATGGGGAGCGCGGATGACCAGCGCGTCGGCGCCGGCCAGGATGCGCAGCATGGAACTGTCCTGGCGCCCGGCGGGGTGGGCCTCCACCACGCCATCGGCCGCGGTGAGGAGGGCGGCGCGGAGGTAGTCCTCGCGCTGGTCATTGGCGGCCAGGTCCACGCCCAGCCGATAGCGCTGCACGGGAAGCGCGAAGCCCGCGCGGCCCTGCAGCGCGGCCAGCAGCGGCAGCAGGAACAGCACGCCGCAGACGAAGGCCGAGACGGGATTGCCCGGCAGCCCCAGCACGGCACCCCCACCGGTCCGCCGTCCATGGAACAGCGGCTTTCCCGGCCGCATGGCGATGCGCCAGAAGTCCAGCGTGAAGCCCGCGCCCTCCAGAACTTCGCGCACCAGGTCGTGCTCGCCCACGCTGGCGCCGCCGGAGGTGACCAGCAGGTCCTGGCCGGATGCGCCCTCCACCAGGGCGGCGATGGCCCCGCGCTCGTCCGGCGCCACGGGCAGGATGGAGGGCTCGCCGCCGGCCGCGCGCACCATGGCGGCCATGGCGAAGCTGTTGGAGGAATAGATGCTGGCCGGCCGCGGCGGCTCGCCCGGCAGCATGATCTCGTCCCCGGTGGCGAGGATGCCGATGCGCGGGCGCCGCCGAACGCTCAGGAAGGCGTGGTTGGACGCCGCGGCCAGCCCGACATCGCGCGCGGTGAGGCGGCGGCCGGCCGCCAGCAGCACGTCGCCCGCGGCGAAGTCGAGGCCGCGCCGGCGCACCCAGCGACCGGGGGTGACATGGTCGGTCGCGGTGACCAAGCCGGCCTCGGCCCGGGCATCCTCCTGCAGCAGGATGCCGTCCGCGCCATCAGGGATGTAGGCGCCGGTGAAGATGCGCACCGCCTCGCCCGGGTTCAGCGCGGCCCCGTAGGGCTGGCCGGCGGGGGCGGCACCCGCGATGCGCAGCGCCTGGCCAGCATTGGCCTCGGCGGCGCGGACTGCATAGCCGTCCATGGCCGAAAGATCGGCGGGGGGCTGCGTCACGCGCGCGGCCACGGGCGCGGCCAGCACGCGGCCCCAGGAATCGGTCAGCGCCACCGTCTCGGCCGCGACGGGGGCGACGCCGGCCAGGATGCGGGCGCGCGCCTCGGCGACCGTGATCACGCGGCAGGTTCCGAGAAGGTGCCGGACTTGCCGCCCTCCTTGTGGACCACGCGCAGCGCCTCGATGCGCATGCCGCGGTCCACCGCCTTGACCATGTCGTAGATGGTCAGCGCGGCGATGGAGGCCGCCGTCAGCGCCTCCATCTCCACGCCGGTGCGGCCGGTGAGCGAGACCATGGCCTCCACCTCGATGGCGTCCGGCGGATGGAACTCGAACTCCACCGCCACCTTGCTGATCAGCAGCGGGTGGCAGAGCGGGATCAGCTCATGCGTGCGCTTGGCGGCCAGGATGCCGGCCACGCGCGCCACACCCAGCACGTCGCCCTTGCCGGCGCGGCCCTCGCGGATGAGGTCGAGCGTCGCGGGCAGCATCACGATGCGCGCCCGCGCGCGCGCCACCCGCGCCGTCTCGGCCTTGGCCGAGACATCCACCATGGCGGCCTGGCCCTTCGCGTCGAAATGGGTGAGGCCCGTCATGTCCCGATCAGGGCGCGGGTCGCGTCGGTGACGTCAGGCTGGCGCATCAGGTGCTCGCCCACCAGGATGCAGTTGGCGCCGGCGGCGGCCATGCGCTTCACGTCGGCGGCGGTGCGGATGCCGCTTTCCGCCACGGGGATGCGGTCGGGCGGGATCATCGGGATCAGCGTCTCGCAGGTGGCGAGGTCAGTCACGAGGGTGCGCAGGTTGCGGTTGTTCACGCCGATCAGGCGCGTGCGAAGCCCCAGCGCGCGCTCCAGCTCCGGCGCGTCATGCACCTCGACCAGCACGGCCATGTCGAGCGAATGGGCCAGGCCCTCCAACTCCACCGCCATCTCGTTGGTGAGGGCCGCCATGATCAGCAGGATGGCGTCCGCGCCCATCGCTCGCGCCTCGTGCACCTGGAAGGGATGGATCATGAAGTCCTTGCGCAGCACCGGCAGGGTGCAGGCGGCGCGGGCGGCCTTGAGGTGGGCGGTTGTGCCCTGGAAATGCGGCTCATCCGTCAGCACGGAGAGGCAGGAGGCGCCGCCCGCGGCATAAGCGCAAGCAAGCTCCGCCGGCTCGAAGGGGTCGCGGATCAGGCCGCCCGAGGGCGAAGCGCGCTTGATCTCCGCGATCAGCCCGGTGCGCCCTTCGGCTACCGCGTTGCATAGAGCGCCCACGAAGTCGCGAGGCTTTTCAGCATGGCGGGCGGCACGCTCCATCTCGGGCAGGGGGGTGGCAGCCATGCGGGCGGCCACCTCCTCCGCCTTGTCGGCCAGGATGCGGATCAGCACGTCGGGGGGGGAGTGGGTGTCCATGGTGTTCACGCCGGTTCGGGTTCGATGGGGGCAGTGGCCCGGATGAGGCGGTCCAGCGTGCTGCGCGCGCGGCCCTCGTCAATGCAGGCGGCGGCCATCGCCGCGCCCTCCCGGAGATCGGCGGCCTTGCCCGCCACGACAAGGGCCGCGCCGGCATTGAGCCGCACCACGTCCCGGTAGGCGCCGGCCGCGCCATCGAGCACGGCGCGGAGTGCTGCGGCATTCTCGGACGGGGCGCCGCCGCGAAGCGCCTCGGGCGGGGCCTCGGGCAGACCGGCCTCGGCGGGGCTTACGGTGAACTCGCGGAACTGGCCGTGGTCCAGTTCAACCACCTGGGTGGGGCCGGAGAGCGCGATTTCGTCCAGCCCCTGGCCATGCACGACCCAGGCGCGCTCGGTGCCCAGGCGGGCCAGGGCCTCCGCCATCGGGCGCAGCCAGGCGGTGCTGAACGCGCCCGTCATCTGGCGCTTCACGCGTCCCGGATTGGCCAGGGGGCCCAGCAGGTTGAAGATGGTGCGGGTGCCGAGTTCGGCCCGCGCACCCCCGGCGTGGCGGAGCGCCGCATGGTGGCGGGGCGCCAGCAGAAAGCAGATGCCGGCCTCCGCCAGCACGCCGGGCAGCCGCGCCAGAGGCACCTCCAGGTTCACGCCAAGGGCGGCCAGCGCGTCCGCCGCCCCTGATTTGGAGGACAGCGCCCGGTTGCCATGCTTGGCCACCGGCACGCCGCAGCCGGCCACCACGATGGCGCTGGCGGTGGAGATGTTGAGACTGCCGGAAGCGTCACCGCCCGTGCCGACCACGTCCATGGCATCGGGAGGGACCTCGACGGGGATCATGTGGGCGCGCATGGCGCGCACCGCGCCGGTCAGCTCCGCCACCGTCTCGCCGCGCACGCGCATGGCCATGAGCATGCCCGCGATCTGCGCCGGCGTGGCCTCGCCGGTCATGATGACGCCGAAGGCAGCCTCGGCCTCGCTCTCCGCGAGCCGAGCACCCTCGGCGAGCCGCGCCAGCACGGGCTTGAGGCCGTTCACCGCCCGGGGCCCTCCATGCGCCGGGCGAAGGGGCACCCCACGGATGGGGGTCGGGCGGCGTGCGGCCGCGCCGATCGGTCGTGCATGAAAGCCCTTCCTCTGCGGGGCTCGGCCCATGATGGCTCTCGACCCCGCTGGGGTTCATCGCGCGGAGAGGGCGCGCTGGTCAAGGCAACGGGTGCGCAACGACAGGCGGGCGGCGGGGCGCGGGAATGGGTGCCGCGCGCAAGGGCGACGTCAGAACTCCGCCGCCTCGCCGGCTGCCAGCGATTGCAGGGCCTGCATGTCCAGGATGCGCAGTTTCTGGCCGCCAGGCTCCGCGATCCAGCCGGCGCGCTTGAAGGCCGTGAAGGTGCGGCTGACAGTCTCGAGTGTCAGTCCCAGGAAGTCCCCGATGTCGCCGCGGGTCATCGGCATGGGCAGGTCGGGCTGGGCGAGGCCGCGGCGGCGATGCGCCTCCGACAGGCCGAGGAGGAAGCTCGCCACCCGTGCCTCGGCCGAGCGGCGGGCCACGGTGACCAAGTGCTCCTGCGTCGCGGCCAGCTCACCCAGGCACATGTCGAGCACGCGCCGCTCCATCAGCGGGTAGCGACGCAGCAGTGTGTCCAGCCGCGTGCGGTCGATGCGACAGAACTGCCCGGGCGTGAGCAACTCGGCGTCGAACGGATAATTTGGGCCGGCGGCATAGCCGACCAGATCGCCGCGGAAGCGAAAGCCCACGACCTGCTGCCGCCCGTCTGGAAGCAGCCGGCTGAGCTTCACCGTGCCTTCCAGCACACTGTATGTCCGCGTGGCGGGATCACCCTCGCGGAACAGGACGCTTTTGGCGGGCAGGCAGTGACGATCGGAGTCGTGCGAGATATCGTCCAGCGCCGAAGCGTCGAGCGGATGGCAGATGCCGAAACGCTTGCTGGCACAGCCCAGGCACGGATCCTGGGTCCGGGGTTCGCTGCCGGACCAGCGCGCTGAGTCCAATGGGTTCACGAAACACAGCCTCCCTCGGTTGGACTGAGTATAAGCCGAAGCTTACCTGAGTTTCAACCTCGGCGAATGATGGGGCTGTCAATTCCAATTGTCATGGCTGCGGCACCGGGCCCGGACCCGGTGCCGCGCGACGGCCCTCAGGTCCCGGTCAGGGTCAAGCCGCCCGGGTTGATCGTGACCGTGCCCGGCCCACCCACGGTGACGTTCTGCGCCAGTGGCGACCAGGTGAGCGCGTTGCCGCCCGAGGAGGCGTCATACATGCCCACATGGGTGAAGGTGCCGGCCGCACCGGTGAAGGTGAAGCGCACCGGCTCAGCGTTCTGCTGGTTGCCGGTGCCTGTGAAGGTGACGCGCTGGCGGGCATAGCCATTGCCCACCGGCTCGCCCGCCAGGCCCGCCTGGACGCTGCCGCCGCTGCCCAGCGCCAGGAAGACCTGGTTGGGCAGGACGGGCAGGCGCCCGCAGAGCGCGCGGGCGAGGATGTTGCGGCCGTGATCGGTGAGGGAGCTCATGTGCGGGTGTCCTCTTGCTGGGGAATGGGGAGGAAGAAGGAGGTCTTCGGCGCGCCGCTCACACGTCCGCCGCGTCGTGGAAGCGGGAGGGCAGCGGGACGCCCGTCGCGTCCTCGCCCTCCGGCGTCTCGCGGATGGCGCGGTAGATGTCCGCCAGCGCGATGGTGAAGGGATCGGGCAGGGCGTCAGCGCCGAAGCGATAGGGGATGTGATGCAGCGGCGCCCGGCCGGCGCGGCGCGCCGCCTCGTCCAGGTAGCCGTGCAGCTGCGCGTCGGTGACGCGGGCGTTGCAGTCCACCTGGATGTGGGTGATGCGCCAGTAGGTGGCGGTGGCGCCCGTGTGGGGCAGCACGACAGGCAGGATCAGGGCCATGGGGTTGTCCTTGAGAAAGGGGCCGTCCGCGAGGAGGGTCCCGTGTGGGGAAAGGCGCCCTGTGGGCGGGTCAGGCCATGACTTCCGCGCTGATGATCCGCGCCACCCAGCGGATGGTCTTGTTCGCCTCGCCGGTCGCCGTGAGGACGAGGCCGCCCAGCGTCGTGTCGACATCCAGCGCCAGGCGCCAGCCTGCTGCGGCGGCGGAGGAGAGGCTGGGAGCCAGGGCTGTGCCGGCCGGTGCGGCGGCCAGGCCAGGCGCCGACGTCACCACCGTGCCGCCGAGAAAGACGGTGGTGGCAAAGCCCGCGAGGCGGCGCAGGAGGACCGTCGCTTCCCAGGTTGCGCTGTCCCCGACGGCACCTGCGCTGCCGCCCGTCTGCCGCGCCACGACCAGCAGCTTCGCGGTCATCGCGCTGTTGGCGACGAGGCCGCATATACTTGCGAAACTCGGATCGGCATTGGCCGACGAAAGGCGCAACGGCGTAGCGTCAGTGGTGATGCGGCGCTGCACGCGCTCGCCCGCCTGAGCATCCCCGACCCCCGAAAAGGAACCGAAGGCCCAGACGCCCATCTGCTGGTTGCGGGTGTTCGCGCTATCGCCGCCCGGCACCCAGGCGGCGCTGCCGAGGGCGATGTTGGCGGCACCGCCGGCAACGACCGCGTTCGTGCCGCTGGCGGTGTTGTTCATCCCGCCGGCGACCACGCTGTTGGCTCCAGATGCGACCTGCGCGGCGTCGCTGCGCGATGTCTGCAGGTCCACGGCCTGGGCGCCGCGCGCGTTGCCTCCCGCAATGCCATTGTTCGGGAACTGCGCCATCACCGCGCCGTTCCCCTTGGGCTGGCCCACCACGGCGTCCAGGTTCGCATCGGCCCCCGCCGCCTGCCAGCCGGCGCGCCCCGGCGTGCCGGTGACGCCGCCCACGGCCTGCATGCGGTTCACGCTGCCCAGGGGCGTCGCCACCTCCAGCCCGTGGGTGCCGGTGGCGGCGCCCAGCGTCACCGAGCCGGCCGCCGCGCGCAGCACCTCGGCACCGCCGGCGCTGGCGGCGAGCACGCCGGCCCCCGGTCGCGAGAGGCCCGTGCCCGCCTCGCCCACCGCGACGCCGGGCCGCGCCGCCTCGCCCGCCGGGCCAAGAATACCCACCGAGCCGTTGCTGCCCGCGTTGAACAGCGGGCCCATCACTGCCGTCTCCAGCAGCGCGTTGCTGCCAAGGTTGACGCGATTGGGCAGGCCGGTCGCCGCATTCGCGAGGTGGATGGCGGCCGCGCCATTCGCGCGCAGGTTGAAGTTCACGACCCGCAGCGCGCCGATGTCGAGGCGGTTGGAATGCTGCTCCACCCGGATGGCGTTGTCCTCGGCATCGTCCACCCGCAGGTTGCCGATCTGCACCCGGCTCGAATGGGCGTTCACCAGGACGCCGACCGAGCCCGTCACCGGCGCGCCGTTCGCGTTGAAGATCTCGCACTGCACGCTCATGCTGTCGATCTGGCCGTCGGTGCCCGCTGCTTCGATCAGCACGCCGTGCCGGACAAAATCGGCATAGGCTTGGCCGATTGAAAACTTCTGCGTGTAGCCCGCGGCCGAACTGGCGAAGCGGAACATCGTCCGGTAGCCGAGCACGAAGGACTGGTCCACGAAGACGCCGTCCACACGGCGGAAGATCATCGCGTCGCCATTGGCCTGCTGCCAGCGCACCACATGGTCGTTGGTGGACCAGAAGGGCCAGAAGTGGATGTTCATCAACCGGACGACATCATATGCCTCATCGATCTCGACGCCGGCCGTGAAGACCTGGCCGCGGATGCGCCGCAGGTCGCTCCGGCCGGAGTTCCGGATGTAGATGCCGCGGTTCACGCCGGAGAGCAGGATGTTGTCGAAATCCACCCCGCCCAGGCAGTCCTGCACGCGGAAGAACCAGTCGTAGCCGGTGGGCGCCCAGCTGGCGTTCTGCGTGGCGCCGTGCTGCTGCCGCACCGCGAGGTTGGTGACGACCGAGCCCCGCGCCGCGGTGGCGTTGAAGGTGAAGGGGGTGAAGGTGGTCTGGTCCACGGTCAGCCATGTGCCGGTGCCAGGGTTGCCACCCTCGGTGAAGCCCTGGCCGGTCAGCCGCACGGCGCCCGTGTTGACGACGATGGGCGAGGCCAACCGATAGGTGCGGGCGCCGAGGTTGACCACGCCGCCGGCGCTGCCCAGCGCGTTGATGGCGGCCTGGATGGCCGGCGCGTCGTTGGCGACGCCATCGCCGACCGCGCCGAAGTCACGCACATCCACGCCGCGGTCGGTGAACAGCTGTCGGCGTAGCTGGCCCATGCTGGCGCGGCGCGTGGTGTTGGGGCTGGCCTGGACGAGCGGCGTCAAGTCCGCGTCGGTCAGGGTCGTGGCTGCAGGCAGCTCACTGATCTTGAGGTCGGGCATGGTTCTCCGTCCGGATGGATCGTTGGGGGGCGTGCGGACGGAGGGTCAGCCCTGGGCGAGGGCCGCACCGTCCTCCTGCAGCAGCTTCACGCCGCCTTCAGTCAGGATCAGCCGCAGGTCGGGCAGGATGTTGAAGCTGGACGAGACGGCGACGACGCCGCTCTCGCCCGCATCCTCGACGCGCAGACGGTAGCCGGTGCCGACGGGGGGCGTGGGCAGGGTGGTGGTGGCGTAGCCCTGCGAGACGTCCACCAACTGCGCCGGCGGGACGATCTGCCCCTGGCCGTCGCGGATGGAGACGATCACCTGGCTGATCGGGCCCATCACCTGCGCCGAGACCGGGATGGAACTCCCCGCGATGAGGCCGGCCAGCAGCGGTGCCAGGATGATAGTGGTGACCACCGCGCTGGCCTGCTGCACGATCTGGAAGGATTTCGCGACGCTGCGGGTCAACGCCACCGGCGCCACCGCGCCATCCAGGTTCACGCCGGTGCCGATGGCGGCGTTGCTGCGCACCGGCAGGATGGAGAGCGCATCCGAGGCCTGGACGATCATCACGTCGCCGGCCCGCAGCTGGGTCCGTGCCGGGCCGAAATAGCCCACGGTGGTGATCTGGTCGCGCGTGTCGGTGCTGCGGTAGTGCCACAGGCTGAAGCCCTGCGACTGGAAGACGGGGGTGAGGGCTGTGGGCGCGAAGGGCATGGGCGTGCATCTCCTCCCGCGCGGGGGGCGCGGTGCTTGGGGCGTCGTGCGGGGAAAGGGGGGATGCCATGCGGGCGCAATTCGCCCCTTGGCCTGGTGGGCTTAGAATAAATTCCTTCTCAAGTCAAGGTATATATTCTGCGCTGGACGGCCGGGTTGCGCTGCTGCATAGCGAAACCGCCCTGCTGGAGAACGGTCCATGCGCCGCCTGTTCCTCGCCGCCGCCCTCGCCCTCGCCATACTGCCCCTGGCGGTGGCGCAAGCGCCCGCGCAGGACCGGGTGGTGCACGTCTACAATTGGACCGACTACATCGACACGGCCGTCATCGAGCGCTTCACAGCCGAAACCGGCATCCGCGTCCGCTACGACGTGTTCGACACGCTGGAGACATTGGAAGGAAAACTTTCCGCAGGACGCTCGGGCTACGACGTCATCATGCCCACCGCCGAGCCGACCTTCGCCCGCCTGCTCCGGGCCGGCGCGCTGCGGCCGCTGGACATGGCGCGCCTGCCCAACGCGGCCAACCTGGACCCGGCCCTGATGGTGCGCGTGGCCACGGTGGATCCGGGCAACCGGCACGGGCTGATCTATCTCTGGGGCAGCATCGGGCTCGGCATGAACGCGGAGCGCATCCGCGCCCTTGCTCCGGACGCGCCGCTCGACAGCCTTGCCCTGCTGCTTGACCCCGCGCATGCGCGCCGCATCGCACCCTGCGGTATCGCGGTGATGGACAGCGGCAACGACGTGCTGCCGACGGTGCTGCGCCACCTGGGCTTCAGCCCCGAAAGCGTGGTGCCCGCCGAACTCGAGGCCGCGCAGCGCGCGCTTCTGGCCATCCGGCCGTATCTGCGTTCCATTCCCTCGCCGCCCGCGCTGCTGGAGGCCCTGGCGGCGGGGGAAATCTGCCTCGGCTTCGGCTTCTCGGGCGACATCATCCAGGCCGCCGGGCGCGCGGCCGAGGCCGGTCGCGGCCACACCATCACCTATGTGGCGCCGCGCGAGGGCGCGCAACTCTGGTTCGATGTGATGGCCATCCCCGCCGATGCGCCCAACCCCGAGGCCGCGCACGCCTTCATCAACTTCCTGCTACAGCCCGAGGTGATGGCGGCCATCACCAGCGAGGTGGGCTACCCCAACGCCGTGCCGGCCAGCCTGCCCCTGCTGGAGGCGGAGGTGCGCGAGGACCGCTCGGTGTTCCCCGATGCCGACACACTGGCGCGCAGCTTCGTGGCCGGCACGCCCGCCGCAGCGGGCGAGCGCGCGCGCGCGAGGGTGTGGGCGCGGTTCCGGGCGGGGCGCTGACGCCCTGTTGCGGCTGGAGGGCCTGACGCGCCGCTTCGATGTCGCGCTGGCGCTGGATGCGCTCTCGCTCGACGTGGCGCGCGGCGAGTTCGTGGCGCTGCTGGGCGGCTCGGGCTCGGGCAAGTCCACCCTGTTGCGCCTGGTCGCCGGCTTCGACCGGCCCGATGCGGGGCGCATCCGGCTCGATGGCGCCGACATCACGGCCCTGCCGCCCCAGGCGCGCGACGTGGCCATGATGTTCCAGTCCTACGCGCTGTTCCCGCACATGGATGTGGCGGCGAACATCGGCTACGGCCTGCGTCGCGCGCGTCTCGCCGCACCCACCATCGCGGCCCGCGTGGCGGAACTCGTGGCGCTGCTGCGACTGGAGGGGCTGGAGCGCCGCCGCCCTGCCCAGCTTTCGGGCGGGCAGCAGCAGCGCGTGGCGCTTGCCCGGGCCCTGGCCCGCCGCCCCGCGCTGGTGCTGCTGGACGAGCCGCTGGCCGCGCTGGATGCCAGCCTGCGCGAGCGCACGGGCCTCGAACTGCGCGCCCTGCAGCGCCGCACGGGTGCCAGCTTCGTGATGGTGACGCATGACCAGGCGGAGGCGCTGGCGCTCGCGGACCAGGTGGCGTTGCTGGACCACGGCCGCATCGCGCAGTTCGACACGCCGCGCGCCCTTTATGAACGCCCGGCCACGCGGGACGTGGCGCGGTTCCTGGGTGCGGCCAACATCCTGGAAGCCGATGGCCCGCTGCCGCTTCAGGTCGCCCATGCCGCGCCCGCCTATGCGCTGCGGCCGGAGCGCATCGCCCTCGTCGCCGCCGCGCCCCCTTTTAACGGTGCGCCCGCCATCATCCAGGAGGTGGCCTTCCGCGGCGCCGACACGCTGATCCTGGCGCGCGCCGCGGGCGGGGTGGGGCTGCGGGTGGTGCTGCCCGCCGGGGTGCCGCCGCCCGAGGCGGGGCAGCAGGTGGCGCTGGCCTGGGACGAGGCCGCGCTCGCGCCGCTCGGCGCATGATCCGCGCCGGCGCCTGGGCCGTGCTGGCGCTGCTGGTCACGGCGCCGCTGCTGATCGTGCTGGGCATGGGCTTCGGCACCGCGGTGCCTGGCGTGCCGCCGGTGCGCGCGCCCTGGGGGGCGGAAGGCTGGCAGGGCAGCCTGGAGGCCTGGTCGCTGGTGCTGGGCGACAGCTTCTATCTCGACGCCCTGCTGCGATCCCTGCGGCTCGCCTTCCTCACCGCCGCGCTGTGCCTGGTGCTGGGCTTCGGGATGGCGCTGGCCATCGCTGCCGCGCCGCCCCGGCGCCAGTTCACCTGGCTGGCGCTGGTGCTGCTGCCCTTCTGGACGGGGTTCCTGCTGCGGGTCTCGGCCTGGGTGGGGCTGCTTCGGGATTCCGGCTGGGTGAACACCATGCTGATCCAGTTGGGCCTCATCGAGGCGCCGCTGCGCCTGCTCTACACCGAGGGCGCCATGATCCTGGGCATGGTCCATGCCTACCTGCCCTTCGCGGTGCTGCCGCTCTACGCCAGCCTGGCGCGGCGGGACCTGGCGCTGGAGGAGGCGGCGGCCGACCTCGGCGCCTCGCGCTTGCGCGTGCTGTTCAGCATTACTTTGCCAATGGCGGCACCCGCACTGGCCGCGGCCTTCCTGCTGGTGTTCATCCCTGCTGCCGGCGAGGTGGTCATCCCGGAATTCCTCGGCGGGCCGGACGCGCTGCTGGTGGGCCGCGCCATCTGGCTGGAATTCTTCCAGACGCTGGACTGGCCCGCCGCCGCCGCGCTGGCCACGGCGCTGCTGGCGCTGTTGCTCCTGCCGGTGGCCGCCTTCCAGCGGCTGGCGTCACGGTGAGGCGCTGGGCGCTCTGGCTGGGCCTCGCCTTCCTCTGGGCCCCCATCATCCTGATGGTGGCCTATGCCTTCTCGGCCAGCCGCACGCCGTATCTCTGGGGTGGCTTCTCGCTGCGCTGGTTCGCGGCGCTGGCCGAGAACGAACGCCTGCTTGAGGCCGCATGGCTGTCGCTGCGCATCGGCGCCGCCGCCGCTACGCTCGCCGCGCTGATGGGGCTCGCGCTCGGCTGGGTGCTGGCGCGGCATGGGCCGTTCCGCGGCCGCGCCCTTTTCGGCGCGCTGGCCGGCGCGCCGCTTGTGCTGCCCGAGGTGGTGATGGGCCTGGCCTTCCTGCTGCTGTTCGTGGGGCTGCAGGCGCTGACCGGCTGGCCCGCACAGCGCGGCGCATTGACCGTCTGGCTCGCACATTCGGCACTCGGCATGGCCTACGTGGCGGTGCTGGTGCAGGCCCGGCTGGCCACGCTGGACCCGCGGCTTGAGGAGGCGGCGGCCGACCTGGGTGCGGCACCCTTCACCATCTTCCGCACCATCACCCTGCCGCTGGTGGCGCCCTCCTTGGCGGCCGGCTGGGCGCTGGCCTTCACTCTCTCGCTCGATGACGTGGTGCTGGCGAGCTTCGTCTCCGGCCCGGGCGCCACGACGCTGCCGGTCTACCTGTTCTCCGCCCTGCGGCTCGGCCTGACGCCCGAGGCCAATGCCCTGGCCACCCTGATGCTGGGTGCAGCCGGTGCGGTGCTGCTGGCATTTGCCGCGCTGCGAATGCGCACCGGTCGGGTTGAAACAGCCCCGCCGCGGGAATAGGGTCCGCGTCCTGGAGCCTGATCGGCCTTGGCGGGCACGCCAAGGGCGTGAATCAGCCCCACGCCAGGACCTGGACGGACATGAACCTCACCGCCGATCGGCTCGACCGCATCTCGCCCTCCCAGACCATCACCATCACAGGCAAGGCGCGCGCCCTGAAGGCCGCCGGCCGCGACGTGATCAGCCTCTCGGTGGGCGAGCCCGATTTCGACACCCCCCAGAACATCAAGGACGCGGCCATCGCCGCCATCCAGCGCGGCGAGACGAAGTACACCGACGTCTCGGGCACGGTCGCGCTGCGGCAGGCCATCGCGCGCAAGTTCAAGCGCGACAGCGGCATCGACTACGCGCCGGACGAAATCATCGTCACCACCGGCGGCAAGCAGGTGATCTTCAACGCGCTGCTGGCCACCATCAACCCGGGCGACGAGGCCATCATCCCCACGCCCTGCTGGGTGAGCTACCCGGACATCGTGGCGCTGGCCGAGGGCACGCCCGTCTATGTCCCCTGTGGCCAGAACTCCGGCTTCAAGATGTCGGCCGAGCAGCTGGAAGCCGCCATCACGCCCAAGACCAAGTGGCTGATCCTCAACAACCCGTGCAACCCCACGGGGGCCGCCTACAACGCGGAGGAGTTGAAGAAGCTCACCGACGTGCTGCTGCGCCACCCCGATGTTTGGATCTTCACCGACGACATCTATGAGAAGCTGGCCTTCGACGGCTTCAAGCCCGCCACCATCGTGGAGGTCGAGCCCCGCCTGCGCGACCGCACCATCACCATGAATGGCTGCTCCAAGGGCTATGCCATGACCGGCTGGCGCATCGGCTTCGCGGGTGCCCCCGTGGCGCTGATCAAGGCCATGGACAAGCTGCAGGGGCAGAGCACGTCCAACACCAGCAGCATCAGCCAGGCGGCCGCCATCGAGGCGCTGGACGGCCCGCAGGACAGCGTCGCCGCCATGGGCGAGGTGTTCCAGCGCCGCCGCAACCTGGTGGTGAAGATGCTGAACGAGGCGCCCGGCCTGCGCTGCGAGACGCCGGAGGGCGCCTTCTACGTCTTTCCCTCGGTGCATGCCTGCCTGGGCAAGACCAGCGCCGGCGGTCGCAAGCTCGAGACCGACGCCGACTTCGTGGAGGCGCTGCTGGAAGAAGAGGGTGTCGCCGCCGTGCACGGCTCGGCCTTCATGTTCCCGGGCCATTTCCGCATCAGCTACGCGACCGATGACGCGACGCTGACCGAAGCCTGCACGCGCATCCAGCGCTTCTGCAAGGGACTGAAGTAACCCCCTTCGAGGGGGCATGCCGTTTCATCCCATGCCGCGCGCGGGTTGCGCGGCATGGAGCCCTGGCTGAAGCTTCCCAGGCCGGCCCGGCTTCGCCGCCCGGCCAATAGCTTCCCGGAGGAACGCCCATGCCCATCTCCCGCCGCGCCCTCGGCGCCACCGGCGCCGCCCTGCTCGCTGCCCCCCACCTCGCCAACGCCCAGGCCTGGCCGGCCGGCCGCCCCATCCGCCTGGTGGTGGGTTTCCCGCCCGGTGGCTCGGGCGACTTCATCGCCCGCACCCTCAGCGAGCCGCTGCGCGAGGCGCTGGGCCAGACCATCGTGGTGGACAACCGCCCCGGCGCCGGGTCCAACATCGCCTCCGAGGCCGTGGCGCGCTCGGACCCCGATGGCCACACCCTGCTTTTGGGCGGCAATTTCAGCCATGCGGTGAACCCCGCCCTCTATGCCCGCATCCCCTTTCACCCGGTGCGCGACTTCACCGCCATCACCCGCCTGACGGACCTGCCGACCATCCTGGCCGTGCGCCCGCAATCGGGCATCACCACGCTGGCGCAACTCATCGAGCGGGTGCGGGCCGAGCCTGGGCGGTGGAACTACGCGACGCCCGGCAATGGCACCCCCTCGCACCTCGCGGGCGTCATGCTGGCCAAGACCGCCAATATCGACCTGACGCATGTGCCCTTCCGCGGCGGCGCGCCCTCGCTCCAGGCCGTGCTGTCGGGCGATGTGCAATTGCTGATCGGCACGCCGCCCGTCGCCCTGCCGCCAGTGCGCGGAGGGCAGTTGCGCGCGCTGTCGCTGACCACGCGCGACGCCTCGCCCGTGATTGACGGCATTCCCGGCGCCGCGGCGGCCGGGCTGCAGGGGCTGAACATCGGCGGCTGGTGGGGGTTGTGGACGGCGGCGGGCCTGCCGCACGGCATCCGCCAGCGACTGTTCGAGGCGGCGACCCGCATCACGGCCGACCCCGCCGTGCAGGCGCGCCTGGCGCGCGAGGGGCTGCAGGGCCTGCCCTCCGCCTCGCCCGCCGAGTTCGACAGCTTCATCGGCCAGGAAATTCCCTTCTGGGCCGAGGTGGTGCGCGCCGCCGGGGCGCGGGTGGATTGAGCGCCATGATCACGCCCGGCATCCATCGCTGGCCCGCGCAGGAGCGGGTGCGCCACGGCGCGCCGCTGGCCGAGGCACTCCCGCCCGAGCTGGAGGGCGCGCGGCGCGTGGTGCTGGTCACAACGCGATCATTGGCCGAAAGCCGCATCGTGGCGGCGGCGAAGGACGCCATCGGCCCGCTGCTGGTCGGCACCTTCGCCCGCATGCGCGCCCACAGCCCCATTGACGACGTGCTGGCGCTGACCGCGCTCCTGGTCGAGACCGAGGCCGACCTGGTGGTGGCGGTGGGTGGCGGCTCGGTGGTGGATGGCAGCAAGGTGGCGTGCCAGGGCGTGTGGCGCGGCTTCCGGGCGGTGGCCGACGTCACCGGGGCCGAGGCGGGCCGCGCCGCCCAGCCCGGCGGCTGGGAGGGCATGCCGCCCACGCCGCGCATGGTGGCCGTGCCCACCACCCTCTCCGCCGCGGAGTTCGCGCCCCATGCGGGGGTCACCGACACGGTGGCCGGCCGGAAATACCGTCTGCTGGAGGCTTGGATGGTGCCGCGTAGCGTCATCCTCGACCCCGAGGCGGTGATGGAAACCCCGGCGGAGCTGTTTCTTTCGTCGGGCATCCGAGCGGTGGACCACGGCGCCGAACGCTACTGCTCCAACGCGCCGCAGCCTTTCTCGGACGCGGTCTCCCTCCAGGCCCTGCGCATGCTGGCCGAGGGGCTGCCGGCCGTGAAGCGCGACCCCGCCGACCGGGCAGCGCGGGCGCTGTGCCAGCAGGCGGCCTGGATGTCCGTCATGGGCGGCTGGGCCGGCGTGCCGGTCGGCGCGAGCCATGGCATCGGCTACATCCTGGGGGGCGCGCGCGGCGTGCCGCACGGCGTCACCTCATGCCTGATGCTGCCCGCCGTGATGCAGTGGAACGAGGCGGTGAACGGCGCGCGCCAGGCGGAGGTGGCGGCCATCTTCGGCGGCGGGCTCTGCCATGCGGCGCTGCGCGGCTTCATCCGGGCCTTGGGCCTCCCGGTGACGCTGGGCGAGGTGGGGATCGGGGCCGAGGAGATCCCCGGCCTCGCCGCGCGCTGGCTGGGCGACCCGCCCATCGCCACCAACCCGCGCAAGGTGGCGGGCGCCGACGACGTGGCTGCCATCCTGCGGCTGGCGCTGTAGCGCAACCCCGCCGAGGGTTGCAAAATGGAGCGGGAGAGTGCATCTCCCGCCCCAGACATATCTCTGACCACGTTTCAGAAGAGCAGGCGGCGCCCCGCGATGGGCGTTGTCCTGCTTTTGCCGCATGGAGGCCCGCAGTGGCACATACCGCTCTCGAGAAGATCCGGAACATCGGGATCACGGCGCATATTGACGCCGGCAAGACGACCACGACGGAGCGCATCCTCTACTACACGGGGAAGAGCCACCGCATCGGCGAGGTCCATGACGGCAACACGACCACCGACTACATGGCGCAGGAGCGTGAGCGCGGGATCACGATCACCTCCGCGGCCGTGACGGCGATGTGGAACGACAACCGCATCAACATCATCGACACCCCCGGCCACATCGACTTCAACATCGAGGTCAACCGTTCGCTGCGCGTGCTCGACGGCGCCATCTTCATCATCGAGGGCGTGGCCGGCGTGCAGCCGCAGTCCGAGACCAACTGGCGCCTGGCCGACCGCTACAACGTGCCGCGCATCATCTTCATCAACAAGCTCGACCGCACCGGCGCCGATTTCTACAAGGCCGCCGCGACCCTGACCGAGAAGCTCGGCATCAACTGGATCGCGCTGCAGCTGCCCATCGGCATCGAGGACACGCTGAAGGGCGTGGTGGACCTGGTCGAGATGAAGGCGCTGATCTGGGAAGGCGACGAACTCGGCGCCAAGTACCATGAGGCCCCGATCCCCGACGATATGAAGGAGAAGGCGGCCGAATTCCGCCAGCTTCTGCTCGACACCGCCGTCGGCATCGACGAGACGGCGATGGAGGAGTATTTCGACAAGGGCGACGTCTCGGTCGAGACGCTGAAGCGCTGCATCAAGAAGGGCACCGTGAGCGGCGAGTTCCGCCCGGTTCTGTGCGGCTCGGCCTTCAAGAACAAGGGTGTGCAGCCCCTGCTCGACGCCGTCATCGACTATCTGCCGAGCCCGGTGGACGTGGAGGGTATCCGCGTCGCGCCTGAGGAAGGCCAGGACGAGAACGCCGAGCGCCGGCTGATCCCCGTGAAGGAGGATGGCCCCTTCGCCGGCCTCGCCTTCAAGATCATCAATGACAAGTACGGCAACCTGACCTTTGTGCGCGTCTATTCGGGCGTGCTGCGGCAGGGCGACATGGTCATGAACACGACCAAGGGCCACCGCGAGCGCATCGGCCGCATGTTCCAGATGCACGCCGACAAGCGCGAGGAAATCAAGGAAGTCATCGCCGGTGACATCGCGGCCTTCGTGGGCCTGAAGGACACCGGTACCGGCGACACGCTGGCCTCCGCCGAGGACCCGGTGGTGCTGGAGCGCATGGCCTTCCCCGTCCCCGTGATCGACATCAGCGTCGAGCCCAAGACGAAGGAAGCGGTCGAGAAGATGACGCTCGGCCTGCAGAAGCTGGCCGGCGAAGACCCCAGCCTGCGCCTCAAGACCGACCAGGAAACCGGCCAGACCATCCTGTCGGGCATGGGCGAACTGCACCTCGAGATCATCGTGGACCGCCTGCGCCGCGAATACGGCGTGGAGTGCGACATCGGCGCGCCGCAGGTGGCCTATCGCGAGACCATCACCAAGCCGCACACCGAAATCTACACCCACAAGAAGCAGTCGGGCGGCTCGGGCCAGTACGCCGAGGTGAAGATCACCTTCGAGCCGAAGGAGCGGAATGACGGCATCGAGTTCGTCAACGCCGTCGTCGGCGGTTCGGTGCCGAAGGAATACATCCCGGCGGTGGACAAGGGCATCAAGGTCCAGGCCGATACCGGCGTGCTGGCCGGCTTCCCGACGGTGGACTTCAAGTACACCCTGACGGACGGCAAGTACCACGACGTGGACTCGAGCGCGCTCGCCTTCGAAATCGCCGCCAAGGCCTGCTTCCGCGAGGGCATGAAGAAGGCGGGCCCGGTGATCCTGGAGCCGATCATGGACGTGGAGGTGACTACCCCGCAGGACCATGTCGGTGACGTGGTGGGCGACCTCAACCGCCGCCGCGGCGTCATCCAGTCGCAGGACATGGCGGGCACCTCGGTCATCGTGCGCGCGCATGTGCCGCTGAAGGAGATGTTCGGCTACATCTCCAACCTGCGCGGCATGACGAAGGGCCGTGCCTCCTTCTCCATGCAGTTCCACCACTACGACCCGGTGCCGCGCAACGTGGCGGACGAGATCATGAAGGCCGCCGGCTGATACCAGGCGCCTTCGGTAAACAGGGGAGGGGCCGGGGGGAAACCTCCAGCCCCTTTTCCGTTTCAGCGCTTCAGGAAATGCGTGCCGAGCATGTCGATGACCACCACGCCGTCAGCCATGCGCGTGCCGGTGTGGCGCACCATGGCCACGCCCATCTCGGGCCTTGAGCGCGAGGCCTTCACGCTCTCCACCACCGAGGCCACCGCCACCTCCTCGCCCGGCCGCAGTGGCGCCGGCCATTTGGTGTCAATGCCCGAGCCGCCCAGGCTGATGCCCGTCCAGACGCCGCTGCGCATGATCATCCCGAAGCACATGCCCATGGTGTGCAGACCCGAGGCCACCAGCCCGCCGAACAGGGGCGCGGCCCGCGCCGCCTCGGGGTCCGTGTGGAAGGGCTGCGGGTCGTACTGCGTGGCGTAGGTGATGATCTCCGCCTCGGTCAGCGCGAAGCTGCCGTAGTCGAAGCGCTGCCCGACCGTGAGTTCGTCGAAAGATCGCAATGGCGTGGTCAATGCACCACCCTCCCCTCGTTCAGCCAGTGGATCAGCAAGTAGAGACCCGCGCCGACCAGGAAGCCCACCAGGGTGCCGTTGATGCGGATGTATTGCAGGTCCTTGCCCACGCGAAGCTCGATCTTGTCGCTGATCTCGCGGCTGTCCCAGCTGGCCACCACGCCGGCGATGAAGCCGGCCAGCCGCGTCTGCGCCGAGGGGATCAGCGTGGCCAGCGTGGCCTCGATCGCGCCGTTCAGCCTGGCGCGCGCCACCGGGTCCTCGGTGAGGAAGCCACCTGCATTGCCGAGCGAGGTCTCGATCAGCGCCATGGTGCGACCATTGGGGTTGCGCGCATCCTCCGCCAGCGCCTCGCGCAGGCGGCGCCAGGCATCGCCCAGCCATCCTGTCACGGTGGGGTGGGCAATCCCCCGGCGGATGGCGGCCCCGAGTGCCGCGGCGCGCTCGGGCTCGGTCTCCAACCGGGTGATCTCGGCCTCCAGCCAAGCCTCGAAGGCGGCGCGCAAATCGGAATCGCCGGGCTCTATGCGCTGCAGTTCGGCATTCACGGCGGCCAGCACCCGGTCGGCCACATAGGCGCCGGCGGCCCAGCCCACCACCGCACCCCCCTGGTCGCGCACGCGCCGCTTGATGGCTTCGCGCAGATCGTCGTGCTTGGCGGCCAGAACCACCTTCATCTGGCCAAGCGCCAGGTCGAACACCGCATGGTGCTGGCCGCCCGCCACCAGCGCCCGCAGCGCGCGGGCCACCACCGCAGCGCCGCCAGGCCCACCGGCCACTCGGGGAAGCAGTCGCGTCATGAGCCGGCGCGCACGTCCGTCCTCCAGCGTCTCCAGGAGGCGGGGCAGGGCGTCGGCCAGGGCCTGGGCGGCGGGGCGGGTGTTGGCGCGGTCGGCCAGGAAGGTGCCTATGATCCCGGCGAGGTCGAGCTTGGCGATCATGCGGCGCAGCTCGGCCTCGGTGAACACATGGTTCGCCACGAACCCACCGAGCGAGCGCCCCAGTCGGTCCTTCTGGCGGGGAATGATCGCGGTGTGGGGGATGGGCAGGCCCATAGGGCGGCGGAACAGCGCCGTCACCGCGAACCAATCGGCAAGCCCTCCCACCACGCCGGCCTTGGCCGAGGCTGCCAGAAGGTCCGGCCAGAAGCCGGCCGGGAACTGGTAGGCAAGCACCATCAGCGCCGCCATCGCCACCAGCAGCAGGGTCGCCAAGGCCCTGTGCCGCGCGAGGGCGCGGCGGAGGGCGTCGTCGGGGGATGCCATGAGTGAAGGATACCCCGGCGCGGCCCGCATTGGCGACCGGCGCGCGGGCTGTTATGAGATAACGTGATGCCTCCGCTGCCAAACCCCCTGGACCTCGCCACCGGCGTCGGCCCCCGCCTGATCTGGGCCGCGGCCCTGCTTGCGCTGCTCTGGGCCGCGATCTTCTGGGCCATGCGCCTGTGATGGCCCCGCGCGAACTGTCCGTCCGCGACCTCACGGTCACGCATGGCCGTCACCCGGCCGTGCACCACGTCAGCTTTCGCCTGGCGCCCGGGCAGATGATGGCCCTGGTCGGGCCCAATGGCGCGGGGAAATCCTCGCTGCTGAATGCGGTGGCCGGGCTGCATCTGCCGGCCGAGGGCCGCATCGAGGGCGCGGGCCAGGTGGCCCTGCTGCCCCAGGCGTCGGCGCTCGACCGCAGCTTCCCGCTCACCTGCCGCGACGCGGTGCTGTTCGGCCTCTGGGGCGAGGCCGGCGCCTTCCGCCGCATCCCCAACCCCGAGCGCGTGGCCGATGCGCTGGCCGCCGTGGGGCTTTCGGGCTTCGAGAAGCGGCCGGTGGGCAGCCTCTCCGCCGGGCAGTTCCAGCGTGTGCTCTTCGCCCGCCTGCTGCTGCAGGACGCGCCCGTGATCCTGCTGGACGAACCCTTCAACGCGCTCGATGCGCGCACTGCGGCCGACCTGCTGGCCGTGGTGCGGCGCTGGCATGGCGAGGGACGGAGCATTCTGGCCGTGCTGCACGACCTCGACCTCGTGCGCCGCGAATTCCCCACCACGCTGCTGCTGGCACGCGAGGTGGTGGCTTGCGGCGCGACGAAGGAGGTCTTGTCGGCGAACAACCGACTGCGGGCCCGCATGATGGCCGAGGCCTGGGTGGAAGACGCCGCCCCCTGCACCCGCGCCGCCTGAGCCCATGATCTGGGAGGGCCTTGTCGGCCCCTTCGCCGAATTCGGATTCCTGCGTCGCGCGCTGGTGGGGTGCGTGGCCCTCTCGCTCTCTGCACCGCCGCTGGGCGTGTTCCTGATGATGCGGCGGATGAGCCTGACCGGCGATGTGCTGGCGCACGGCATCCTGCCCGGCGTGGCGCTGGGCTTCCTGCTGGCGGGCCTGTCCGTGCCGGCCATGGCGCTCGGCGGGATGGTGGCCGGCCTGGGCATCGCCATCGGGGCCGGCGCCATCTCGCGTGCCACGGGCGGGCGGGAGGATGCGGCGCTGGCTGCCCTCTACCTGGCTGCGCTGGCGGCCGGCGTGGTGCTGATCTCCTGGCGGGGCTCGGCGGTCGAACTCACGCATATCCTGTTCGGCTCGGTGCTCGGCGTGGATGACCTCGCCCTGCTCATGATGGGTGGGGCGGCCACGGCCACCCTGCTGTTCATGGCCTTGGCCTGGCGGCCACTGGTGCTGGAATGCTTCGATCCGGCCTTCGCCCGCGCCGTGGGGGTTCGGGGCAGCGCCTGGCATCTGGGCCTGATGGCGTTGGTGGTGGTCAGCCTCGTTGCCGCCTTCCAGGCGGTGGGCACGCTGATGGCGGTGGGTCTGATGATGCTGCCCGCCATCGCCGCGCGGCACTGGGCGCGCGGCGTGGGGGCCATGGTCGTGGTCTCGGTTGCGGTGGCGCTGGCGGCGACGCTGTCGGGCCTGCTCCTTTCCTTCCATGCGGACGTGCCGAGCGGCCCAGCCATCGTGCTGGCCGCGGCCGGGATCTGGCTGATGTCGCTGATGTTCGGCCCCGTGGAGGGGCTTGCGGCGCGGTGGTGGCCGCGTCGGCATCTGGAAGGTTGAACAGTCGCCATAAGCTGCTCCAGCGGACTTGCGTTCGCGAGGAGGCACTTCGAGCGGATGACTTCATCCGGTCGGATGTTGCTCCGGGGCCGGGGAAGGGGTCGCGGGCGCTACCTGGTCCGGGCCATCAATTCCCGCACCCTCTCGGCCGCGGCGGCGCCCTTGACCGCGTCACGCCACATCGCTTCGGCCACGCGCTGGTGCACCGCAACACCCTCCTCGGCTGCGGTGATGCCGGCCACGCCTGCGATCGCGCCGGGGGGGGTGTCGGCCGCGATGGGCGAGGTGATCACATGCGCGCGGTCCCGTCCCCGCAGCACCATGAAGGGCGCGCTGGGCTGGGTGCCGGTGGCAAGGCCGATCTGCAGGCCAATTGGCACGTTCTCCATCAGCTTGGCGAGGTTTTCCGCTTCCTGCCGGGCTGCTTCGCGGCAGCGCGCGCGCGTCGCCTCGGGCACCGGCAGCCCGGGTGCCACCCCCTCCTCCAGGAAGCGCGTCAGGGCCGATTCGCTCAGCACGGCGGTCAGGTTCGGGCGCTTCTGGGCATGGCTTCGCTTACGTGCCGCCAGGGTGCCCAGGGTTTGCTCGACGGCTGCGACCTGGACGGTGCGTTCCGCGCCCGCGGCGATCGCCTGGGTCCAGGCCTCGGCCAGGGCGCCGTCGAAGGCGTCGCCGGTGATGGGCAGGCTGTAGGCATCGCCCACCAACAGCACCTGGTCAGCCTGCTCCTCCAGGCCGCGCAGGCGTTCTTGGAAGGCGGCAGGGCGGGCGAAGTACTCGATGCCGATGCCCAGCAGCGACAAGGGCGAGACCTTAAGCAACTCGGCCAGCCGGCGAATTGTCTCGAGCTTGATGACCTCGCCTTTTTCATAGCGGTAAAGTGCGGCGCGCGAGACACCCAGACGCGCCGCGATTTCTTCCGCGCGCATCCCGGATTCCATGCGATAGGCCCGCAACTGCTGCCCGATGTCCGCAAACTTCATGCCAGTATCGCCTTGTTCTGCTCAAGCCCGGGTGGTCAGACCGCTGGTAAGGCGCAACATCTGCCGCGTAGCTGGACTGCGGTGGCAGATGGCCCGCCCGTTCGGCTGGGCGCCATTCAACCCGAGATCGGTAAGAGTTTTAAGATACAACCTAGGCTGGCGAGAGAAAACACCGTTTGGGCGTGTCCGCCTCAAAAATAATATGCGATCCGCGCCGGGAAGTCCAGCGGCCGATGCTTCGTAAAGGGGCCGGTCTCCGCTAGACTCCGCGTATGGACCAATCCCTGCATGATGCCGCGACCGCGTGGCGCCGACATCTCCACGCGAATCCGGGCCTGACCCTCGACGAGGGCGAGACCGCCGCCTTCGTCGTGGAGCAACTGCGCGCCATCGGCGTCACAGAGATTGAAACCGGCGTGGGCGGCCATGGCGTGGTCGCCACGCTGCGGCGTGCGGGCGGCAACCGCTCGGTCGGGCTCAGGGCCGATATGGACGCGCTGCCCATCCAGGAACTGGACGAGACGCTGCCCTGGCGCAGCCGCAAGCCGGGAGTGATGCATGCCTGTGGGCATGATGGCCACACCGCCTCGCTGCTGGCCACCGCTGCCCTGCTGCACCAGGACACCAACTGGTCCGGCACCGTCCGGCTGGTGTTCCAGCCGGCCGAGGAGGGCGGGGGCGGCGCACGCGCCATGATCAAGGATGGGCTGTTCCAGCGCTTCCCGATGGAGCGCATGTTTGGCTGGCACAACTGGCCAGGGCTGGAGGCGGGCACCATCGCCATCCATCCTGGCCCCGTCATGGCCGCTGGCGCCCGGTTCGAGCTGACATTCGATGGTCATGCTGGCCACGCCGCCCTGCCGCACATGACGCGCGACCCCGTCCTGGCCATGGGGCACGCGATCGTGGCGCTGCAATCCATCGTCTCGCGCGGGGTGGACCCGCTGAAGGCCGGCGTCGTCAGCGTGACCGTCGCCGAGGGCGGCACCGCCACAAACCAGGTGCCGGCCCGCGCTCTGATCCGCGGAACCTCGCGCTGGCTGGACGAGGCGGTGGGCAACATGATCGAGGCCCGCATGCGCGAGATCGGCCATGGCATCGCTGCCACCTTCGGCCTCTCCTGTGAGGTGGGGTTCCGCCGCGGCGTGCCCGTTACCACCAATGACCCCGCCGCCGCCGAGACGGCCGCCGCCGCGGCGGCCAGCGTCACCGAGACCCGGCGCGACATGGCGCCCGCCATGACGGGCGAGGATTTCTCCTGGTTCCTCCAGGAAGTGCCCGGCGCCTTTGTCTGGATCGGCAATGGCCCCTCCGAGGGCGGCCGCGAGCTGCACCACCCCGCCTATGACTTCAACGACGCCATCATCCCCACCGTCGCCAACTACCTGGTGGCGGTGGCCAAGCGCGCCCTGACGGAGGGCTGACCATGCATGACATCTCCCGCCTGCGGAACTTCATCCAGGCCATGACGCGCCTCGCCGACCAGGACCCCGCCGAGGCGGTCTGGCTGGAACGGGGCGGCGCGCTGCTGCAGGACCTCATCCGCCACGACGACTGGCTGCCCGAAGCGCTGGCCGAGCCCGGCCCCACCTACCGCCAATACCTGCTGCACTGCGACCCGCTGGAGCGTTTTTCCGTCGTCAGCTTCGTCTGGGGCATTGGCCAGCGCACACCCGTCCACAACCACAAGGTATGGGGGCTGGTCGGCATGCTGCGCGGCGCCGAGGTCAGCACCACCATGCACCCTGAGCCCGGCCGCCCCATGCGCGCCGGCCAGGTGGACCAGCTGAAGCCCGGCGAGGTGGTGGGCGTGGGCAGCGGTGAGGAGGACGTCCACTGGGTGCAGAACGCGCTGACGGATGCGCCCTCCATCTCCATCCATGTCTATGGCGGCAATATTGGCGCCATCGCGCGGCACACCTTCGACGAGGCGACCAGCGCGCGGAAGCCCTTCATCTCCGGCTACACCAATGCGGTGGTGCCGAATCTCTGGGACCGCTCGGCCGAACTGGCCACGGCGCGCTGAACCATGCCCGATGACCTGCACGCGCTGCCGCCGCTCGACGCCCTGCGTGCCATCCTCGGCCCCGCCGGCCTGCTGACGGCGCCCGAGGACCTGGCGCCGGCCCTATCCGACTGGCGCGGCCTCTACACTGGCGAGGCCATGGCCCTGCTGCGCCCCGCCTCCACCGAGGAGGTGTCCGCCTGCGTCGCCCTCTGCGCGCGGCATGGCATCGCCATCATCCCGCAGGGGGGCAACACCTCCATGGTGGGGGGTGCCACGCCGGAGTCGCGGCCCAACCAAGTGATCCTGAGCCTCGCGCGCATGAACCGCGTGCGCGAGGTGGACGCGCTCGACATGACGATGACGGTCGAGGCAGGCCTGGTGCTGACCCAGGCGCAGCAGGTGGCGGCCGAGCATGGCTGCCTGTTCCCGCTCAGCCTGGGTGCGGAGGGCTCGGCCATGATCGGCGGCCTGCTCTCCACCAATGCCGGCGGCAACACAACGGTGCGCT
>JBHYDO010000024.1:0-24940 GCA_051860645.1 Roseococcus sp.
GGAAAACCCCGTATCTCCAAAACCCGGGTCAAATCTTGGTGGCAAACCCGGGTCAACTCTCGGCGGCATTCAACACCCCGAGGTCGATCCGGTCACCTTCGCAGTGCTAGACAGCCGCAAGATGTCCGCCCGGCACGAACGGCTCGCGCGCGAAGCGGAGTTGCGGCTGCTCCACCGGGTGAGCAAAGGACGCCACAACTGCTCGGTGATCGCCGCGCTCGAGGCGAGGGGTGATCACCAAGCCGCCGGCCGCCTTCGCGAGGCTGGCATTGAGGAGGGGCCCCCTGCGTATGCCGCCTACAGCTCTCGGCAGCGCCGCGCGCTAGAACGCCGGCACGCAGACCACACAGGCGAGCCGCTCAATCTGCCTACCCTCGTGCGGCAACTCAATGTGATCTAGGCCACATATGCGCTGGATCCGCCGGCACTCGCCACGGCGCTTCGTCGGGTGGGCCTGCGCCTGCGGCACCCAGCCGATGCAGTCCCGGAGAGCGCTGTTGGACGGGTCATCGCACCCGCTCCAGCGACACGCAGTGCGACGTGGGTTGTCGACGCCTGGGATAGCCGGCGACAGGAAGCGTATGTTCTTGGTGCCGCGCACCGCTTGCTGCGCGAACCGCGTTCGCGGGTGGACGAGACGCTAAGGCCTCGCGGGCTTTCGGCCCAACCCAAGTTTGGGCTGCCGGTCAGGCACCCCACTGCTGATCCATGCACGCCGGCCGACAAAAACTTGGCAGAGCCCCGCATCGGAAACGATGATCGCCTTCATTCTGCACCGACAGCAACGCAAGGGTGAACCCGCGCACCCAACTGCGAGAATTCACCTCGGTCTGGCCCTGGACTGAAAAGACGCGACTGGGGGAAAGGCCCTCAATGGAGCCCAGCCGAGGGGTGCGCGGCTGTTCAAGCTGGGCACACCGACATTGAAGCCCGGCAGAGACAAATTGACTGCACAAGATCCAGGCGCGCCAATCCGGAGCAATCCCGCCTGTGGGGCGCGCTGGATCGGTCGCTGAACCCCCTCTCGTGGGAGCCCCCCTCTAGGCGCCAGCGCCCGCACACTGCACCTTGTGTGTGGTACATCAACGTGGAAACTGTACAACAGAGCGTGGACATAGGCGAAAATACTCGTTTAAAATCAGCTGACTGCGCCGGATTTTCCGTCCCCTCCCGCCGGGGACATGCCCTCACCAGGCGCTTCGCGGGTCCGCCCGGGCTACCGGTTCAACACATAGTCCGGCAGCGCCGTCACCAGCGCGGGGAACACCGTGATCAACGCCACGGCCAGCACCAGCATGGCGAAGAAGGGCAAGGCCGCCATGGCGATTTCGGTCTGCTCCTTCCCCGTCATGCTTTGCATGACGAAGAGGTTGAACCCCAGCGGCGGCGTGATCTGCCCGATCTCGACCAGCAGGATGATGAAGATGCCGAACCAGACAAGGTCGAACCCCGCCTGCTGCACCATCGGCACCACGACGCTCGTCGTCAGCACGATCATGGAAACACCGTCCAGGGACGTCCCCAGCAGGATGTAGACCACCGTCAGGATGCCGATGATGGCGTAGGGGCTGAGGCCAGCATTCGCCACCGCCGCGGCCAGCGCCGCCGGGATGCCCGTCAGCGCCATCGCCTTCGCCAGGAAGGCGGCACCGGCAAGGATGAACAGGATCATGCAGGAAAGGCGCGTCGCACCCGCCAGGCTTTCCTTGAAGCTCTGCCAGGAGAGCACGCCGGTCACCGCCGCAAGAACCAGGCTGCCGGCCACGCCGAAGGCGGCCGCCTCGGTCGCCGTCGCGAAGCCGGCCAGCATGGACCCTATGACCGCCACGATGAGCATCACGCAGGGGATCAGCTGCGCGGATTGCCGGAGCTTGTGGCCCAAGCTGGTGGAAGGGTCGGCCGCCGGCTGCTTCTTCGGGTTGAACAGCGCCCAGACAGCGATATAGGCACTGAACAGCACCACCACGAGCAACCCGGGCAGGAAGCCCGCGATGAACACCCGCACGATCGAGACCTCGGCCGCCACCGCGTAGACAACCATGATGATGGAGGGCGGCAGCAGCAGCCCCAGCGTGCCGGCCGTGGCCAGGCTGCCGATGGCGGTTCGCTGGTCGTAGCCGCGCTTCGCCAGCTCCGGCAGCGCGATCTTGCTGACGGTGGCGCAGGTGGCGGCACTCGACCCGCTGACACAGCCGAACAGGCCACAGGCGAAGATGTTCACATGCATCAATCGCCCGGGCAGGCGTCGAACCCAGGGGGCGATGCCATTGAACAGCTCATTGCTCAGACGGGTGCGGAACAGGATCTCGCCCATCCAGATGAACATGGGCAGCGCCGCCAGCGTCCAACTGGCCGAACTCTCCCAATAGGCGCCGGCCAGGAACAGCCCCGGCGAAGGATGCACCAGCGCCATCGCCACATAGCCCGTGCCGGCGAGCGACAGCGCCACCCAGACGCCGGCGCCCAGGAAGAAGATCAGCAGAACGAGCAGCAGCAGCGCGAGTTGGAGAAGCTCCATCGCCGTCAGACCGTGTGGTCGTGCGCGGCGGCGCGCGCTTCGGCCGCATGCACGTAGCTCGGCTTGCGGCCGCGCAGCACAGCCACCCATTCATCCAGGATCGCGACGAGCAGCACCCCCGCGCCGACAGGGATGGCAAGCTTGGGCACCCACAGCAGGAACGGCACGCTGCCCTGCGCGACCTCCTCGATCTCGAGGCTGAACATGGCGTCGTGCCAGGTCCACCAGATGATGTAGCCGACCATCAGGGCGGCCGCGCTCAAGGCGAACATCTCAAGGGCGCGCCGCGGGCCGGCCGGCAGGTTCTCCACCAGCAGCCCGACGCGGATCAGCTCCCCCTGGCGGAAGGTCCAGGCGAGGCCGAGAAAGGCCACGCCCACGCAGAAATAGCCGGTGAGGTCGGTCGCGCCGGGGAACTGGATATTGAATTGGCGCAGGATCATCTGTGCCATCATCACCACGAAGATCCCCAGCAGCGACAGCGCCGCGAGCAGGCCGCTCAAGGCATAGAGCGCATCCAGCGCGCGGCGCACCCCCACTCAGCTCCGTCCGGCGCGATAGGCCTGGATGGCGGCCTGCCCGTCGGGGCCGGCGCGGCTAAGCCACTCGGTCACCATCGCGTCGGAGATGCGCGCCATGGCCTGGAGCATGGCCGGCGAGGCCTGGCTCACATTCATGCCACGCTGCGCAAGGGTCGCAGCCGCGGCGTCACGTGCCTCCTCGCTCATGCGCCAGCCGCGGGCTTCGGCCGCGGCGGCAGTGGCGCGCACCGCGGCCTGGTCGGCCGCCGACAGCGCCTCGAGCGCGCGGCGATTCACGAACACGGCGTTGCGCGTGAAGGTGAAGCCCACATGGGTGAAGTAGCGCGCAAAATCCCAGGCGCTGCTGTCCACGCCGGTGGCGGCGCTGGTCACCATGGCGTTCACCACGCCGGTGGCGAAGGCCTGCGGCACTTCCGCCGCCTGCACCAGCACCGGGCTGGCACCCACCAGGGTGGCGAAGCGGTTGGTCATGACGTTGAAGGTGCGCATGCGGGTGCCACGCAGCGCGTCCAGGCTCTCGATCGGCGTATTGGTGTAGAAGCCCGAAGACGGCCAGGGCACCATGTAGAGCAGCGACAGCCCCTGGCGCTGGAAGCGCGCCTCGATGAAGGACTTGGTCACCTCGTTCAGGCGGCGGGCGTCGGCATAGGTCGGCACCAGCTGCGGAATGCTGTCCACCTCGAAGAAGGGATCTTCGTTGCCATAGGCCGAGAGCAGGATCTCGCCGAGCTGCACCTGGCCGCTCTGCGCCCCGCGCTTGATCTGCGCCATGGGCAGCAGCGAGGCGTTGGAGTGCAGCTGCACGTTGACCCGGCCGCCGGTCGCGGCCGATAGCTCCTCCAGGAAGGTGCGGACGTTCCGCGTGTGGAAATTTCCGTCCGGGTAGGGCGTCGCCATCTGCCAGCGCGCCTGGGCGCTGGCGTCGAGGGCAGGCAGCAGGGGCGCGAAGGCCCCCGCCGCCATCAGGGCACGGCGGGTGGTGAACATGACGGTGAGCCTCTCCCATTCGGGTTCTTCAAGCCGGCTGATCTTCACGCGAGGCAACGCGCCTGCGCAAGCCCGGCCTTCGCCCATGCCGCCCGCTGTGGCCCGCTGCTGCCCGATCCAGGGGCAAAAGCCCGCGTCGATGCCCGCGAAAGCTCTCCCCCCGCGGCTGCGGGATCCGCATGTCCGTCCGGAGACCGTCAGAGCGGGTAGTCGCGTTCCGGCTCGATACCTGCGGCCACGATCAGCTTGCGCAGGCGCATCACCTCATCGCCCCCGACCGAGCCGGTGCCCAGATGGAAGCTGCCCTGCTGCCCGCCCAGCTTCACCGACAGGGCGCCATGGCCCGTATGGTCCAGCTCCGCCCCGAGTTCCTGGAGCACATGCTCAACGGCGCGCGGGTCGAGGTTGTGGTTCAGCGGATGGGCGAAGATCCCATGCAGCACTTTGCGGTGGCGGTGGTTCATGCGGGCCTTCCCTGGCGATCACCCGCAGATTGCCCCGCCCTCCGCGCGCCGTCCTTGCGGCAGCGCAAAGCGGAAATCAGCCCGCGGTTGCGACGTAGCTCTTCAGGGCTTCCGTCTCGCCCTCGGCCTCGGCGATCCGGGCCTTCACAAGGTCCCCGATCGAGACCATTCCGGCCATTGTGCCGTCGGCATGCAGCACCGGCAGGTGGCGGACACGGCGGTCGGTCATTAGTTGCAGCGCGTCCTGCACGGTGCTGGCCGGCCCGGCCGTGAACAGCACGCGCGTCATGAGCTGGCCGGCCGTCATGCGCATCACGGCCTCGCCCAGAGCGGCCAGGGCGCGGACGATGTCGCGCTCACTGACAATGCCCAGGACCTGATCCGCCTCGAGGACCAAAACCGCGCCGATCCGGTGCTGGGCGAGGGTGCGGGTGATGGAGGCGATCGAATCCCCGGGACGGACGGAGACAACCTGGCTGCCCTTGGTCTTCAGCACCTGCGCGACGATCATCTGGTGGCCCTCCTCCCTGGCATGGGCGACAAGCTTGCGGCGCCATGGGTCGGGGAGGCAATGTTTTGTCGTGCTGCACCGCGCCGTAGCTGTGCAGTGCAGCAAGCAGGCGTCAGGCGGCGGTCAGCCGTGTGTCCGGCAAGGTGGGGCGGAAGCCGGTGATGGCCGGCACGGGGCTGCTGTCGCGAATGATATAGCCACGCCCCCAGACCGTGCCGATGACGTTCGCCGCACCCGCCTGCTGGAGCTTCTTGCGGAGCTTGCACACGAAGACGTCGATGATCTTCGCGTCCGGCTCGTCCATCCCGCCGTAGAGATGGTCGAGGAAGTTCTCCTTGGAGAGAACCGTGCCGCGTCGCATCAGCAGCAGTTCGAGGATCGCGTATTCCTTGGTGGTCAGGTGAACCGGGCGCCCCTGCACGGCCACCTCCTTTGCGCTGAGGTCCAGCGATAGGGCGCCGAGCTGGATGCGCGGCTGGCTGAAGCCCTTGGAGCGGCGGATCATCGCCTGGAGCCTGGCCACCAGTTCATCGGGCTCGAAGGGCTTGGAGAGGTAGTCATCCGCCCCGACCGAAAGGCCGCGGATCTTGGCCTGGGTGCGGCCATTGGCGGAGAGCATCAGCACCGGCGCCTCGATGCGCGAGGCGCGGAACCTGGCGACGACGTCATACCCCTCCATGTCCGGGAGCATCAGGTCGACGATGGCGGCGTCATAATCATAAAGCCGGGCGAGTTCGAGGGCCTCGGCCCCGCAATCCGCCACATCCACCACCATGCGGTGCTGTTGCAGCTGGAAGGCGATGCCGCGTGCCGCCGAGCGGTCATCTTCCACCAGGAGAATTCGCATCTGTCCATCTCCACACGTTTTGCGTGCAGAGAATTACCACCAGAAGATGTATCTGCCTAGCTGACTCTCGGAATTTTTGTGTATTTAAAAAGAATTTTGTCAATCAGAGAGACATTTTGCCTCAATTTGAGGGACTTATGGGCGGCGCGTCCAGTTCCGCTCGAGGAAGGAAGGGCCACACTCCACCCTGGGAGATTCGGATGGAAATGTCTCGAAAACGGAGCATCCGTCTCTCGAAATTGCGCGAACCGCTGGGCGCAGACAACCACCACGCAAAAGGGCGGACCTCGCGGCCCGCCCCTTCGTTCACGCGCGAGCCCCGCCGCCGGCGGGGAGTGCCCGGATCATTCCTCGCCAGCCATCTCGCGCCGGCGGCGGATGGCCGCGCCCAGGATGTCGCCGAGCGAGGCGCCGCTGTCGGCCGTGCCGAACTCCTTCACGGCCTCGCGCTCCTCCTCGATCTCCTTGCCCTTCACGGTCAGGGAGAGGCGGCGGGCGGCGCGGTCCACGGCGGTCACCTTGGCGTCGACCTTCTCGCCGATGGCGAACTTCTCCGGGCGCTGGTCCTGGCGGTCGCGGGCCAGTTCGGCGCGGCGGATGAAGCCCGTCAGCACGTCGTCCACGCGGACTTCGATGCCGTTGGCTTCCACCTTCGTCACGGTGCAGGTCACGACATCGCCCTTGCGGACCCGGTCGAGCACCTCAGCCGCGGGGTCGGCTTCGAGTTGCTTCACACCGAGGGAGATGCGCTCCTTCTCGATGTCCACGTCGAGGACCTTGGCCTTGACCATGTCGCCCTTCTTGTAGCCGGCCAGCGCCGTCTCGCCGGCCACATCCCAGGACAGGTCGGAGAGGTGCACCATGCCGTCGATGTCGGGGCCCACGCCCACGAACAGGCCGAACTCGGTGATGTTGCGGATCTCGCCCTCGATCACGGCGCCCAGCGGGTTGTTCTGGACGAACAGCTCCCACGGGTTGCCCTGCGCCTGCTTGAGGCCGAGCGAGATGCGGCGCTTGGGCTCGTCCACATCGAGGATCATCACGTCCACCTGCTCGGAGGTGGCCACGATCTTGCCCGGGTGCACGTTCTTCTTGGTCCAGGACATCTCGCTGACGTGCACGAGGCCCTCGACGCCCGGCTCCAGCTCCACGAAGGCGCCGTAGTCGGTGATGTTGGTCACGCGGCCCGAGAAGCGGGCGTTGACCGGGTACTTGAGCGCCACGCCGTCCCATGGGTCGGACATCAGCTGCTTCATGCCGAGGCTGATGCGCTGCGTGTCCTGGTTGAAGCGGATGACCTGCACCTTCACGGCCTGGCCGATCGTCAGGGCCTCGCTCGGGTGGTTGATGCGGCGCCAGGCGATGTCGGTGACGTGCAGCAGCCCGTCCACGCCGCCCAGGTCCACGAAGGCGCCGTAGTCGGTGATGTTCTTCACCACGCCGTCGAGCACCATGCCTTCCTTCAGGCCCTGGACGAGTTCCGCGCGCTGCTCGGCGCGGGTCTCTTCCAGCACGGCCCGGCGGGAGACGACGATGTTGCCGCGCGCGCGGTCCATCTTCAGGATCTGGAAGGGCTGCGACTGGCCCATCAGGGGGCCCACGTCGCGCACGGGGCGGATGTCCACCTGGCTGCCGGGCAGGAACGCGACCGCGCCGCCCAGGTCCACGGTGAAGCCACCCTTCACGCGCCCGAACAGGATGCCGTTCACGCGCTGGTTGGCGGCGAAGGCCTTCTCGAGGTTCGTCCAGGCCTCCTCGCGGCGGGCCTTCTCGCGGCTCAGCACGATGGAGCCGTCGCGGTCCTCGTAGCGCTCCACGAACAGGTCGAACACGTCGCCGACCTGGATTTCCGGCTTCATGCCGGGGGGCGAGAATTCCTTGATGGGCACGCGGCCTTCGCTCTTGAGGCCCACATCCATGACGGCGAAGTCATCGTCCAGGCGGACGACCTTCCCGGTCACGACGGAGCCGGCGAAGCCGGTGTTTGCGCCCAGCATTTCGTCGAGAAGGGCGGCAAAATCTTCGGTGCCCGCGGTCGAGCCGGAGGCGTTGGCGTTGGCCATGTAGAGCTTTTGTCCTGGGTCAGGTCCGGAACGCGATGTTCCGAAGTCCGGTTCTGCGCGACGACAGGGGGTCAGGGACCCGCGAGACCATCACGGCTTGCCGCCAGCCGCACATGGCGTGGGGGCCGATGGGTAGGGCGCTTGCGGCGTGCCCCGAAGGCCGACCTTGGCGATGCCAAGGCAGGGCTGTCTTCAACGGAGTCGGTCCCATGGTCAAGCCAAAACCGCATTCAACGGATGCCGGATGTCGCTTTTTGCGCTGCGGCAACCAGGGTCAGCGCCGTCTGGAACACTGCTTCCGCATCCATGTCGGAGGTGTCGAGCAACCTGGCATCCGCGGCGGGGCGCAGCGGGGCCACACCGCGATTGGCGTCCCGCGCGTCACGGTCGGCCATGTCCTGCGCCACCTCGGCCAGGGCAGGCGCCGGGCCGCGCGCCTGCAGTTCCGCATGGCGGCGCTGGGCGCGTACCTCGGGCCGGGCCGTGACGAACAGCTTCACCGGCGCTTCCGGAAACACCACGGTGCCGATGTCTCGCCCGTCCAGCACCGCGCCACGGGCCGCGCCGAAGCCGCGCTGGAACGCCAGCAGCGCGGCGCGCACGGCCGGGATGGCGGCCACCTTGCTGGCGGCCGCATCGGCCTCGGGGCCGCGCAGGTCGGGGCGCTCCATGTCGGCCGCGGTCAGTGCGCGGGCGGCTGCCTCGGCCGCCAGAGGGTCCGCGGGCTCCGCCCCTGCGTCGAGCACGCGGCGCCCGACGGCACGGTAGAGCAGGCCCGTGTCGAGGTAGGGCAGGCCGAATTGCCGCGCCAGCCGCCGCGCGAGTGTCCCCTTCCCTGCCGCGGCCGGCCCGTCCACGGCGATGATCAGCGGCACGCTCATGCCGGGGCGATGGCCGTGCCCCCGGCCGCGCGGTTCATCAGCCCGGTGAAGTTGGGGAAACTGGTGGCGATGAAGGCGCCATCATCGATGGTCATCGGCGCGCGGCTGGCGAGACCCAGGACGAGGGCGCTCATGGCCAGGCGGTGGTCCATCTGCGTGGCCACCTGCCCGCCGCCCGGCGCGGGACCGCCCGTGCCGTGGACGATCATGTCGTCGCCCTCGATCTCGACCCGCACGCCGGCGGCCTGCAGCAGGGCGGCGGTGCCGGCCAGGCGGTCGCTTTCCTTCACGCGCAGTTCCGCCAGCCCGCGAAACCGGCTCACGCCCCTCGCATGGGCGGCGGCGATGGCCAGCACGGGGTATTCGTCGATCATGGAGGGCGCGCGGCCGGCAGGCACGTCCACCGCCCGCAACTCGCCCTGCCGCAGGACCAGGTCGCCCACCGGCTCGCCGCCCTCGGTGCGGGCGTTGGCCACGGTGAGCCCAGCGCCCATCTCGCGCAGCGTCTCGAACAGGCCGGTGCGCAGGGGGTTCAGGCCCACATTCTCGATCACGAGGCGCGAACCAGGGACGATCAGCGCTGCCACGGCGAAGAACGCGGCCGAGGAGGGATCCCCCGGCACCATCACCGGCGCGGCCCGCAATTCGGGCTGGCCGTCCAGTTCTATGATTCGCCCATGGCCCTCCACCGCCACCCGCACCGTCGCGCCAAAATGCCGCAGCATGTTCTCGCTGTGGTCGCGCGTCGCCTCCGGCTCGACCACGCGGGTCGTGCCAGGGGCGCAAAGACCAGCCAGCAGGCATGCGCTTTTCACCTGGGCGGAGGCGACCGGCAGGCGGTAGTCGAGCGGCAGCGGGTTGCGCGCCCCCTCCACCGCCAGCGGCAGGCGCCCGCCCTCGCGCGTCAGGAAGCGGGCGCCGGTGGCGGCAAGCGGGTCCGTCACGCGCTTCATCGGGCGGCGGCGCAGGCTCGCATCGCCCGTCATCACGGCGAAGATCGGGTGGCCGGCCAGCAGCCCGCAGATCAGCCGCGCGGCCGTGCCGGAATTGCCCATGTCCAGGACATCCGCGGGTTCCGTGAGGCCGCCGATGCCGCGCCCGGCCACCCGCCAGGCACCCTGGCCCAGGTTTTCGACCGTGGCGCCGAGCAGGCGCATGGCGGCGGCGGTGCGCAGCACATCCTCGCCTTCCAGCAGCCCCTCGATGTTCGTCGTCCCGATGGCCAGCGCGCCGAACATCAGGGCGCGGTGGCTGATGGACTTGTCGCCCGGCACGCGCAGCCTTCCGGAGAGGGGGGCGGGGGCCGCGCTGGCGCGCAAGGGCAGGGGTGCGGATTCGCTGGACATGGGTCGCCGTTTGACACCGACGCGTTGCCCGTGGCAATGCGCGCCGCCCGCCCGGTCCGGACGGCAATGTATAGAGGGCTCCATGGCAAAGCCGGAACTTGGCCTGAAGCGCGTCTGCGTGGCCTGCGGCGCGAAGTTCTACGACATGACGAAAGCGCCTGCGGTCTGCCCCAAATGCGGGACGGAACAGCCGGCCGAACAGCCGCGCGCCCGCCGCGCCGCTGCCCTGCCGGAGGACAAGGTGAAGAAGCGCGCCGGCGTCCCCGCCGAGGCCGACGCGGAGGACGTGGAACTCGAGGACGTGGAGGCGGACCCCGCCCTCGACGACGACGCCGACCTCGAGGACGAGGACGAGGCGATCGGCGAGGAGATCGAGGTTGAAGCCGACCGCGACGAGGAAGTCTGAATCCATGGACGCTGGGCCCCGCTGCGCCTATGCAGCGGGCATGCTCCGCATCCTCATCGCCGCGACGCTGCTGGCCGCTGCGCCCGCGGCCGCCCAACAGGCTGGCCGGCCCACCGCGCTGGGCGAATTCCAGTCCTGGACGGCCGTCTCCCACACGGAGGCGGGCCAGCGCGTCTGCTACGCCTTCAGCCGCGCGCGCTCCATTGATGGCGTGCCTGGCCGCGTCGCGTCCAACGTCATGCTGCTGGTGACGCACCGCATCAACCAGCGCGACCAGGTGGCCATCCGCCCCGGCTACACCTTTGCGCGCGGCGCCGAGTCCGCGCTGATCGTCGGCAACGCCACGCTGCCCTTCTTCACCGCGAACGACACCGCTTTCGCGCGGGACGGCGCGGCTGTGGTGGCAGCCCTGCGCGCGGGCCGCGAGGCCCTTTCGCGCGGGCCGGGGCCGAACAACCGCGGCGTCTCCGCCGATGTGTTCTCCCTGCAGGGGTTCACCGCCGCCTACAACGCCATCACCCGTGCCTGCCCGGCCGGAGCCCGGCGGTGAACGCCTTCCCCCCCCACAGCCGCGTCCTGCCGCCCAGCGACGGGCTCAGCGAGGCCGAACGCACGCGCATCCTGGCCAAGGCCGCCATCTTCGCCCCGCCCCCCATGCAGGACGCCGACGGCCGCCGCGAGCTGGTGGGCCTGACGCGCGAGGAACTGGCGGCCGAAATGGTCGAGATGGGCGAAAAGCCCTTCCGCGCCAAGCAGCTCTGGCACTGGATCTACCACCAGGGCACGCGCGACTTCGCGGCCATGACCACCATCGCCAAGCCCCTGCAGGCGCGGCTGGCGGAGCGCTTCACCATCGGCCGGCCCGGCGTCACCACCGAGCAGACCAGCAGCGACGGCACCCGCAAATGGCTGTTCGCCTTCCGCGACGGGCAGCAGGTGGAGACGGTCTACATCCCCGACGAGGACCGCGGCGCCGTCTGCATCTCGACGCAGGTGGGCTGCACCCTCTCCTGCACCTTCTGCCACACCGGCACGCAGAAGCTGGTGCGGAACCTGGGGGCGGCCGAGATCGTCGGCCAGTTCATGGCCGCGCGGGATTCCTATGGCGAATGGCCCACGCCGACGGGGGAAGACGGCCGCCTGCTGTCCAACATCGTCGTGATGGGCATGGGTGAGCCGCTCTACAACTATGAGAACATCGCCAAGGCGCTGACCATCATCATGGACCATGAGGGCATCGGCCTGTCGCGCCGGCGCATCACCCTCAGCACCTCCGGCGTCGTGCCCATGATGGACAAGTGCGGGGCGGAGCTGGGGGTGAACCTGGCCGTCTCGCTGCACGCCGTGCGCGACGATCTGCGCGATGAGATCGTGCCGCTGAACCGCAAATACCCCATCGCCGAATTGCTGGCCGCCTGCCGGCGCTATCCCGGCGCCTCCAACGCGCGCCGGATCACCTTCGAATACGTCATGCTGCGCGGGGTGAATGACAGCGAGGCCGAGGCGCATGAACTCGTCCGCCTGCTGCACGGGCTGCCGGCCAAGGTGAACCTCATTCCGTTCAACCCCTGGCCGGGCGCGCCCTACAAGACCTCGACGCCCGAGGCGGTGAACCGCTTCGCCGCCATTCTCAACGATGCCGGCTATTCCAGCCCCATCCGCCGCCCGCGCGGGCGCGACATCCTGGCCGCCTGCGGGCAGCTCAAGACCGAGAGCGAACGGGCCAAGCGGGCGTGAGTGCGCCGTTGCCGCTGGGGCTGATGGCCTTCGGCGGCTTCGCCATCGGCGCCGGGATGCGCCTGCTGGACCCGCTTCTGCCCATGATCGCGGTGGGGTTTGGCACCACGGTGGCGGGGGCGGCCATCCTCATCGCGGCCTTCGCCCTGCCCTATGGCGCGGGGCAGATCGCGACCGGCCCGCTGGGCGACCGGCTGGGCAAGGTGCGCGTGGCGAGCTTCGCGCTGATCGCCTACGGGCTGGTCAGCATGGCCTCGGCCCTCGCGCAGGGGCTGACGGATTTGACGGTGATGCGTGCCTTCGCCGGGCTGTTCGCCGGCGCCGTGATCCCGCTGATGATGGCGCATATCGGCGACAGCGTGCCCTATGAGGACCGCCAGGCGGCCATCGGCCGGTTCCTGACGGGCATGGTCTTCGCGCAATTGCTGGCCGGCCCGATGTCCGGCGTGCTGGGCGAGAATTTTGGGTGGCGCGCGAGCTTCCTGGCCGCGGGCGGGCTGGCGGTGGGGGCGGGCGGGCTGATGGCCTGGAAGCTGCTGCGCGGGGCGCCGCCGCCCGTGCCCTCGGGGGCGGGGATGTTTTCCGGCTTCGGCAAGCTGCTGCGGGCGCGCGCGGGGCGCAAGCTGCTGATGCTGGCGGGGCTGAACGGGGCGCTGCTGTTCGGCGGCGCCTTTCCCTTCGTGGCGAGCTTCCTGATCGAACGCTTCGGGCTTTCGGCGGCCGAGGCGGGGCTGGTGATGGCGGGCTTCGGGATCGGCGCCTTCCTCTACACGCGCATCGCCAAGCGGCTGGTAAGGCGCTTCGGGGAGCGGGGGTTGCTGGGCATCGGCGGGACGGCGCTGACGGGGCTGCTGCTGCTGATCTCGGTGGCCTGGGCCTGGTGGGTGGTGCTGGTGGCGCAGCTTTGCATCGGCCTGGCGTTCTTCATGTTCCACGGGGTGCTGCAGGCGCGCGCGACCGAGGCGCTGCCCTAGGCGCGCGGCACGGCGGTGAGCGCCTTCGCCATGGCGCTGTTCCTGGGGCAGACGGGGGGGGGGGGGGGGGGGGGGGGGGGTGGGGGTTGGGGGGTTGGCGTGGTGGGCTCGGAGGTGATTGATAGGCGCATTTCGCTCAGCTAAATTAGTGAAAGAGCCGCACCCGGGAAAACCATGGTACCGACCCAAGCACCTGCTGCCTCGTCACCGCCGACATACTTGATAAGTATCGTCACTTCCCTAGGTGCATTTGCAGTGTCCGGCTTGTCAATATTCTGTGGATATAGACTCGTCCTCGCCGGGGCTACAGGCCAGTTCAATCTTGGCGTAAGGCATGGAACATCCCACCTGTCGCTGGAAACACTAAGCCCGGGCCTTGGATTTGCTTTGTTTGGCGCCGGACTAGCGTCTTTTGCCGTCCACCGGCTGATAAAGCGTAGTTAAACCGTCCTCTCGTCAGGAAGAAGCCGTGCTTGCAGCAAAAAAAGTCGTCCTCGCCTACTCTGGCGGGCTCGACACCTCCGTCATCCTCAAGTGGCTCCAGACCACCTATCGCTGTGAGGTGGTGACCTTCACCGCCGATCTCGGGCAGGGTGAGGAACTCGGCCCCGCGCGGGACAAGGCGCTGATGCTCGGCATCAAGCCCGAGAACATTTATATGGACGACCTGCGCGAGACCTTCGTGAAGGACTTCGTCTTCCCCATGTTCCGCGCCAACGCGCTGTATGAGGGGATGTACCTGCTCGGCACCTCCATCGCTCGCCCCCTCATCGCCCAGCGGCAGATCGAGATCGCGGAAGCGGTGGGCGCGGACGCCGTCTCCCACGGCGCCACCGGCAAGGGCAATGACCAGGTCCGATTCGAGCTGAGCTATTACGCCCTCAAGCCCGACATCAAGATCATCGCCCCCTGGCGCGAATGGGACCTGACCAGCCGCACGAAGCTGATCGAGTTCGCCGAAACCCATCAGATCCCCATCGCCAAGGACAAGCGCGGCGAGGCCCCCTTCTCCGTGGACGCCAACCTGCTGCACAGCAGCAGCGAGGGGAAGATCCTGGAAGAACCCTGGGACGCGCCGGATGAGATGGTGTGGCAGCGCACCATCAGCCCCATGGACGCGCCCGACACCCCCACGGAAATCACCATCCAGTTCAAGGGCGGCGATGCGGTGGGCATCAACGGCCAGGCGCTCTCGCCCGCCACGCTGCTGACGAAGCTGAACGAACTCGGCAAGGTCAACGGCATCGGCCGGCTGGACCTGGTGGAGAACCGCTTCGTCGGCATGAAGTCCCGCGGCTGCTATGAGACGCCGGGCGGCACCATCCTGTCCGTCGCGCACCGCGCCATGGAAAGCATCACGCTGGACCGTGAGGCCGCGCACCTCAAGGACAGCCTGATGCCGCGCTACGCCGAGGTCATCTACAACGGCTTCTGGTTCGCGCCGGAACGCCGGATGCTCCAGGCGCTGATCGACGCCAGCCAGGCGAGCGTGGAGGGCGATGTCCGCCTCAAGCTCTACAAGGGCAACACGATCGTGACCGGCCGTCGCTCGCCGCACAGCCTGTACAGCATGAAGCACGTCACCTTCGAGGACGACCAGGGCGCCTATGACCAGTACGACGCCCAGGGCTTCATCAAGCTGAACGCGCTGCGGCTGCGGCTGGGCGCCATGGCGGGGCGGCGCGGCGGGGCGCTGTAGCGCAACCGTCCGCGCCCGATCCGCCGAGGCGCAGGCCGAGGCGGTGAATCGGCCGCGAAGAAGGCTTACTGCGCCCGCGTCTCCACCATGGCGGCGCGGGCGGCCAGGCGCTGGCGGGTGGCGGTGCGCGCCTGCTCCAGCGCCCTGGCGAGGCTCGCGGCAGTTTCCTCGTCGGGCCGCGGGGCGTTGAACAGCGCCCCCTCCGACGCCACCACCAGCACCAGTTCCAGCCCGAACGGCTCGTCGATGATCCAGGGGAATTCCGGGCTGGTCTCGCGCAGGTTCACGCGGGCGCCGGCCGGCATGGGCCGCTCCTGGATCAGGTGCAGCGCGTTGCCGTCATGCATCACGAACCAGATGTTGAGGTTCGCGGCCCAGGGCGGCATCTGCACGGCCAGTTCCATCTGTTCGTTCCGGCGCAGCAGGCGGGCGCGCGGCTGCACGTCCAGCAGGGCGCCCGGGGCTGGGGTGAAGGGGCGGATGGCGGCCAGCACGTCGCAATAGGGCGCGTCGAACACGTCGGCGGCGAGGCGGACGGTGAGGTTGGCCTCGGCCACGGAACGCCGCAACGTGGCGGCCTCGTCCCGGTGCAGGAAGCCCTCGACGACGAAGCCAGCCCCCTCCGGCGCCTGCGACACCACGCCACAGCGCACCCGGCCGAGGATATCGGCGAGGATGGCGCCCGGGGCGGGGGCGGGCACCAGCAGCGGTACGGCCGGCTGGGTGGGGGAGGGCACCGGCCGCGGCTGCGCGACGGGCGGCGCCGGCTCAGGGCGCGGCTGCGCGACGGGCGGCGCCGGCTCGGGACGCGGCTGCGCGACGGGCGGCGCCGGCTCAGGGCGCGGCGGCTCCACTGGCGGCGGTGCGGGCTGCGGCACCAAGGCAGGCCGCGGGTCCGGCGTGGGCACGGGCTGCGGCACGAGGAGCGGCCCGGGCGTGGGCGCCGGTGGCGCCACGGGTGGCGGGGCCGGGACGGGGCGCGGCTCCGGGGTGGGCGGCTGGGGCGTCAGCGCCGCCGCCTGTTGCTGGCCCTCGGGCGGCGGGGGTGCCTCGCCGCCTGGCAACAGGAACACCACAGCGCCGATGATGGCCGCGACGGCGACGCCGGCCCCCGCCAGGATGGCCGGCGACAGGCCGCCCTTCTTCGCGGGCGGCGGCGCGGGCGGCGGTGCAGGTGGCGGGGCCACCGAGGTGGCGCGCGTCTCGTCCCCCCGGCGGGCGCGCGCGGCCTCCAGCAACCCGGCCGCGAAGCTGCGCGCGTCCGGGTAGCGCTTGGCCGGGTCCTTCGCCAGGGCGCGGGCGATCACAGCGTCGAAGGCCGGCGTGGCCAGGAAGGAGACGCGCGAGGGCGGCTCCGGCTCCGTGGTCAGGATGGCCTGGGTCAGCGCCTCCTGGCTGTCGCCGGTAAAGGGCTTCTTCTCGGTCAGCAATTCGTAGAGCAGGACGCCGGTGGCCCAGATGTCCACGCGGTGGTCGAAAGGCAGGGCCTTGGCCTGCTCGGGCGCCATGTAGGCGGGCGTGCCGATGAAGCCTTCCGTGGCGGGGCGCGCGCCGGCCACCACCGTCACGTCATCGGCGAATTCGGGGCGCGTGCGGGCGATGCCGAAATCCGTCAGCTTCACCTCGCCCGAGGAGGTGGCGACGGTCAGCATGATGTTGGCGGGCTTGATGTCGCAATGGATCACGCCCTGCTCGTGGCAATGGGTCAGCGCGTCCAGCACCTGCACAACAAGGCGCACGATCTCGGGCAGGGTCAGCCGCGTGCCGCCGCGCACCAGGTCGCGCAAGGAGCCCCCGCCGACCAGCTCCATCACCATCCAGCCGGTGTTCTGCTCCTCGCCGAAATCATAGACGCCGACGATGTGCTCGTGCTTCAGCCCGCCGGCCACCTGGGCTTCGCGGCGGAAGCGCTGGAAGGCGGCCATGCTCTCCGGATCGCCCGGGATGGGCGGGTCGGCCAGCTTGATGGCGACGCGGCGCCGGAGGGTGGTGTCGAAGGCGGCGAAGACGCGGCCCATGCCGCCGCGGCCCAGCAATTCCTGCCATTGGTAACGCTTGGGCAGGCCACTGGGCAGCGGTTCCGACTCGCTCATCCGCTGGGTCCCTTCACAGCGCGCGGTGCGTCAGCGCCCGAGGTTGATCACCTGCACGCGACGGTTCTCGGCGCTGGGCGTCTCGTCCGGCGTGGGCACGAGAAGCTGGGTCTCGCCAAGGCCGATGGTTTCCAGGCGCGCGGGATTCACGCCGAAGCGCTCCTCCAGGTAGCGGCCCACGGCAGCGGCGCGGCGTTCGGACAGGTCCTGGTTCAGGCTGGCGGGCCCGACCGTATCGGTGTGGCCTTCGATACGGAAGCGGAACGGGGCCAGATCCTGAGAGGTCAGGGCCCGGCCGAGCCGGTCGAGTTCCCGCATGGCCGAGGGCGTCAGCCGGTCCGACCCGCTGGCGAAGTTCACCGTCAGGCTGGCCGAGGGCATGTCGGCGGGCGCGGTCGTGGTGGGGCGCGGCAGGCGCGGCGCGGGCGCGGGGGCGGGCGCGAAGGAAGGCGCCGGAGACTGCGCGGGCGTCTGCATGACCGGCGCCTGCGGCGCGGGCGTCAACACCACCGGCGGCGCGGTCGTCTCGCTCGGCGCCGCTGGCGGGCGGCGCAGGCCGCGCGTTGCGTTCAGGGCGTCCGGGTTCTGGGGGCGCAGTTGCTCGATCAGGCGCTGCGTCGCGGGGTCCATTTGCGCCATCGCGGGTGCGCCCAGGCCCAGGACCGAAAAGGCGAGGGCCGTGGCCGGGAGGAGGTGACTTGCTCGCATGGATCGCCCCTTGACGCTGTGCAGCCCGGTGATGGGCGGAGCGTGGGCCTGCGCCCAGGCCGGCCCCCCGCGACCAAGTGTTGAACCACTACTATAGAAGGACGGCCGGCCAGGGCCAGAGCGAAACAACACGCCGAAGGCGGCAGGCGCGCCCCGCGTCATGCTTGCGGCTCGGCCCCCGGCCTGTTTTGATCCGGAAATCCCTTCCAGGCCGCTTGCCCCTCATGAAAACCGTCAGCTTCGCGCATCACGCCCCCCCGCGGCTGGAGGAGGCGCTGGCGTTGCTGGCCCGGCATGGCGAAGAGGCGCGGGTGCTGGCCGGCGGCCAGAGCCTGGTGCCCACCATGGCCTTCCGCATGGCCCGGCCTTCCGTCCTCGTGGACATCAACCGCATCAAGGCGCTGAACCACGTGACGAAGGAAGCCGGCCGGCTCCGCATCGGCGCCCTGGCCCGGCATGCAGCCTTCGAAACACCGGTGGTGGATGGCCCCCTGGGCAAGCTGCTGGCCCAGGTGGCGCATCACATCGCCCACCCGCCCATCCGGCTGCGCGGCACCTTCTGCGGCAGCCTCGCCCATGCGGACCCCGCCTCGGAGTGGTGCGCCGCGGCCCTCGCGCTGGAGGCGCGGCTGCTGCTGGACAGCACCGCGGGCCCGCGCGAGGTCCGGGCCGAGGATTGGTTCCAGGGCGTGTTTTCCACCAGCCTCTCGCCCGGAGAGATGCTGCGGGAGGTTCACTTGCCAATGCTGGGCGAGGACTGGCGCTGCGGCTTCGCCGAGTTCAGCCGCCGCGCCGGCGACTTCGCGCTGGCGATGGCCGTCGCCGTGCTGCGGCTGGAGGACGGCGTGATCCGCCAGCCGCGGTTCGCCCTGGGCGGCATCGGCGGCCAGCCGGTGCTGGCGCGCGAGGCTGCTGCGCTGCTGGAAGGCCACCCCCCCTCCCCCGCCCTTTTCGCCGCGGCCGGGGCCGCCGCCGCCCGCCATTGCGACCCGCAGGACGACATGCACGCGCCCGCCGAGTATCGCCGCGAACTGGTCGCCGTCATGGTCCGGCGCGCGCTGGCCCAGGCGTTGCCCGCATGAACTGGGTCGGCCGCCGCCTCCCCCGCACCGAGGACCCGCCGCTGCTGCGCGGCGAGGGCCGCTACGTGGCCGACATCGCCATCGGCGCCCGCGTGGTCCGCTTCCTGCGCAGTCCGGTGGCGAGCGGGCGCATCCTGGCGCTGCGCCCGCCGCCAGACTTACCACCGGGCTGCCTGTTCGTGACCGGCGCGGACCTGGCCGGCGTGCTGCCCATCAAGCCCGGGCTGCGCCGCTTCAACTACCGCGCCGTCGAACAACCCGTGCTGCCGACCGAACGCGTGCACTTCGTCGGCCAGGCGATCGCGGCCGTCGTTGCGCCCAACGCCGCTATGGTCGAGGACCTGGCGGAACTTTGCGAGATGGACATCGCGGCCGAGGACCCGGTCATGGGCTTCGACATGGCACTGGCGCCCGGCGCGACGCAGGTCCACCCCATTGCGCCTGGCAATGTCGCGGTGGAGGGGGAACTCCGCCCCGAGGGCTTCGCCGAAACCCTCGCCGCCGCCGCGCATGTGGTGGGTTTCGCCTTCCGCTCCGGCCGGCAGAACGCGACGCCGCTGGAAGGCCGCGGCGGTGTCGCGGAATACGACCGCGCCACGGGCCGCATCCGCCTCGCCGCCTCCGCGCAGATGCCGCACCAGCTTCGCACCGGCATCGCGCAGCTGCTGGGCATGCCCGAGGCCGACCTCCAGGTCATCGCCCCCGATGTCGGCGGTGGCTTCGGCCAGAAGATGGCGCTGTTCCCGGAGTACCCTGTGCTGGTCTGGCTGGCGCGGAAACACCGAGGCCGCTTCGCCTGGGTGGAGGACCGCAACGAGAACCTCATCGCCTCCGCCCATTCGCGCGACCAGCGGCATATGCTGCGCGCGGGCTTCGACGCCGAGGGGCGGCTGCTGGCGCTGGAGGCCGACATCCTCGCCGATGTCGGCGCCTTCTCGGTGTTTCCCACCACCTGCGCGGTGGAGCCGCTGATGGCGCTGGCCGAATATCCCGGGCCCTACAAGGTGCCCGCCTATGCCGCGCGGGCGCGTGGGGTGCTGACCCATACGTGCCCCATGGCGCCCTATCGCGGCGTCTCGCGCCCCGTCATCACCTTCGGCATCGAGCGGCTGATGGACCGGGCGGCGGTGGCGATCGGCCTTGCCCCCGACGAAATCCGCCGGCGCAACCTGCATGACGTCTTCCCCGCCCGCAGCGCCACCGGGATGGTGCTGGACGAGGCGAGCTACATCGCCGCCATGGACGAGGCGGTGCATCTGCTCGACTTCCCGGCCTTCCGCGCGCGGCAGAAGGCGGCGCGGGCGGAAGGTCGGTATCTCGGCCTTGGCCTCTCCGTGTTCAACGAACGCACCGGCTACGGCACCCCCGCCTTCGCCGCCCGCGCGATGGACGTGGTGCCGGGCTATGAGGTGGTGGACATCGCCATGCTGCCCTCGGGCGAGGTGGAGGCGCGCATCGGCTCCTCCCCGCACGGCCAGGGGCTGCGGACCACGCTGGCGCAGATCATCGCCGACCGGCTGGGCCTGGCGCCCGAGAACATCCGCATCATCCATGGCGACACCGACCGCACGCCCTATGGCTGGGGCAGCTTCGCCAGCCGTTCGCTGGTGATCGGCGGCGGCGCCTGCCGGTTGGCGGCCGACAAGCTGGCCGAAAGGCTGCGGCGCGGCGCGGCACGCCTGCTGCAATGCGAGCCCGCCGAGGTGGTGCTGCGCGACGGGCAGGCGGTGGCGGGCGCGGCCTCCATGCCCATCGCGGAGCTCGCGCGCCTCGCCCACCAGCGCAGCGAATTGCTCTCCGATGCCATTGGCTTCAACCTGGCGGACACCGCCAGCTACGACCCGCCCGGCACCTTCTCCAACGCCTGCCACGCCGCCATCGTGGAGGTGGAGGCCGAGACGGGGCATGTTCACGTGGAACGCTATTTGGTGGTGGAGGATGCCGGGCGCATCATCAACCCCATGATCGCCGACGGGCAGGTGCAGGGCGGCGTGGCCCAGGGCATCGCCAACGCGTTGTACGAGGAGGTGATCTATGCCCCCGACGGCAACATCCTGACCGGCACCCTGGCCGACTACACGCCCCCCACCTGTGCGGAGATCCCCGCGATCGAAATCCACCATTTGGAAACGCTCAGCGAAGCCACCATCACCGGCGCGAAGGGCTTGGGCGAGGGCGGCAGCATCGGGGCACCCGCGGCCATCGCCAACGCCATCAGCGACGCGCTCGCCCCATTCGGCGTGGATGTGGCGGAGTTCCCGGCCACGCCACCGCGCATCCGCGCCCTGATTCGTGGCCGGGAGCCCCGCGCATGACCGAGGTGCGCTTCACGGTGAACGGCGCGGCGCGCTGCGTCACCGTAGAACCGCGCCTGACGCTGGCCGACATGCTGCGCGAGGAATGCGGCCTGACCGGCACGCATCTGGGCTGCGAGCACGGCGTTTGCGGCGCCTGCACGGTGCTTATGGACGGGCTGCCGTTGCGCGGCTGCCTGGTGTTCGGCGTGCAGGCCGAGGGCGCCGAAATCCGCACCGTGGAGGGGCTGGCCGCGCCGGACGGCACGCTCAACATCCTGCAGCGCGCCTTCCAGGCGCATCACGGCCTCCAATGCGGCTTCTGCACGCCCGGCTTCCTGATGCTCGCCACCTGGCTGCTGGAGCGCGAGGAGGGCGTGGACGAGGCGGGTTTGCGCGATACGCTGGCCTCCAACCTCTGCCGCTGCACCGGCTACCAGAACATCCTGGATGCGGTGCGCGCGGCTGCGATGGAAATGGGCCGCTGGCGGGGGTGAGGCGTGCTACGCGCCCGGCGTCGTGTCCGGATCATTCACCTCGACGCGCCCGGTCGCGGCCTTCCAAAGCTTGGGCCACACGAAGCCCACGGTAAGCACCAGGGCCAGCAGCGGCTGCAGGGCCCAGGACCACAGGCTGGGGTCCCGCGCGTTCATCAGGCCGTAGAAATCCGCGGCCCAGATGCAGAGCACGATCAGCACCCCGACGATGAAGAAGCCGATGGGCCCCAGCGCGCGCCAGGCGCCATAGACGTAGAGGCCGAAGCCCACCAGCGCCAGGGCAGTCAGCAGCACCCGGACCGGAATGGCCACCTCATTGGGCGAGGCCCAAAGGTGGAACACGGACAAGCCGGCCGGATTGTAGAGCAGGTAGGCGTTCACCAGGATCAGGAGGAACCAGCCCCAGATCGGGATGTTCCTCAACAGGTTCGTCATGCGGGGGTCTCCTGGCGCGTCCGGCCCGCCTGCATAGCAGAAGCCGGACGCCCTGGGCATCACCCCCGCATCAGGCGGCGTGCAGCGCCTTCCAGACCACTTCCGGCGTGGCGGGCATGTCGATGGCGGTCACGCCTGCCTCGCTCAACGCGTCGATGAGCGCGTTGACCACGGCGGGCGGCGAGCCCACGGCACCCGCCTCGCCCGCGCCCTTCACGCCGAGCGGGTTGGTCTCGCAGACCACCTCGATGAGGTCCACCTCGATGTCGGGCAGGTCCTCGGCGCGGGGCAGCGCATAGTCCATGAAGCTGGCGGAGAGAAGCTGGCCGCTCTGCTTGTCATAGGCCGTGCGCTCCATGAAGGCCTGGCCGATGCCCTGCGCCACCCCGCCATGAACCTGCCCGCGCACGATCAGCGGGTTCAGCGCGTGGCCCACATCGTCCACCACGATGTAGCGCGGGATGGTGATGTTGCCGGTGTCGGGGTCCACCTCGACTTCCGCGACGTGGCAGCCGTTGGGGAAGGTGTGGGCGTCGATCTTCGCCGTCTCCAGCGCGTCGAGCAGGATGGTGTCCTCGCCCGCCGCGACCCGCTGCCGCTGCCGGGCGGCGAGGTCGAGGATGTTCACCGAACGGTCCGTGCCGGCCACCGCGAAGTCGCCCTTCACGAATTCGATGTCCACCACGGCGGCTTCCAGCATCTCGGAGGCCGCCTGCTTGCCCTTCTCGATCACGCTCGCGGTGGTGACGAGGATGGCCTGCCCCTCGGAATACAGGCTGCGCGCGCCCCCCGTGCCGCCGCCCGAGGGCAGGCTGTCGGAATCGCCCTGCTTGATGCGGATCTTGTCCATGGGAATGCCGAGCTCATGGCCGGTCAGCATGGCATAGGCCGTCTCGTGGCCCTGGCCGGTGCTCTGGGTGCCGACATAGACGTCCACCATGCCATCCTCGGCGAAGACCACCTTGGCGTTCTCGGTCGGGCCGCCGCCGGTGGCCTCCAGGTAATAGGCGAGGCCGATGCCGCGCTTCATGCCGCGCTTCGCGGCCTCGGCGCGCCGGGCCGGGAAGCCGGCCCAGTCGATCTTCTCCAGCGCCGCATCCATGACTCGGGGAAAATCGCCGCTGTCATAGCGCTGCTTCATGGCGGTGGTGTAGGGCATGGCCCCCTGGCCCACCATGTTGCGCCGGCGCAGCTCGATGCGGTCCATGCCGATGTCGCGCGCCGCCTGGTCGATCAGGCGCTCCACCAGGTAGTTGCTCTCCGGCCGCCCGGCGCCGCGATAGGCGTCCACCGGCACGGTGTTGGTCAGCACGCCGATGACGTTCGCGTGGATCGCCTGGAAGTCATAGACGCTGGCCAGCACCTTGGTGCCCGCCCCGGTCGGGATGAAGGGCGCGAAGGTGGAGAGGTAGGCCCCCATGTTCGCATAGTTCTTGGTGCGGAGCGCCAGGAACTTGCCGTCCTTGTCCAGCGCCAGTTCGCCGAGCGTGATGTTGTCGCGGCCATGCGTGTCGGACTGGAAACTGTCCGAACGGTCGGCCGTCCACTTCACCGGGCGCCCCACCTGCTTCGCCGCGATCGCGCACAGGGCGTATTCGGCGTAGAGATAGAGCTTCATGCCGAAGCCGCCGCCGACATCGGGCGTCATGACGCGGATGTTCTCGGGGGCGGTCTTGAGGGTCACGCTTGCCAGCAGGTTCTTCACCAGCCAGGAGCCCTGGGTGCCGGCATACAGCGTGTAGCGGCCCGTCGTGGCGTCGAACTCGGCCGCGCAGGCCCGGCCCTCCATCGAGGCGACGATCACGCGGTTGTTCACCACCGTCAGCCGCGTCACATGGGCGGCCTGGCCGATGATCTCGTTCGCCATCTGCTTGTCGCCGGCTTCCCAGTCGAAGCAGATGTTGTTGGAGGCGCCCTCCCACACCTGGGGCTGGTCCGCCAGGTGCGCGGTGGCAAGGTCGGTGGCGGAGGGCAGGATGTCGTAGTCCACCATCACCGCCTCGGCCGCGTCGCGCGCCTGCTGCGCCGTCTCGGCCACGATGAAGGCCACCGGGTCGCCCACATGGCGCACGCGGTCGGTGGCGAGCGGCAGCCGCGGGGTATTTGCGCGGTCCGTGCCGTCCTTGTTCTTCAGCGGGATGGCGCAGGGCACCTCGCCGATGCCGGCCGCCACCAGGTCCGGCCCGGTGATGATGGCCAGCACGCCCGGCATGCCCTGGGCGGCGGAAATATCCACGCCCTTGATCTCGGCATGGGCGTGCGGGCTGCGCAGCACATGGCCCGTCACTTCGCCGGGCAGCGTGATGTCGTCGGTGTAGCGCCCCTGCCCCAGCAGCAGCCGCGGGTCCTCGACGCGCCGGACGGATTGGCTCAGACCAAACTTGGGCATGGTGTCTCTCCCGATCTCTTGTGCTGCATCATCTGACGACGCGGGGGCAAAGGGGAAGGGGTCCGGTGATGCACAGCACAATTGATGCACAGGCCAATTGATGCACAGGCCAGTTCAACGGGCCGATCCCATCCCCGCCCACGGCCTGACAGCCCCTTGGCTTCGGACCAACCGGGCGTCTCGGTGCGGCAGGCTGCCGGGCCGCCATCCAGACGGCGGAAGCAAGCCAGCGTCGCAGCGAGCGCAACCTGTCACACATCTTGCCTGGATTCAACTTGACCAAGGGGAGAGGTTGCTGCCCAAAGACGAACCCAGAGGTGCCCCTTCATGTTGCGATTGCTTTACGCCCTGTCCCTTCTCCTCGCGACCGGCCCCATGGCTCAGGCGCAGTTCGGCCCCGGCGGCCCGCCGGCGGTGGGCACGGTGGAGGCGCGCCGCCAGCCCGTGACGGAGTTCTCGGAGTTCAT
>JBHYDO010000025.1:0-24917 GCA_051860645.1 Roseococcus sp.
CCGAACAAGGCGCGCGGGTCGCGCACCATGATCTGCAGGTGTTCGGGTGCCAGGCGGTTGGTGAGGGCCGCCGCCTCGTCCATGTCGCGCGCCACGATCACGGCACCATGGGCGCGCCAGGATTCCGCCGCGATGCCCGCGCGCGGCAGCGTCCGCAATTCGCGCAGCACCGCGGCGGCGACGGCGTCCGCGAACGCGGCGTCATCGGTGATGAGGATGGATTGCGCCGCCTCGTCATGCTCGGCCTGGGCCAGCAGGTCGAGCGCCACATGGTCGGGGTTGTTGTCCGCATCGGCCAGCACCACCACTTCGGATGGACCCGCGATGGAATCGATCCCCACGCGGCCGAAGACCTGGCGCTTGGCCTCGGCCACATAGGCATTGCCGGGGCCCACGATGCGGTCCACGGGCGCGATGCTCCGGGTGCCCCAGGCCAGCGCGGCCACGGCCTGCGCCCCGCCCATGCGCCAGATTTCCGAGACGCCCGCACGCCGCGCCGCGGCCAGCACCAGCGGGTTCAGCACGCCCTCGGTCGTCGGCACCGCCATGGCGATGCGGCCGACCCCCGCGACGCGCGCCGGCAGCGCGTTCATCAGCACGGAGGACGGGTAGGCCGCCTTGCCGCCGGGCACGTAGAGGCCCACCGCATCCAGCGCGCCCCAGCGCATGCCGACGGCCACGCCGTCGGTGCCGGGCAAATCAAGGTCGGCGGGAAGCTGCGCGCGATGAAACGCCTCGATGCGCGCGGCCGCCACATCCAGCGCCGCCATGAGTTCGGCCGGGATGCTGGCCAACGCCGCATCCACCTCCGCCTCGGTCACGCGCAGCTCATCGGCCGTGGCGGGCACCCAGCCATCCCAGCGCGCGGTGTAGCGCAGCAGGGCCGCATCGCCCTCGGCGCGCACGGCGGCGATGATGGCGCTGACGGCCGCATCCACGCGCGTCGTGGTGTCGCGCCCGTCATCGAGAATGGCGGTGAAGCCGGCCTCGAAATCCGCGTCGGTGGTGGCGAGGCGCTTCATGGCAGGCTCATCGCGGCGCGGAAGCGTTCGACGAAGCCCGTGATTTCCTCCGGGCGCGTCTTGAGCGCCGTGCGGTTCACAATCAGGCGCGAGGTGACATGCGCGATCACCTCCGTCTCCACCAGCCCATTGGCCTTCAGCGTGGAGCCGGTCTGCACCAGGTCCACGATCACGCGCGAAAGGCCGAGCGAGGGCGCCAGCTCCATCGCCCCGTTCAGGTGCACGATCTCCGCCTGGATGCCGCGCGCCGCGAAGTGCCGCCGCGCGATGTTGGGATATTTCGTCGCGACCGCGATGCGCGACCAGCGCCGCGCATCCTCCGCGCCCGCCGTCGCCGCGTGCTCGGCCACCGAGACGCGGCAGCGCCCGATCCCGAGGTCGAGCGGCGCGTAGATCTGATCCGTGTCGTATTCCATCAGCACATCGGCGCCGCAGACGCCGATCTGCGCCGCGCCATGCGCCACGAAGGTCGCCACGTCGAAGGAGCGCACGCGCACCACGTCGAGTGCGGCGTCGTTCGTCGGGAAGCGCAGGCGGCGGCTGTCCTCATCGGTGAAGTCTTCAGCGGGGATGATGCCGGCGCGCGCCAGCAGCGGCGCGAGTTCCTTCAGGATGCGCCCCTTGGGCAGGGCCAGCACCAGGCCGGTGCGGCTGTCGGCGAAGTTGGTCGTCATGGGCATGTCCATCAGTTGGGCAGCCGCTCGATATCCGCACCCACCGCCGCGAGCTTGGCTTCCACGCGCTCATAGCCGCGGTCGAGGTGGTAGACGCGGTTGACGATGGTCTCGCCCTCGGCGGCGAGCCCCGCCAGCACCAGCGAGACGGAGGCGCGCAAATCGGTCGCCATCACCGGGGCACCCGACAGCCGCGGCACCCCGCGCACGATGGCGCTGCTGCCGTGGAAGTTGATGCGCGCGCCCATCCGCATGAGCTCGGGCACGTGCATGAAGCGGTTCTCGAAGATGGTCTCGGTGATCATGGAGGCGCCCTCGGCCACGCACATCAGCGCCATGAACTGCGCCTGCATGTCGGTGGCAAAGCCGGGGAAGGGTTCGGTCATCACATCGGCGCCGCGCAGGCCGTTCATGCGCGACACCGTCAGGCCGGTGTGCGTCTCCGCCACGTCCACGCCCGCCTCGCGCAGCACGCGCGCGACGCTGCCCAGGTGCTCCAGCCGCGCGCCATCGAGATGCAGCGTGCCGCCGGTGATGGCCGCGGCACAGGCATAGGTGCCGGCCTCGATGCGGTCGGGCACGATGGGGTGGGTGGCCGGCAGCAGCGTCGCACCCCCCTCCACGCGCAGCCGGTCGGTGCCGATGCCCTCGATCCGCGCGCCCATCCGCATGAGGCACATCGCGAGGTCGGTGATCTCCGGCTCGCGCGCCGCGTTGATGATTTCGGTCTCGCCGCGCGCCAGGCAGGCGGCCATGAGGAGGTTCTCGGTGGCGCCCACGCTCACCTGCGGGAAGAGGATGCGCCCGCCGCGCAGCCCGCCGGCGGGTGCCGTGGCCTCGATGTAGCCGGCCGTGATCTCGATGGTGGCGCCGAGTTCCTCCAGCCCCTTGATGTGCAGGTCCACCGGCCGCGTGCCGATGGCGCAGCCGCCGGGCAGCGAGACGCGCGCCCGCCCGTGCCGCGCCAGCAGCGGCCCCAGCACCAGCACCGAGGCGCGCATCTTGCGCACGATGTCGTAGGGCGCCTCCAGGCTGGTGGCCTCGCCGGAGAGGGTCAGGGTGCGCGCGGCCTTGTCGTGCTCCACGCTGAGGCCGTGCTGCACCAGCAGCGCGCGCATGGTGGCGATGTCGGCCAAATCGGGCGCGTTGGTGAGGGTGAGCGGCCCATCGGCCAGCAGGGCCGCGGCCATCAGCGGCAGGGTGGCGTTCTTGGCGCCGGAGACGGGGACGGTGCCGTTGAGGCGGCGGCCCCCGCGGATTCGGATGCGGTCCATGGTCAGCGCCCTCTAGAGGCGCGGCAGGGCAACGCCCCGCTGGCCCATGTATTTGCCCTTGCGGTCCGCATAGCTCACCTCGGGCGCGCTCTCGCCCTTCAGGAACAGGAACTGGCAGATGCCCTCATTGGCATAGACCTTGGCGGGCAGGGGGGTGGTGTTGCTGATCTCGATGGTCACCTGGCCCTCCCATTCGGGCTCCAGCGGCGTCACGTTCACGATCAGCCCGCAGCGCGCATAGGTGGACTTGCCGAGGCAGATCACCAGCACGTCGCGCGGGATGCGGAAGTACTCCACCGTGTGCGTCAGCACGAAGGAATTGGGCGGGATGATGCAGACCGGCCCCTGCCGCGTGACGAAGCCCGTCTCGTTGAAGGATTTCGGGTCCACCAGGGCGTTGTCCACATTGGTGAACACCTTGAACTCATCGGCCGCGCGGGCGTCATAGCCGAAGGAGGAAAGCCCGTAGCTGATCACCCCCTCGCGCTTTTGCGCCTCGACGAAGGGCGTGATCATGCCGTGTTCGGTCGCCATCCGGCGAATCCAGTGGTCGGGCATGATGGACATTCATTTCTCTTTTGGCTGCGGCTCAGAGGAGGGCGGTCTAGCCTCCTTGGGGGGCTCGCGTCCATCGGCGGCGGCGAGCGCTTCCGCCCGCGCCCTGGCCTGGGCCTTGCGCCGGTGCAGATTGGCGCGGAGTGCGGCGGCGCGCCTCGCCTCCTTCTCCTCGCTCATGGGTCGGCGCGGCGATGGCCGCTCCGCGCGCCGCCGGCTCGCGCAGGCCGGTTATCCAAGTTCCTGGCAAGCCAGGTAGTACACGCGGGAGATTTTTTGCTTCTTCGCTTCCAGCAGGACGGCCTTCAGGGTCGTCACCTGCGTCGCGATGGGAAAGGGGTGGAAGGAGACGGGGTTGCCCACCACGAACAATCCGCACGCATTATGCCCCGCCGGGCTGATCCAGCCAGCGTAGTCCGCGGCGTCGTGCGGTCCGCTCAGCCCATAGTCGATGACGGATGTCGGCCATGTCTTGCCCTTGTGCCGCAGCTTGTAGGCCGCGGCCTCCTGGTTGCCTGTCAGCTTGTTCCACAGGTCCCAGCCATCATCCATGCTCAGGTTGACCCCCTGCTCGGTGTAGGTCACCAGCTCCACGCCGAGCGGGATGCTGAAATTCTCGTAGCTCCGCCGCTTCGTGATGGCGAACCTGGAGCCTGACTTCACGTCAGAATAACCGTGACACGAAATGATCCAATTCGGCTGTGGCATGGCTTCGTGCACCCCTGATTGGTCGCCGACGGCAGGTTGGGAGTGACGGAGGCGCTTACAACCGGCAACCCTTGCTTCCTGCGCGTTCCGCCATCAATCCGCGTAGGTCGGGTCGCTGCGGTCCAGCACCCGCTTCAGGGCGGCGAAGTGGTATTCCGGGCCGGTCATCGCCATGGTGGGGTCCTTCCAGGCGGCCTGGGCGCGCATCTTCTCCAGCACCTCCTCCTTCACGAAGCGGCGGCGGTGGCCGGTCCACATGGAGAACATCTGGGTGCGGCAGGCGCGCTCCAGGTAATACAGGCGGTGATAGGCCTGGGCGACGGAATTGCCCGTCACCACCACGCCGTGGTTGGCCAGCATCAGGATGGGCTTGCCGTCCATCAGGGCGGCCATGCGCGCGCCTTCCTCATGCTCATGGGCGAAGCCGTTGTAGTCGTAGTCATAGGCGATGCGGTTGTGGAACTGCAGGGCGCTCTGGCCCGTCATCTCGATGGTCATGTCCTCCAATTGCGAGATGGCGGTGCAGTAGGGCATGTGGGTGTGCAGCACGCAGGCCGCCCCGGTCGCCTCATGGATGGGCGCATGGATGCAGATGGCGCTGCGGTCGGCGGGGCCCGTGCCCTCCAGCACCGTGCCGTCGAACGCCACCTCGATGAGGTTGCTGGCCGTGACCTCCGACCAATGCAGCCCATAGGCGTTCAGGTAGAACCGCCCCGGGCGCCCCGGCACCATCAGGGTGAAGTGGTTGTCGATGGCCTCGTGGAAGTCGTGCAGCACGGCCAGGCGATGGGCGGCGGCCATGTCGATACGGGCCTGGCGGCGCTGCTCGACATAGACGTCCGCGGCGGGGTCTTTCACGCTGGACATGGGGCATCTCCGTGGGTCGGGGGTTGCCCTATCAACCCATGCCGCCCGCCCCCGCGCAAGACGTCAAGCGGGCGGCAGGCACAGCACGTCGCGGTGCGGCACCCGCACCGAAAGCCGCAGCGTCTCCGCCTGCCGTGACCGCGCCTCGGCCCAGGCCTGGATGCGTGCGCCCTCGCGGGTTTCGTGGCGGATGGCGGCCTCGGCATGGCCCAGCGCCAGTTCGCGCGCCATCTCGCCGGCGCTGCGCGGGATGCGCCAGTCGCTGGCCGCGGTCAGCACCGTATAGCCGTGGGCCGCGAAGGCGCGGGCGATGGCGGCAGGCGCCTCCACGCCGAGTGCCGCGCCGCCGAAGCCCTTCACCCGCCGCTGGTCGCGGGCGAAGCCGCGCGCCACCCAGGCATCATCGGGGTGCGGGGGGATGAAGCGCTCGCGCCCCGAGACGTTCAGCGCCGCGTAGAAGGGCAGCTTGTGCCGCGCGAGGCCCCCCGCCAGCGCCGTGAGCCACCTCTCCGAAACCAGATCGCACAGGGCCGAGCAGGTGACGGCGTCCACCTTCTCCAGCGGCAAATTGTCCGGCGCCTGCGACAAATCGGCCAGGATGCCCTCGATGCGCCAGGCGCCGTGCGGCGAGTGCAGCAGCAACGCCTTCTTCTGTGGCCAGGTGGCGTTCCAGCCCCAATCCTCCGCCGCCTCCATCATGGTGTCGAAGGCGCGCGACATCAGTTCCGCATCGGCATCGGCCAGCACCCAGGCATGCGGCCGCTCGAGCCAGTGGCCCAGCCAGCGCGTCAGGCTGCCGGTGCCCGCGCCGAGGTCGAGAAAGCGCGGGCGGGCCACCTCGTCGAGGTGCTGCAACAGCGCCTCGGCCATTTCGGGTGCGCGGGCCTCGGCGTCGAAGGGTTCGCGGAGGGAAAGCCAGTCGCCGTCGAAATTCTCAGCCATGCATCTCTTCCAGAAGGGCCGCGAAGCGGGCGGCCTGGGCATCCCAGCGGGGCAGGGATTGCCCGGCCTGCCAGGACGCCTCGGCCATCTGCGCGCGCAGCAGGGGGTCATAGAGGGGGCGGCGCATCCCGCGCGAGAGGCCGTTGAAATCCCCCGGGGGTGCGAGGATGGCCGAGCCGGGGGCAACCAAATCCGCCACCGCGCCGCCGGTGCACAGCGCCATGGGCAGGCCACGCGCCTGCGCCTCGGCCACCACCATGCCATAGCCCTCGTAATGGGTGGCGAGCCCAAACAGGTCGGCGGCGGCGTATTCCGCCTCCAGCGTCGCGGCATCGAGCGCGCCGAGAAATTCCACGCGGGCGGCGAGGCCAAGCTCGTCGGCCAGCGCCTGCAGGCTGTGCAGGTGCACGGGGTCGGCCGGCGCGCCGGCGATGCGCAGCGTCCAGTCGAGGTCGGTCAGGCGCTCGAGTGCGCGCAGCAGCACGTCATGCCCCTTGCGCGGGATGATGGAGCCGACGGCCAGGATCCGGCAGCCCGGCCCGCCCGAGCCCTTCGCGCGGTGTGCGGGGTCCGTGCCCGGCTCCACCACCGCCACGCGGCCAGCGTCCACGCCGAAGGCGCCGAGCGTGGTCGCCGTCATGGGCGAGGTGACGATGAGCCGCGCGCAGGCGGCGAACAGCGCGCGCTCGATGGGTTCCAGCGCGGCGCGGTCCGCACCCTGTTCGAGGCAGACGGGGTGATGGATCAGCCCCACCACGCCGCGCGCGCGCAGCGCGGCCTCGTGCGGCGCGAAGGCGGGCAGTCCGAGGCCGTCCACCACCGCGACCTCGCCCGGCCGCAGCCCGGCCAGGGCGGCGCCGGCGGCCTCCTGCGCGGCGGCGTCGGCAGCCGGGTGCGTGCCGGCCAGCTCCACCACCCGCACGCCATGGCCCCGCGCGCGCAGCCCCTCCACCAGCCTCCGGTCGTAGAGATAGCCTCCCGAGATGGTGTCGAAGGGGGCGGGGACGAGCAGCGCGATGTCCATGGGGTTCAGGCGTCCACCGGGCCCTCGAAGGCGGCCCAGGCCACGTGGCTCTCGCGCAGCAGCACCTTCAGCCCGGTCACGCCATGCCCACCCGGCCCCATTCGCCCGTCGCGGCAGGCGGCCGACAGCAGTTCATGGATGTGCAGGCAGAGATATTCGGTGGTGGTGTTCTTTCCGGCGAACACCTCCTCCTCGTCGAGGTTGCGGTAGTCCAGCGCGGACAAAATCTTCCGCAACTCGTCCTTGGCGAGGCCGATGTCGATCAGCAAATGCAGGTGGTCGAGCTTCGGCGCGCGGAACTCCGCCTCCACCACGAAGGTGGCGCCGTGCAGGCGCTGGGCGGGGCCGAACTCGGCGCCGCGAAAGCTGTGGGCGACCATGATGTGGTCCACGACGGTCAGGCTGAACATGGCGGGGCCTCTCAGTAGATGACGACGGGGCAGAGCGGCTGGGGCGCGCCGGGCGGCGGCTCCAGCAGCGCGGTGATGCGGGCGGGCAGCTCGGCGAAGGAGATGGTCGGCCCGGCCAGGGCGTCCAGGCGGGCGTCGTCGCGCAGCAGGCGCAGCGCCAGCGCCATGCGTTCGCCGTAGCTGCGGCGGCCGCGCATGGCCGGGCTGACATGGCCGACCTGGGTGGAGACGAGGCGCAGCCGCTTGTGGTGGAAATCGGCACCCAGCGGGAGCGCGGGCATGGCCGCGCCGAACCAGCTCGCCTCGATGATGCGCGCCTCGAAGGCCGCCCGGTTCAGGGCGAGGCGCAGCCCCGCCTCCGAGGCGCTGGCGTGGAAGATAAGTTCCTGGTCGCCGGGTGCGTCGTCCGGTTGCGCGAAGGCGGCCCCCAACGCCGTGGCCAGGGGCGCCCGCGCCGGGTCACGGTCCACCAGCGTCACGGCCACCCCCGGGATGCGCGCCAGCAGCGAGGCGACCAGCAGCCCCACCACGCCGGCGCCGATCACCATCGCGCGTTCCCCAGGCAAGGGTGCAGCGTCCCATAGCGCGTTCAGCGCGGTTTCCATGTTGGCGCCGAGCACGGCGCGCGTCTCGGGCAGGCCCTCGGGCAGCGGGGTGCAGAGGCTGGCGGGGATGACCAGGCGCGACTGGTGCGGGTGCAGGCAGAACACGCGCCGCCCGGCATGCGGCCCGGCCTCGACCTCGCCCACCAGGCAGTAGCCATATTTCACCGGGAAGGGGAAATCGCCCTCCTGCATCGGGCCGCGCATCTGGCGGGCGGCCTCGGGGGGCACGCGGCCGAAATGCACGAGCCGCTCGGTCCCGCGCGAGACGCCGGAGGCGATGGCGCGCACCAGGTTCTCGTCCGGCCCGGGGGCGAGGAGGTCCACCGCGCGCAACTCGGCGCGCCCCGGCGCCACATGCCACAGCGCGCGTGTCACGGCGCCCGCCGGTTCAGCGCGATGTCGAACAGCACATCCGGCGCCAGGTCATGCACATTCCATTCGAAGCGCATCCCCTGCTCGATGCGCGAGACCTCCGGCAGGGCGAAGGCCGGCCGGCCGGAGCCCAGGATCATGGGTGCGACCGTCACGTGCAGCCGGTCCAGGCAGCCGGCGGCGAGGAAGCGCGACACCGTCTGCCCGCCGCCCTCCACGAAGATCCGCGTGAGGCCACGCGCGGCCAGCGCCCGCAGCAGGGCGGGGAGATCAAGGCCGCCGGTGGCGTCGCGATGCAGGCGCAGCACCTCGGCCATGCCGTGCCGCGCCGGCCCGTCCTCGGCGGCGACCAGCAGCGTGGGCGGCCCTTCGCGAAACAGCTTGTAGTCGGCCGGCAGTCTTCGCGACGCATCCAGCACCACCCGCACGGGCGAGGGGCCCTCCACCTGCCGCGTGGTCAGCCGCGGGTCGTCCTCGCGCACGGTCGCGGCACCCACCAGCACGGCGTGGCAGAGCGCCCGCAGCCGATGCGTGTGGCGGATGTCGCCCGCGCCGCCGATCCATTGGCTGTGGCCGCTGCGGGTGGCGATCCGCCCGTCCAGCGTCTGCGCGAGGCGTCCCACCACCACGCAGCCATCGGGTGCCACGGGGGCGAAGAGCGGGCCGAACAGCCCCGCCATGGCGCCCGCCCTGCCGGGTTCGCCGGCCAGCAGCGCCTGCCAATACGCCTCCTGGGCTGCCTCCTGGGCCGCCTCCTGTGCTGCCCCGGGGGCCGCTTCCTGCTGTGCGCCGTCCATGCGGCGCGGTTCTGTCAGGCCCGCGTGACCACCGCAAGGGCCGCGGCCTGGCTGCCCGGCCGGTGCCGGCCGCCGCGGCCATAGCCCGGGGCATGGCCGGTCGGGCGGCTCGCGGTCGCGATGGTCTCGATGACGCGCGACTGGAGCGCGATGGCCTCCTCCAGCAATTTGCGGTTCTGCTGGCCGAGCGTGCCGAGGTCGGTGGCCAGCCGCTCGGCGGCCTGGCGGGTGCCGCCCTCGGCGCGGGCGCCGATGCGCGTTGCGGCCGCGGTGGCGGCGGCGAAGGCGTCGGTGGCCTGCACCTTGCGCGTGGCCATGGCGGCGGCGCGGCTGAGGTCGAGCGCGGCCAGCGCCTCGTTCTCGGCACGCAGGGCTTCGGCGAGGCGCTCTCCGGCGGCGATGACGGCGTCCATCATGGGCGGTTCTCCTGGGGGGTGGGGGGTTGGGGCTGGGCGGCTTCCTGCACGCGGCGCATATGCGCCAGCACCATCTCGCTGAGGCCGATGCCGCGGCCACCCCGCGCGGCGGAGGCAGCGAAGGCCTCGACCAGCATGGGCCGCCACTGCGCCTCGGCCGCGCCGCCGCCGAAGGGCGAGCGCGAGGCATCGGCGGCGGCGAAGGCAGGCTGGAGCAGCTGTGCCAGCACCTGCGCCTCGAAGGCTTGCGCGGCCTGGCGCATGCGGGCGGGCGTCTGGGCGCCGCCCGTGGGCGGCATGGGTGCGAGGGCGGACATCATCGGCTTGTCTCCGGTTCGGCTTGCGGGCATGGCGCTCGCGTCGTCATCAGCGCACCTCCAGTTCGGCCTGCAGCGCCCCCGCGGCGCGGATCGTCTGCAGGATGGTGATCAGGTCGCGCGGGCCCACACCCAGGCTGTTCAGGCCGCGCACCAGCGATTCCAGCGTGACGCCGCCATTCAGCACGCCCACCCGCCGCTCGGCCTGGTCGTCCACCTCGATCTGGGTGCGCGGCACCACCACCGTCTCGCCCTGGGCCAGCGGGTTGGGCTGCACCACCTGCGGCGCCTCGGTGATGCGGATGGTGAGGTTCCCCTGCGCGATCGCCACCGTGGACACCCGCACATTCGCCCCCATGACGATGGTGCCCGAGGCCTCCTCGATCACCACGCGCGCCACCTGGTCGGGGGTCACGCGCAGCTGCTCGATGTCGGTGAGGAAGGCCACGGGATCGCGCCCGCCCAGGTTCAGCACCACGGTGCGCGGGTCGGTGGCGCGCGCGATGTCGCGGCCCTGCGCGCGGTTCACGGCGGCGGCGATGCGCCGCGCCGTGGTGAAGTCGGGGTTGCGGAGTGCCAGCCGCAGCGTGGGCCGGCCGGCCAGGGTGAAGGGCACCGCGCGCTCCACGATGGCGCCCGCCGAAATCCGCGCCGAGGTCGGCACGCCACGCTGGATGCTGGCGCCGCCGCCCCGGGCGGCGATGGCGCCCGTGGCGACGGCGCCCTGCGCCACCGCATAGACCTCGCCATCCGCGCCGAGCAGGGGGGTGACGACCAGCATCCCGCCGGTGAGGTTCTGTGCATCGCCCAGCGAGGAGATGGCGATGTCGATGCGCGACCCCGGCTGCGCGAAGGCCGGCAAGTTGGCCGTGACCATGACGGCCGCGAGGTTGCGCGTGTCCAGCCGGGCCTCGTTGTCGCGGGTGTTCACGCCCAGGCGCTCCAGCATCCCCACCAGCGACTGGCGGGTGAAGATGGCCGTGCGCAGCCGGTCGCCGGTGCCGGGCAGGCCGACGACGAGGCCGTAGCCCACCAGCTGATTGTCGCGCACGCCCTCGATGTCGGCGATGTCCTTGATGCGCACCGACTGCGCCATGGCAGCCCCGGGGGCCAGGACGGGCGCCAGCCACAGCAGCGCCAGCATGGGCCACAGGCGCGTCAGTCGCCGCATGCGGGGCGGCCTCGGGGCGTGTTCATCCACTGGCAACACAATGCGTCCACCTTTCCCGGGCCCATGGCGGGCGCCGTGCCGGTCCGGCTTCGCAACCGCCGTGCCAGCCCGGGGCCGGCTCCGGGCCGGCACATCCTGCCGGGGCACGCCGCATCCCTGCCGGGGGGCGGCAGCGGGGCGCGCGCAGCGGCCGGGGCGGATGGGGCATGGCGCGGGAAGCAGGGAGGCAGGAGGCCGATGGTGGATGCGATCCGGGGCTATGGCATGGGGCCGCGCGGCCCGGCGCGCACGGGGCGCGCGCGTGGTGGCTTTCATCTGCCGGAGAGCCCGGGTGGCCATCAGGCCGCCCCGGGGGTCGCGCCCGGCGCCACGTCCGAGGCCGCGGGCGTCGCCGCCGCCAGCCCTCCGGGCCTGGGCGGGCTGCAAGCGGCCCTTGCGCCACGGGAGCGCGACGCCGCCGCCGCGCGCCGCGGCCAGGCCCTGCTGAGCGAGCTGGGCGGGCTGCAGGCCGGGTTGCTCGCCGGGCGGGTGCCGGATTCGGCGCTGCGCCGCCTCGCGCAGCTCACCGAGGGCGAGGCCGGCGCCGACCCCGCCCTGCGCGAGCTGCTGGAAGGCATCTCCCTGCGCGCCCGGGTGGAGCTGGCGCGGCTTGGCCGCTGAAACCGCGCCGCCTGGAAAATTTGTCCGGCCAAAGCCGCAACAGGGTCATGCACTTGTCGCGAATGACCCCTTGTTGCGGCGAAAACACCCGCCTATGGTCCGGCCGCCCTGGGAGGGTGGCGGGCGCCGGGCCTGCCGCACCGCAAGGGGAGGCAAAAAACATGGTCGTGACCCTGCCGCCCGACTATCGTCCTTCCGAGGACGAAGAATTCATGAATGCCCTCCAGCAGGAGTATTTTCGCCAGAAACTCCTTCGCTGGCGCCATGAGTTGCTGCGGGAGGCTGGCGTAACCCTGAACTCCCTCTCCGCCGGCGGCATCACCGAGGCCGACCTGACCGACCGGGCCAGCGTCGAGACGGACCGCGCGCTCGAACTTCGCACCCGCGACCGTGCCCGCAAGCTGATCTCCAAGATCGACCAGGCGCTGGACCGGATTTCCAACGGCAGCTACGGCTTTTGCGAAGAGACGGACGAGCCCATCGGGCTGCGCCGCCTCGAGGCCCGCCCCATCGCGACCCTGTCCATAGAGGCGCAGGAGCGGCACGAGCGGATGGAAAAAGTCCACCGCGACGACTGACCTTCGCGGTCAGGTCCAGACCGGCGGCACGTTGTCCAGTCCTGGCGACGTGGCGGCCAGCGGATCGCGTGCGACCAGCCCCGCATCATTCTCGGCCACGCGGCCCACGCGCGCCGGCACCGGCCAGAAGGCCAGGTGCAAATCCTCGGCGGGGCGCAGCAGGGCCAGCAGCGCGCCCTCCTCCTCCGAAATCAGCCATTCCGCCCAATCCGCGCGCTCGAGGATCACGGGCATGCGGTCATGCACCAGCGCCTGGCGGCCGGCGGCCTCGGTCGTGATGATGCTGTAGGTCCGCAGCCATTCGCCATCGGGTTGCTGCCAGCCCTCCCACAGCCCGGCGCAGGCCATGGGCGTGCCATCGCGCCGCGCGACCGCGTAGGGCTGCTTGGCCTTTCCTTCCGCCCGCCATTCGTAGAAGCCGTCCATGGGGATGAGGCAGCGGCGGCGCCGGAATGCCTCGCGGAAGCTGGGCTTCGTCGCCACGCCATCGGCGCGCGCGTTCATCAGGCGCGCCGCGCCCGCGGCATCCTTGGCCCAGCGCGGCACGAGGCCCCAGCGCAGCACGTCCAGGTGCCGCGCGCCCGATTGCGGGTGGCGGCGCACGACCAGCCCCGCCTGGGTGGGGGCCATGTTCCAGGTGGCGGCGAAGTTCGGCGTGGGGTTGCTGGTCTCGAAGTAGCGCGCCAGGCCGGCGGGGTCGCGCTGGAGGAAGTAGCGGCCGCACATGACTATTCACGCCCGTGGCATGCAGCCGCCACGCCAACCCTGCCCGCCACAGGCGGCGCGCGCGGGGCGCGCGCGGCGTGGGGTGGGAGGGGGGGGGGGGCCCCCACACCAACCCTCGGCGCCGCGAGCGGCGCACTCACTCCCCGCGCGGCTTCGCCGGGACGCCACCCGCCGGTTGCGGAATGGATTTCGGGGGGCGCACCGGGCCGCCGGCCGCCTTGGGTACGAAGCCCCGCGCCAAATCGCTCACCCGGTCCTCGGCGGTGGTCGGGCGGATCGGCGACCGGAGGGGCGCCTTCGTGGCCGTGTTGCTCATCGCTACGCTCCTCATGTTCCGACAGGCGGCACAGACAGCTCCACCGCGCGGATCTCGCTGCCCACAATATAGATCGCCATGCCCTCGGATTGAATGACCCAGTTGCCCTCTCCGTCATCGGCGTAGACCTGCTCCAGGTAGAGGTCGCGTCCCGCGGGGTCGGAGCCGATGAAGGATTCCTCGCCGCACCAGCCGGCGATGCGCGTGCCGTCCTTCAGCGTCACCACCATCAGGCAGGGCGCGAGGCGCGAGAACTTCGCGTCCCAGGCGGTGGCGTGCGCGGCGGCGATCCGCACGCCCAGCCGCGCCAGGCCCCGCCGCGTCCAGCCATTCGCGCCGTCCAGCCCCAGCGCCGCGCCAAACCCCGCCGCGCCCGCCAGGCTGATCGCCGGCCACCACTCCGTCAGCTCATGCGGCGGCGTGACACGGCCGGTGACCAGCACGATGCCCAACTGCACCAGCAGCAGGAACACCACCGAAAGCGTGGCATATCCCAGCACGCCATCCTTGCCCGCGACCATCCGCCCGCTGAGAAAGCGCGCCCGCGCCCAGAGAATCACGATGCCGGGGGCGACATAGGTCACGAACAGCAGCAGGTCCGCGTAGGTCTTGGGGTCGGTCATCGGCCCAGGCTACGCTGCCTCGTTCTCCAGCGCCCGCCCGCGGATGAAGTCGCTCGCCTTCTCCGCGATCATCAGCGTGGTGGCGTAGGTGTTGGCGCTGGTCATGCTCGGCATGATCGAGGCGTCCACCACCCGCAGCCCCGTCATGCCATGCACCAGCAGCCGGTCGTCCACCACCGCCATCGGGTCGGTGGCCGGCCCCATGCGCGCGGTGCCGATCAGGTGATAGGTGGTGCTGCCGTTGCGGTAGGCGAAGTCCAGCAGCTCGTCATCGGATTGCATGTTGACCCCCGGCAGCGTCTCCGTCTCCAGGAAGGGCGCCATCTCCGGCCGGTTCAGTGCGCGGCGGATGAGGCGGATGCCGCCCAGGTGCACGCGGCGGTCATTCTCGTCCTTGAGATAATTGGGCTGGATCTCGGGGTCGTCGAACACGTCACGGGACTTCGCGCGCACCCAGCCGGTGCTCTCGGGGCGATGCTGCCAGGCGCCGGCGGTCACGCCGGGGTAGTCGTCCAGCACATAGACCTGGCCCTCCTTGTAGCTGCCGGGCGTGAAGACGCATTGCAGGTCGGGCTGGTCCAGCCCCTCGAAGCTCTTCCAGAACAGATAGACATGCGAGGGCGCGGTGGCGAGGATGCTGGGCTGCCCCAGCCCCCAGCGCGCGATCTGCCCGCCGAGCTTCACGCCCTTGGCCAGCTCGTTCAGCGTGGTGACGCCGGGCTTGGCGCGCCACACCACGCGGCTTGCATAGTGGTCGCGGAAATTCTCGCCGACGCCGCGCAGCTCGTGCTTCACCTCGACGCCGAGCTCGGCCAGGAGTGCCGCGGGGCCGATGCCGCTCACCTGCAGCAGCCGCGCCGTGTTCACCGTGCCGCCGCAGAGGATCACCTCGCGCCGCGCGCGCACCGTGGTGGCCGGCCCCCCGCGCCTGCGCTGGTAGGTGACGCCCACCGCGCGCTTGCCCTCCATCAGGATGGCGTTCGCCCGCGCCTCGGTGCGCAGGTCGAGGTTGGGCCGGGCGAGTGCCCCGTGCAGGAAGGCGCGATAGGCCGAGACGCGCTTGCCGTTCAGGATGGCGCGCTGGAAATAGCCCACTCCCGCCTGGTCGCCCGAATTGTAGTCCGGGTTGCGGGGGATCCCCATGCCCTCGCAGGCCGCGATGAAGGCCTCGTTCAGCGGGTTGATCCAGTCCATGTCGCTGACCGGGATGCCCTGCGCGCGGCCGCGCTTGTCGGGCTCGCCATAGCCCAGGCGCCGCTCGGTGCGGTTGTAGTAGGGCAGGCTGTCGGCATAGCCCCAGCCGCGGTTGCCGCGCTGCGCCCAGCTGTCGAGGTCACCCGGCTGGCCGCGGTTGTAGATCATGCCGTTGACCGAGGAGGAGCCGCCCAGCGTGCGCCCCTGCACGGTGGCGATCTGCCGCCCGCCCGTGCGCTCGGTCGGCGCCGTGCGGAACTGCCAGGTGACGGAGGGGTCCTTCAGCGTCTTGATGAAGCCTGCGGGGATGTGGATGAAGGGGTTGCGGTCGCGCGGGCCGGCCTCCAGCACGCAGACCCGGTTGGCGCTGTCCTCCGTCAGCCGCGCGGCCAGCAGCGATCCCGCCGCGCCGCAACCCACGATCACGTAGTCGAATTCGTCATCCATGGCGCGCCCCTGGCCGTTGGCTTCGCCGCGAGCCTAGTCCCGCGCGGGGGCGGGGGGGAAGCAGGCGGCCGCGGCAGGCGAGGGAACCAGAGCGGGAAGCTGTCGGAATTTCTGACAGCGTGCTTTCCGTCACGTATTTTTCGATGGATTTTCAATCTCATATTGACTGGCATGAAATTGGCTATGGATGGTTGCGGGAGTTCGGCGTGCGGGTGGTCCGGCATGGCGCCCCGGCAAAGGAGAGTTTCTCATGAACAGCATCAGCATGGTTCGGCAGGTTGCCGCGGCGGGGGCGGTTTCGTTCCTCTTCGCTGTCGGCAGCGCTCAGGCCGCGCCGATCATCAGCGCGACCATCGTCCCCAACCCCACGGCCGCGGGCGTGCCCTTCACGCTCGAGAACTTCGGCAGCGGCGGTGCGACCAACGGCCAGGGCCGGGTGACCGGCATTCCGGGCCCGCTCGACCTCAACAACGTGACCTACACCTTCAGCGGCAATTCGGGCGTCTACCGTGGCGATGCCTCGGGCACCACGCGCTCGCCGCTGCGTAATGCCGGCGGTGCCGCGACGGACGCGCACTACCTCAACGCGCGCGCGAACTCCGGCAGCATCACCATGGTGTTCGACAGCACGCAGACCGCGTTCAACGTGCTGTGGGGCTCGCTCGACTTCCTCACCGACCCGACCAGCTACAACCTGCTGACCTTCACCTTCAGCGGCAATGCCGGGACGGAGACGGTGTCGGGCCTCGACGTGTTCAACGCGCTGCCGGCCGTGCCGGCGCCGCTGAGCGGCACGAGCAACGTGGCCGTCGGCATCACCGGCCTCAGCGAGTTCAACGTGCTGACCGTGACGGCGACGCGCGAGGCCTTTGAATTCGTTCCCGGCACGCCGGTCGCGGTGCCGGCGCCGGCCTCGCTCGCGCTGTTCGGCGCGGGCCTGCTTGGCCTCGGCCTGGTGCGGCGCCGCCGCGCGAAGGCCTGATCCACCGAGGGGAGGGGGCACTCGCTGCCCCCTCCCGCCGGCGGGGGGTGGCGACCCTTGGCCCACGCCACTCTGTGGCGGAGGTTGCGTGGGCTGGGGCCGCCGCCCCTCAGAACGGCAGCAGGATATCCAGCAATTGCTGCCCCAGCCGCGGCTGCTGCACGTCGCTGAGCGATCCGCGGCCCCCATAGGCGATGCGCGCCTCGGCCAGGCGGTCATGGCGCACGGTGTTGTCGCTGCCGATGTCCTGCGGGCGGACGATGCCCTGCACGGTCAATTCGCGCATCTCGTTGTTCACCCGCACTTCCTGCCGCCCCTGCACCACCATGTTGCCGTTGGGCAGCGATTGCGTGATGACGCCGGCCAGCCGCAGCGTGATCTGCTCGGTGCGCCGCACGCTGCCCGTGCCATCCGCGGTGCCGTTGCTGTTGGTGCCGATGAGCCGCGCGGGGTCGACCGTGCTCGGCAGCACGCGCGGCACGGAGCTTTCCAGGCCCAGCAGCGCGGGCATCCCCATCTCCTGCGCGCCCGTGCGGCTGCTCTGGGTGCGGTTCTGCAACTGCGCCTGGTCCTGGATGGAGACGAGGATGGTGATCAGATCGCCCACCTGGGCCGCGCGCTGGTCGCGCAGGAAGGTGCGGCTGCCGGGGCGCCACAGGGAATTGGCCATGGCCGGCGCCTCCTGCGGCGCGGGCATGGGCATGGAGACGGGACGCCAGCGCGGGTCGGTCGTGGGGTCCGTCACCGGCGTGAAATCGGGCGCGCGGCCGAGGCGCGAGAGGCGCTCGGCCTGGCCGCAGCCGGCCAGGAGCAGCAGGGCGAGCAGGGCGGGGGTGCAGCGATGCATGGCGTTCTCCTTCACCGATAGGCCGGCAGCGGCGCGCTCGGCACGCTGCCCATGGCCACGCGCACCCGGCCGGGGGCGATGGCCACGCCCTCCACCACGCTGCGGCTGGTGAGGTTCATCACCGGCAGCGCCTCGCCCCGCGCCGCGGCGCGCAGCGCGCGCCCCTGCACGGCCAGTTGCAGCCCCGGCGCCTCCAGCAGCAGCGTCACCAGCGCGTTGCGCTGCACGATGGCGGGCGGGCCCAGGTCCACCAGCGCGAAGCTTTGCTCCACCGCCATGGGTCGGCGCAGCTCCTGCCCCACCACCTGGTCCAGGCGCTGCGCCTGGCCCGGGCGCACGCGCTCGGCGCGCAGCCGGGCCAGCCGCGCATCCTCGGGCGCGATCACCTCGCCAAGTGCCAGGCGCCGTGTCGCGACCACGACGGGCGTGGTGGGGGCCGCGCGGCCCACCAGGCGCATGCGCTGGCTGGGCATGCCATCCGCCAGCACCAGCAGCGTGGCGGCGAAGCGCAAGCCGGGCTGTTCCAGCACGACACCCTCCAGCGCCGTCTCGTAGAAGGCGGCGGCGGGGATCATGGGCGGCACGAGGCCCGGCAGGTCCAGCTCCATCTCGGGGTCGAGGCCCTGCCGGGCGAGTTCGGCGCGCAGCAGCGCCACGATCTCCTCGCGCGGCAGGGGGCGGCCGGGGCGTTCCACCACCGCGCGTTCCTGGCCCGTCAGCGGCCGCCAGTCCACGCCATGCGCGCGCGCGATGTTGTGCAGGTTGCGCGCCTCCAGCACCATCCGCCGGCCGGGCAGGGGTGCGGCGGCCAGCGCCGTCTCGCCGCGCGGGCCGGCATGGTCGAACAGGTCGCGCAGGCGCAGCGTCTCGCCCTCCAGCAGCACCTGCGGGCGCAGCAGGGCGGGCGGGGTTTCGGCGCGCGCGGCCGAGGGTGCCAGCAGCACGGCCGCGAGCAGGGCGCGACGCGACATCAGCGCAGCCTCGTCAGCGTGCCCAGCATCTCGTCGCTGGCGGTGATGACGCGGCTGTTCATCTCATAGGCGCGCTGCGCGGTGATGAGCGAGGTGATCTCCTGCACGGTGTTCACGTTGGACGTCTCGATGAAGCCCTGCATCACCGTGCCGTGGCCGGGCTGGCCGGGGGCGGCGGCCTGGGGCTCGCCCGAGGCCGGCGTGGCCAGGAACAGGTTGTCGCCCATCGCGACCAGGCCGCCCTCATTGGCGAAGATGGCGGTCTGGATCTGCCCCACATTCTGCGGCGCGATCTGCCCGTCGAGCGAGGCCAGCACCTCGCCCGACGCGTTGATGGTCACGTCGCGCGCGGCGGCCGGCACGTTGATGCCGGGGTTCACCACGAAGCCCTCGGCCGTGACGATGACGCCCTCGGGGCTGAGGCTGAAGGTGCCGTCGCGCGTGTAGGCGACCTCGCCGGTGGGCAGCTGGATCTGGAAATAGCCATTGCCGCGGATGGCGATGTCGAAGCGGTTCTCGGTCTGCTGCAGGTTGCCCTGCTCGGCGATGCGGTAGATGGCGGCCGTCCGCACGCCCAGGCCCACCTGCGCGCCCGAGGGCAGCACGGTGCCGGCGTCGGAGCTCTGCGAACCCACGCGGCGCAGGTTCTGGTAGATCAGGTCCTGGAACTCCGCGCGGCGGCGCTTGTAGCCGGTGGTGTTCATGTTCGCGAGGTTGTTGGAGATCACCTCGACGTTCGTCTGCTGGGCCAGCATGCCCGTGGCGGCGATGTGGAGCGAGCGCATGGTCAGCGGACCTTTCCGGTGAGCCGCCACAAGACGGAATGGTCGGCGGCGATGTGGAGCGAGCGCATGGTCAGCGAACCTTTCCGATGAGCCGCCACAAGACGGAATGGTCCGCGGCGATGTGCAGGGAGCGCATGGTCAGCGGTCCTTTCCGGCGCAGGGGTTCATCAGCGGCGGCGCAGCAGGCGGTCCACCGCGCTGGCCTGGCGCTCGCCCTCGCGCTCGAGGAATTGCGTCGCCATCTGGAACTCGCGCAGCTCCGCCATCATGCGCGTCATCTCCAGGACGGAGACGACGTTGCTGCCCTCGACCGCGCCCTGCACCATGCGCGGCTGCGGCACCTCCTGCGGGTCCTGGCCGGCGGCGTCGAACAGCCGGTCGCCCTCGGCGCGCAGCGCCTGCTCATTGTCGAAGCGCACGAGGCGGATGCGGCCCAGCACGCCGTTCTCGCTGCGGATGGTGCCGTCGCCCGCGATCTCGATGCGCGTGTCGTTGGCGGCGATGGCGATGGGCTGGCCGTTGGCGTTCAGCACCGCATGGCCGTGGTGGTCCACCAACTGACCGTTGGCGCCCATGGCGAAGCGGCCGGCGCGTGTGTAGCGCTCGCCGCGCGGGGTCTCGACGGAGAAATAGCCCTCGCCCGAGATGGCGACGTCCAGCGGGTTGCCGGTGCGGGTGATCTCGCCCGGGTCGTTCTCGCGCCAGGTCGCGCGGTCCCAGGCATAGGCCACCTCGCGGCCGGCGCGCGGGCCCTCCACGCGGCCCTGGCGTGCCACATGCTCGGCGAAGATGGGGCGCGCGGCGCGGAAGCCCGGCGTGTCGGCATTGGCCAGGTTGTGCGCCGTGACCTGGCTGGCGCGCAGCTGCGAGGTGAGGCGGGAGAGGATGATGTAGCTCGGGCTGTCCATGGCGGGCTCCTGCTTCCTCGGCCGGCGGGGCGGGACGGGGATCAGGGCGGGAAGCGCAAGCCGCGTGCCAGCGCCGGGCAGGGGTTTTCCGGGGGGCAGGGGCAGGGATTGCCGCGCGGGGCGGCAATCCCTGCCGGGGTGTGGCCGGAACCCGCGGCCGCACGTCGTGAAGCGCCGCCCCGCCCGCGCAACGCTTCCTTAAGGCGCATCCCCCCATCCTGTGTCCTCACGCAACAGGGGGTGGGCCCGATGGCCGCGGCAGCGAAGGCCGAAACGGTTGGCGAAATGGATGTGGCGGGCGAGGCGCCGCGCCGGTCCAAGAAGAAGCTGATCCTGCTCGCCCTGCCGCTGCTGCTGCTGGGGGCCGGTGCCGGGCTTTGGTTCTCCGGGGTGCTGCCGGGCCTTCTCGGGATGAATGCGCCCCCGCCCGCCGCCGCGGCCCCGGCCGAAGGTGCGGAGGCCGCGCCGCCCGAGGCGGGCCCACCCGTCTTCGTGAACATGCCCGACATCACCGCCAACCTGAACGCGCCCGGGCGGCGGCCCGTCTTCATCCGGCTGCGCAGCCAGATCGAGGTGCAGGGCCAGGCCGACGCCACGGCGCTGCAGGCTGCCATGCCCCGTCTGCTCGACCTGTTCACGACCTATCTGCGCGAGATCCGCCCGGAGGAGCTGCGCGGCAGCGCCGGCACGCACCGGCTGCGCGAGGAGTTGATCGCGCGCGCCAACATCGCGGCCTCGCCCGTGCGCGTCTCCGACGTGCTGTTCACCGAGATCCTCGTGCAATGAGCAGCAGCGAGGAAGACGATCTTGCCGCCGCCTGGGGTGCGGCCATCGAGGGCGAGAACGAGGGCGACGCCACGCCCGCGCCCGCGCCCGACGCCACGCGCGTGTTGAACCAAGCCGAGATCGACAGCCTACTGGGCTTCGAGCAGGCGGGCGAGGGCGAGGGCGGCAAGTCCGGCATCGAGCGGATGATCCATTCGGGCCTCGTCTCCTACGAGCGCCTGCCCATGCTCGAGATCATCTTCGACAGGCTGGTGCGCATCCTCTCGACCAGCCTGCGCAACTTCACCTCCGACAACGTGGAGGTGTCCATCGACAGCATCGCGAGCCAGCGCTTCGGCGACTACCTGAACAGCGTGCCGCTGCCGGCGATGATCGCCGTCTTCAAGGTCGAGGAATGGGACAATTACGGGCTGATCGTGGTGGACAGCGCCATGATCTATTCCGTGGTGGATGTGCTGCTGGGCGGGCGGCGCGGCACGGCGGCCATGCGCGTGGAGGGGCGGCCCTACACCACCATCGAGCGCACGCTGGTCGAGCGCCTGATCTGCGTGGTGCTGAAGGACCTGTGCGACGCCTTCGGGCCGCTCACGGAAGTGGAGTTCCGCTTCGAGCGGCTGGAGGTGAACCCCCGCTTCGCCACCATCTCCCGCCTGTCCAACGCCTGCGTGCTGACGCGGCTGCGCATCGACATGGAGGACCGCGGCGGCGCGCTCGACTTGCTGCTGCCCTATGCCACGCTGGAGCCGGTGCGCGAATTGCTGCTGCAGCAGTTCATGGGCGAGAAGTTCGGCCGCGACAGCATCTGGGAGACGCACCTGGCGCAGCAGCTGCACCACACCGCCGTCTCGCTCGACGTGGTGCTGGACCAGCAGACCATGCCGCTCTCGGCCATCATCGCGCTCAAGCCCGGCGACCGCATCACCCTCAACGCGCAGCCGCAGGCGCCGGTGAAGCTGCAATGCGGCAGCATCGCGCTGTTCGAGGCGGAGTTCGGCCGGCGCGAGACACGCCGCGCGGTGCGGATCTCGCATGTGCTGCGCTCGCCCTCGGAGGTGCTGGGATGAGCCAGCTCGCCCTCCTGCTGGACATCGCGGTGCTGCTGCTGCTGGGCCTCACCCTGCCCATGGCCTGGCGGCTGGACCGGATGCTGCGTGCGCTGCGCGCCGACCGCGAGGCCCTGGCCCGCGGCGCCGATGGCCTGGGCGAGGCCTCGCGCGAGGCCGAGGCCGTGCTGGCCCGCCTGCGCGCCGCGACCGAGCAGGGCGACCGGCAATTGTCGGAACGGCTGAAGGCGGCCGGCCTCGCCCAGGATGACCTGCGCTACCTGCTGGAGCGCGCCGAGACCATCGCGGACCGGCTGGAGGCCGCGGTGCAGGCCGGCCGCCCCCTGGCCTCCGCGCCCAACCCCGCCGCGGGCGCCGCGCGCGGCGAGGCCACGCCGCGCAGCGAGGCCGAGCGCGAGCTGCTGCGTGCCCTGGGCCGGGTCGCGTGAGGATGTGGCGTCCCCGGCTGCTGCCGCTGGCCATGCTGGCGATGGGTGGCCTGCTGCTCACGCGCGGGCTGCTGCTGCATGAGGGGCTCAGTCGCCCCGCCGCCGCGCAGGCGCCCGCTGCCGCCCCTGCCGTGCCCGTCCCTGCCGCGCCCGCCCCTGCCGCGCCCGCCACGCCCGCCGCGGATGCCCCCGCGCCGCCCGACGAGGTGCAGGCGGCCGAGCGCGCCCTGCTCGAATCCCTGCGCGAGCGGCGGCTCGCCCTCGATGCGCGCGAGGCCGAGATGGCCCAGCGCGAGATGCTGCTGGCCGCCACCGAACGCCGCCTGGCCGCGCGCATCGCCGAGCTGGGCACGCTGCAGCAGCGCCTGGAGAGCGAGACCGCCGCCCAGGACGAACGCACCGAGCAGCGGCTGCGCCAGCTCGTGCGGCTCTACGAGGCGATGCGCCCGCGCGATGCCTCGGCGATCTTCAACGAGCTGGACATGGAGGTGCTGCTGCCCGTCCTCGCCCGCATGCGCGAGGCGCGCGCCGCACCCATCCTGGCCGCGATGCAGCCGGAGCGTGCGCGCCTCGCCACCCCCGCGCTGGCGCGCATGCGCGCCCGCCTCGCCCCCTGACCCCTCACTGCCCCCCCTGACCGCAACCCCCCGGAGGACAAGCCGCCCATGGCCATCGACAAGAACATGAACGTGCTGATCGTGGACGACTACAAGACCATGCTGCGCATCATCCGCAACCTGCTCAAGCAGCTGGAATTCGACAATGTCGAGGAAGCGACCGACGGCGCCGAGGCGCTGGCGAAGCTGCGCGCCGGCAATTTCGGCCTGGTCATCAGCGACTGGAACATGGAGCCGATGACCGGCCTCGACCTGCTGAAGGAGGTGCGCTCCGACAGCCGCCTCAAGAACCTCCCTTTCATCATGATCACGGCCGAGAGCAAGACCGAGAACGTGGTGGCCGCCAAGCAGGCGGGCGTCTCCAACTACATCGTGAAGCCCTTCAATGCGGAGACGCTGCGCGAGAAGATCGAGAAGGTGCTGGTCCATGCCTGACGGAAACCCCGAACAGATCGAGCGCGCGGTGCGCGAGGTGCTGGGCAGCCTGGCCGGCGACCTGACCACCACCGAGGTCTCGCTCCTGGGCGAGCTCGAGGCGCTGGGCCGCGAGGTGGCGCGCGCCAAGTCCGAAATCGCGGCACTCCGCGTGGACGACATCAACGACCGCCACATCCCCACCGCGACCGACGAGCTGGACGCGGTGGTGGAGCATACGGCCACCGCCACCAACGAGATCCTGGACGTGTGCGAGGGGCTGGAGAAGCTCCAGACCAAGCTGCCGGCCGAGCACGCCGATGCGCTGGGCATCGCCGTCACGCGCATCTACGAGGCATGCAGCTTCCAGGACATCACCGGCCAGCGCATCACCAAGGTGGTGAACGCGCTCAAGGTGATCGAGGCCCGGGTGGCGGATGTGACGCGGCGCTTCGGCACGGCGGGCGAGGCCGGGCCACCCCCGCCCGAGGAACCCGCCGCGCCCATGACGGAGGGCCGCGCCCTGGCCAACGGCCCGCAGCTGCCCACCGCCGCCAGCAGCCAGGCCGACATCGACCGCCTGCTGGCGAGCTTCGACTGATGCGGCGCGCGGCCCTGCTGGCCACGCTGCTGTTCGCGCTGCTGGTGGGGCTCGCGGCCCCCTCGGCGGCGCAGGAGCGCGTGGGCGTCCGGACCGGGAACCACCCGGGCTTCGGGCGCATCGTCTTCGACTGGGCGCGCCCGCCCGCCTACACGGTCGAGACGTCGCCGGGCCGCGTCCTGCTGCGCTTTCCCACGCCGGACGCCGTGGTGCTGCCCGGGCGGGCGCGGCTGCCGCGCAACATCACGGCGGTGAACCGGGTGGAGGACGGCATCGAGCTGCTCATCGCGGAGGGGGCGCGGGTGCGCCATTTCCGCAGCGGCCCGAAGGTGGCGGTGGATGTGCGCGACGCGGCACCCGCCGCGGCAAGTCCACCCGGAGCTGGGGCGGCCCCACCGCCCACCCCGCCCGCCGCGCGGTCCCGTTCGGCCGCGCCACCCCAGGCCGCCCCACCCCAGGCAACCGCCCCCCAGGCAACCGTCCCACAGGCAACCGAACCGGGGCGGGAGGCACAGCCGAGTGCCATCGCGCCGCCAACCGTGCCGGCCTCGGCCTTTGTCCTGCCGCCCCCCGCCCCCCCCGCTTCGCCCCCTGCCGCCGCCGCGCCTGCCGCGGTTGCCACCAGCCCGGTTGCCGCTTCAGCCCCCGCCGCTTCAGCCCCCGCCGCTTCAGCCCCCACCGCCCTCATCCCCGCCGCCGCGCCCCTCCCGGCCGCCCCCGCGCGCCGCCCCGCCCCGGTCCCCCCGCCCCTGGCCGAGCCCGCGCCCACCGCCACACCCCCGCTCAGCACCCTTGCCGGGCCGGCCCCGCTTCGCG
>JBHYDO010000026.1:0-24848 GCA_051860645.1 Roseococcus sp.
CCGCATCGGCCGCCTGCCCGCCATGGCGCCGGGCGAGGCCTGCGCCGTGACGCCGGAAGGCTGCGTGGCCCTGCCCTGGGGCACCGCCGACCTGCCAGGCGAGGCGACGGCGCTGCGACTCTCCTTCACCCTGGCCGATCGCGGGCTGGGGCTTGGGCCGCTGGACGTGATGGTGAACGGGCGGCTCGCCCTGCGCAGCCCCACCACGCCGGGGGCCACCGAGCTGGAGGTGCCGCTCGATCCCGGGCCGAACCGCATCGCTGCGCGCCTCTATGCCGACGACCAGGCGCTGTTCGCCGAAGGCCCCGCCCTGGAATTGCGGCGCGCGGGGGAGACGGCGGCCGCCCCGCGGGCCGGGCGGCTCATCGTCGTGGCGGTGGGCGTGGACCAGTATGCGGCGCGCGAGCTGAACCTGCGCTTCGCCGTGGCCGATGCCCGCACCGTGGTGGACACGCTGCGCACCCGCGGCGCCGGCGTGTTCCGCGAGGTGGTGGCGACGCTGCTGACCGACGCCCAGGCCACCCGCGCCAACATATTGGGCGCGCTGGATGCCGCGGCCCGCACGGCGCGGCCCGAGGACACCTTCGTGCTCTACCTCGCGGGCCATGGCGTGCGCGCCGAGGGCGACCGCCGCTTCCTGTTCCTGCCGCACGAAGTCGCCGCCCCCACGCCCGACATGCAGGCCCTGCAGCGCAGCGCGCTGGACGAGGGCGCGCTGGTGGCGGCCCTGGCCCGCATCCGCGCGCGGGACGGCTTCCTGTTCATCGACACCTGCCATGCCGGGCAGCTCACCATCGACAGCCTGGCGGCGCTCGGCAACGAGACGGGGCGCTTCCTGCTGGCGGCCAGCACCTCGGTGCAGGAGGCGCTGGACAGCTATGACGACCGCAACGGCGTCTTCGCCTTCGCCGTGCGGGAGGGGCTGACGGGCCGCGCGGCGGCGGACCAGGAGGGCCGTGTCTCGGCGCTTGCGCTCGGCGAATGGGTGACGCGCCGCGTGCCGCAACTGGCCGCCGAGCGCCAGCACCGGCAGGACGCGGTGTTCCGCTCGGCCCAGCGCGACCTGCGCTCCTTCCCGCTCGCGGGGCGGCCGCAGTGAGGGGCGGCGCGTGTCCACGCCGCGCTTCCCGCGGGGCGCCCAGCCAGCCTATGGTGCCCACCCCGGGGATGGGAGAACACGGTTGAGCGGTGCGCTGGAGCTGACGCAGACCGGCCGTCTCTTGGGCATCAGCAGCGCGCTGGGGCCCGATGCGCTGGTGCTCAGGCGCCTCTCGGTGCGCGAGGCGATCGGTGCGCCCTTCAGCCTGTCCGCCGAGGTGATCTCGACCAACATGGAGCTGGAGGCCTCCGCGCTCATCGGCACGCCCATCACCTGCACCATCAAGGTGGGGCATGTGCCGCCGCGGCATTTCCACGCCATCGTCCGCAGCTTCTCGCGCACCGGGCCCTATGGGCGGGGCCTCGCCTCCTACGTGATCGAGGCGGTGCCGCGGCTTTGGATGCTGTCGCGCACCGGGGATTGCCGCATCTTCCAGGAGAAGTCGGCCAAGGACATCGTCACCACCCTCCTGGGCGAGCACCAGGTGGCACCGGTGCGCTGGGGCGGCTCGGTGCCGACCGTCGCGCGCGGCTACTGCGTGCAGTTCAACGAGACCGACCTCGACTTCGCCCAGCGCCTGCTGGACGAGGTGGGCTGCGGCTACTTCTTCGAGCACACCGAGAGCGGCCACACGCTGGTCGTGTGCGGCGCCAATGCCGACTACCCGCTGGTGCCCGGCGACCCGCAGGTGATCCGCCGCGACGCCGACGTGCTGGGCGCGCTGACCGACTGGCGCCCCGTCTCCGCGCTGCGGCCGGGCAAGGTGAAGTCCATGGATTTCGACGGGCTCAGGCCAGGCACCCTGCTCGACAAGGAGGCGGCGACCGTGCTCGGCACGCCGGGCGCCGCGGATTTCGAGATCTTCCAGTGGCCGGGGGGCGAGGCGGCGCGGCCCGACCTCGATCTCGCGAAGCTGGCGATGGAGGGCTATGAATCCGGCGCCGACCTGGTCTCGGCCAGTGGCAACGATCCCACGGTGTTCGCCGGCGGGCGGGTGAAGGTGCTGCATGGGCTGGACGCCACCGCGCCGCAGACCTGGCTGCTGACCGAGGCGGTGCACGAGGCCTATGACGAGACGCAGCTCGCGGGCGGCGGCACCGCGGGCTACGCCAACCGCCTGACGCTGATGGCGGCCGACCGTCCCTGGCGCCCCGCCGCCCCCCGCCCCCGCCCGCCCATGCCCGGCGTGCACAGCGCCATCGTCACCGGTCCCTTGGGCGAGGAGATCCATTGCGACGAGTTCGGCCGGGTGAAGGTGCACTTCCTGTGGGACCGCGCGGGCGAGACGGACGACACCTCCTCCTGCTGGGTGCGCGTGGCGCAGGGCTTCGGTGGCGCCTGGGGCGGGGCCTGGACGCTGCCGCGGGTGGGCGACGAGGTGCTGGTGGCCTTCGTCAGCGGCGACCCGGACCGGCCCATCATCATCGGCAGCGTCTACAATGGCGAGCAGAAGCCGATCTACGCACTGCCCGCCAACAAGACGCAGTCGGGCATCCGGACGCGTTCCAGCAAGGGCGGGGGTTCGGCCAACTTCAACGAGCTGCGCTTCGAGGACAAGAAGGGCTCGGAGGAAGTCCATCTCCAGGCCGAGAAGGACCTCACCCTGCTGGTGAAGAACGACCGCACCGAGACGGTGAAGCGCCACCGCGAGGAGACGGTGGACGGCAAGCACACCGAGACAATCAAGCTCGATCGCAGCGCCACCGTCACGCAGGGCCATGAAAGCCTGCTGGTGAAGATGGGCAACATGGACACCAAGGTGGACATGGGCAATCAGTCCACCCTCGTGAAGATGGGCAACATCACCACCAAGGCGAGCCTCGGCAAGATCGAGATGGAGGCGATGCAGTCCATCACGCTGACCTGCGGCGGCAGCAAGATCCACATGACGCCGATGGGCATCGAGATGGAAGCCATGATGATCACGGTGAAGGCCAGCCTCAACCTCGAAACGCAGGGGCTGATGGCCACCCACAAGGCCACCGCCATCATGACCATCAAGGGCGGCCTGGTGATGATCAACTGATGGCCGCACCTCCCGACAAGATGCGGGTGCCGCTGGAGCCCCTCCTGCCGCGGCTGGAGCTGGACGCGGCCGGGCTCGCGGCGCTGGCCGGGCTGGCCGATGCCTCCGCCGCCGTCGCGCACCTGCTGGCGCTGGAGCGCTTCAATGATGCGGCCCGGCTGGCGGCGCATGCGCTGCCGCGGCGCGAGGCGGTGTGGTGGGCCTGCATGTGCGCCCGTGCCGTCCCCGACCCCGGCCGCTCGGCGCTGGACGAGGCGGCGCTGGTGGCCGCCGAGGCCTGGGTGCGCGCGCCCGACGAGCCGGCCCGCCGCGCCGCGATGAAGGCCGCCGAGGCCGCCGCCTTCCGCAGCGCCGAGGCCTGGGCCGCCGTGGGCGCCTTCTGGTCCGGCGGCAGCATGGCGCCCGAGGGCCAGCCCGTGGTGCCCCCGGCCGAACACCTGACCGGCGTGGCCGTGGCCGGCGCCGTGGTGCTGGCCGCCGTGCGCGTGCGGCCCGAGCGCGGGCCGGCGCGGCTCGAACGCTTCGTGGCCTCGGCGCGCGACATCGCGGCCGGCGGGGCCGGGCGCCTGGAACCGGAGGGGAACTGACATGCCGCCCGCCTCGCGCATCACCGACATGCACGTCTGCCCGATGGTGACGCCCGCGCCCATCCCGGTGCCGCATGTCGGCGGGCCGGTGCTGACCGGCATGCCCACCGTGCTGACCGGCATGCTGCCGCAGGCGCGCATCACCGATCTGTGCATGTGCGTGGGCCCGCCCGACGTCATCGTGAAGGGCAGCGTGACGGTGCTGGTGGGCAACCTGCCGGCCGCGCGCATCGGCGACAGCTGCGCGCATGGCGGTGCGCTGGTCATGGGGATGCCCACCGTCATCATCGGCGGTTGACGGCGGGCCAACCAGGAATGCCTACTGCGGCCCAGGGGAGGGTAAGCGCATGGTGCTCGTGCTCTCGGTTCTGCGCTGTCCCGACCAGGCCGTGCCCGAACAACGGCGCGTGCCCGGCGGCGAGTTCACGCTCGGCCGCGGCGCCGAATGCGACTGGTCCCTGCTGGACCCGGAGCGGGTGCTGTCCAAGCGGCACTGCGCCGTGGAATACTTGGCCGGCGGCTGGCAGCTGCGCGACCTGTCGACCAACGGCACCTTCCTGAACGGCGCCGGCGAACCCGTGGGTCGCGACCAGGTGCGTCCATTGCGCGATGGCGACCGCCTGCGCCTCGGTTCCTACGAGATCGAATGCCGCATCGCCGAGGAAGCGGGCATCGGCGAGGGCCGCTGGAACAGCGCCAGCGCCCTGCCTGACCCGATGGCGCCGCCGCTGCCCTCCGACATCTTCGCCGCACCCCTGCCGGGACTGGGTCCCGCCGGAGGCACGCCGGCCGGCGGCGCGCCGCTGCTGCCATCGGACTTCGACCCCTTCGCGCCCGAGGCGCCCGACCACGCCATGCCCGACCACCGGCCCAGCACGCAGGACGTCTTCACCCCGCCGCGCGCCACCATGCCGGATTTGCTGCCGACGGATTGGGACGCGCCCACGCCGCCGCCGCGCGGGCCGGCGCCCGCCCCTGCGCCGCCTGGCGGCGACCCCTTTGCGAACTTGCCCGACCCCTTCGCGGACGCGCCGCCCCTGGGCGCGCCGGCCCGCACCACGCCGGAACCCTTCCATGCGCCACCGCCCGGGCTGACGTCGCCCGCGCCCCTGCCCGACCCTTTCGCGGAAGCCCCGCCCGCCTTCGCGGCGCCGCTGCCGGGGCTGACGCCGCCTGCGCCGCTGCCGGACCCTTTCGCGGAAGCCCCGCCCGCCTTCGCGGCGCCGCTGCCAGGGCTGACGCCGCCCGCGGCACTGCCGGACCCTTTCGCGGAACCGCCGGGCTTCACCGCGCCTCCGCCACCTTCCCTCGCGGCGCCACCCGGGGTTCCGGTGGAAGCCCCCCCACGCCCGCAGCCGGCGCCGCCGCCTCATTCCATCGCGGCCCCGCCGCCCCACCCTGCCGCGGCACCAACGCCCCATCCCAACGCAACGCCGCCGCTGGCCAGCGCCGACAGCCTCCAGGCCGCGCTGGACCTGCTGCTGCGCGGCGCGGGCCTGCCGCCCGCCGCCCCGGGCACCGACCCCGCCGCCGCCATCGCCCAGGCGGGCGAGGTGCTGCGCGCGGCCGTGGGCGGGTTGCGCGCCCTGCTCATCGCGCGCGGCGATGTGAAGCGGGAATTCCGCATCGAGCAGACCATGCTGCGCGCCGCCGGCAACAACCCGCTGAAATTCTCCGACAGGGACGAGACCGCGCTCCAGGCCCTGCTCGCCCCGCGCGCCGGCAGCGCCGCCGCGGTGCGCGAGACGGTGGAGGACCTCACCGCCCACCAGCTTGCCTCCATCGCCGCCACCCAGGCCGCCGCCCGCGCGCTGCTGGCGCGCCTCGCACCCGCAGGTCTGGAGGCCGAGCATCCGGCCGGCGGCCTCGCCCTTCCCGGCGCGCGCGAGAAGCGCCTTTGGGAAGCCTACCGGCGCCTGCACCAGCAGGTGCAGGACCAGTTCGACGACGATTTCGACAGCGCCTTCGGCAAGGCCTTCGCGCGCGCCTATGAACAGGCGACGCGCGGCGGCCGCTGAACGCATATTTTCCTGGAGGTCCGGCAGACGGCATGGCGTGGAACGACAAGGTCGTCTGGCAGGAGGGCATGTTCCTCCGTGCCCAGCATTTCCAGCAGCAGGACCGCTACATGGAGGCGCTGGTGCAGGCGCGCGCGGCCCCGCTGCGCCCGCACCCCTGGGGCGTGACCGAACTGGCGCTGGACCGCGACCTGCTGGCGGCGGGCAAGTTCGCGTTGTCGAGCATCGCCGGCGTGATGGAGGACGGCACGCCCTTCGCCATCCCCGGCAGCGCCGACCAGCCGCCGCCGCTCGACCTGCCGGAGGGTACACGCAACCAAGTGGTCTACCTGGCCCTGCCGGTGCGCCAGCCGGGCAGCCCCGAGGTCAGCGCCGGCGTGGAGAATGGCGGCAGCCGCGCACGTTATGGCCTCAGCGCCTTCGAGGCCTATGACACCCATTCGGACGCGACGCTGCCGGCCGAACTCGCCATCGGCCGCCCGCGGCTGCGATTCATGCTGGAGAGTGAGGAACGCGCGGGCTTCACCTGCCTCGGCCTTGCGCGCATCGTGGAAGTGCAGGCCGATCGCCGCGTGATGGTGGATGACCGCTTCATCCCGCCCTGCCTGCGCGCCTCGGCGGTGCCGCCGCTGGCGAACATCCTCTCCGAACTGGTCGGCATGCTGGGCCAGCGGGCCGAGGCGCTGGCCGCGCGGCTCTCGCAGCCCGGCGCGCGCGGTGTCGCGGAGGTGGCGGACTTCCTGCTGCTCCAGACCATCAATCGCAACCTGCCGCTGCTGGCGCATTTCGCCGATGCCGGCCATGTGCACCCGGAGGAGCTGTTCCGCGCGCTGGTGCAGCTGGCCGGCGAACTCGCCACCTTCACCGCGCCGGACAAGCGCGCCAGCGCCTACCCCGCCTATCGCCACGACGATTTGCAGCGCAGCTTTGCGCCGGTCATCGCGGATTTGCGCCGCAGCCTCTCGGCCGTGCTGGAGACCAACGCGGTGGAAATCCCGCTGCAGGAGCGCAGCCACGGCGTGCGCGTGGGCCCCATCCTGGACCGCAACCTGCTGCGCGCCGGCCAATTCGTGATGACGGTGATGGCCGATGTGCCGGCCGAGAACATCCGCCGCCTCTTCCCCAACCAGGTGAAGATCGGCGCGGTGGAGCATATCCGCGAACTGGTGAACGTGGCCCTTCCCGGCATCATCGTGCGGCCGCTGCCGGTGGCGCCGCGGCAGATCCCGTTCCATGCGGGTGCCGTCTATTTCGAGCTGGATCGCGGCTCGCCGCATTGGCAGCAGATGCAGACCAGCGGTGGCTTTGCGATCCATGTCTCGGGGGATTTCCCCAATCTGCGGCTGAGCCTCTGGGCCATCCGGGCCTAGCAGAAGGATGATGCGGCGATGAGCGACAACCCCTTCGGCGAACCCGCCGACAGCGACCGCACCGTGATCCGCGGGGCAGGGGGGGCCACGCCGCCGCCGCGCCCTGCCGCGCCCATGCCGCCGCCCCAGATGGCCGCCCCTGCCGCCCGCGCGCAGCCGCTCGCCGGCGAGGCGGAGGCGCTGCCGCGCGTGGGGCCGGGGCCGCTCTCGGCGGCCGCCTCGCCGCTGCTGGAGATGCAGGCGCGCGTGGCCAATGCGGGCCTCGCTGGCGCACCCAACCCGGAGGAGTTGCGCGAACGCGCGCTGCGCGCCTTCCGGCAATTCGAGATGGACGCGAAGGCCACCGGCGCCAGCGCCGAGGAAATCCGCGCCGCGCACTATGTGCTGTGCGCCGCACTCGACGACGTGGTGCTGAGCACGCCCTGGGGCGCGCAATCGGGCTGGTCGGCGAAGTCGCTGGTGTCCACCTTCCACCAGGAAACCCGCTCGGGCGAGCGCGTCTTCGACGTGCTGACGGCGATGATGAAGGACCCCGGGCGCTACCGTGGCGCGCTGGAACTGACCTATCTCTCGCTGTCGCTCGGGCTGCAAGGCAAGTACCGCCTGATGCCGCGTGGCGCCGCCGAACTCGACCGCGTGCGGGAGGGGCTTTACCAGCTGCTGGCGCAGTTGCGGGGCGATTGGGAACGGGAACTCGCGCCGCGCTGGCGGGGCGTGGACGCGCCGCATCGCGGGCCGTCGCGCTCGGTGCCGGCCTGGGTCGCGGGGGCCTTCGCGCTGGCCGCGCTGGGCGGCGGCTGGTGGTGGCTGGGTGGGGGCCTGGGCGCCTCGGCCGATGGGCTCTACGCGCGCATGGCGGCCCTCCCGCCGGGCGCCCTGCCGGGCATTGACCGCACCGCGCCGCCCGTGCCGCCGGCGCCACCACCCCCTCCACCGCCCACCGCCGCGCCACGCCCCGACGTGGTGCCCACGCTGCGCCGTTTCCTCGCACCCGAGATCGCGGAGCGGCTGGTCACGGTAGAGGCCGATGCGCAGCGCGTGATGGTGCGGCTGCGCAACACCGGCATGTTCCCTTCGGCGTCCGCGACGGTCGAGCCGCGCTACCAGGACATTCTCCGCCGCATCGGCGAGGCGCTGCGCGAGGAACCCGGCCGCGTGCTGGTGCTGGGCCATTCGGACAACGTGCCCATCCGCACCGTCCGCTTCCCCAACAACCAGGCACTCTCCGAGGCCCGCGCGCGCGATGCCATGCGCATCCTGGTCGCGGCGAATGGCGACGCCGCGCGCTTCACCGCCGAGGGCCGCGCCGAGGCCGAGCCGCTCGCCAGCAATGCCACGCCTGATGGCCGGGAGCAGAACCGCCGTGTCGAGGTCGTGCTGCAGAGGGAGGCCCGGTGATGCGCGCGCTCTTCACCATTCCCGCCCTGGGCGCGCTGCTCGGCGTGGTGCTGCTGGGCGTCGTCGCCTGGATCTTCCTGCCGCTGCTGGGCGAGGCCTTCGACAGCCTGTTCGTGCGGCTGCCCCTGGTCCTGCTGCTGCTGCTGGGCTGGGCTGGCTTCTTCTTCTGGCGCGGCCGCCGCGCCGCCGCTCGCGATGCGGGGCTGTTGGAAGCCGCCGCCGCACCCGACCCGCAGGCCACGCGCGACGCCGCCGCCGCCGAGGAGGAGGAGGCGCTGCGCGGCAAGCTGACCGAGGCGTTGGCCAAGCTGAAGACCGCCACCGGGGGCAAGGGCGGGCATCTCTATGACCTGCCCTGGTATGTCATCATCGGCCCGCCCGGCTCGGGCAAGACCACGGCGCTTCTGAACAGCGGCCTTGAGTTTCCCTTGGCCGAGGGCCGCGTGGCCGGGGTCGGTGGCACGCGCTTCTGCGACTGGTGGCTTTCCGAACGCGCCGTGCTGATCGACACCGCCGGCCGCTACACCACCCAGGACAGCGACGCGGCGGCCGACAAGGGCGGCTGGGACCGCTTCCTCGACCTGCTGAAGAAGAACCGTCCGCGCCAGCCGCTGAACGGCGTGCTGGTCGCCTTCGGCATGGACATGCTGGCGAAGCTCGATGCGACCCAGCGCGAGGCGCATGCACGTTCCGTGCGCCGCCGCGTGAAGGAGCTGGAGGCACGGCTCGGCCAGCGCCTGCCGGTGTATTTCCTGGTGACCAAGAGCGACCTGCTGCCCGGCTTCATCGAGTTCTTCGACGACCTCGACAAGACGCAGCGTGAGCAGGTCTGGGGCTTCACCTTCCCGCCGAGCGCGGCGCCCGAAGGCCTGGTGGCGCAATTCGGCACGGAGTTCTCGGCCCTCTCCGAACGGCTGATGGCGCGGCTGATCGAGCGTCTGCAAAATGAGCGCGGCCCGGCCCAGCGCTCGCTCATCGCGGGCTTCCCGGCGCAGTTCGCCTCGCTGGAGGCGCCGCTGGCCGCCTTCGTCCAGGCGGCCTTCGGCGGTTCCAAGCTCGACCCCGCGCCCTTCCTGCGCGGCGTCTACTTCACCTCCGGCACGCAGGAGGGCACGCCGCTCGACCGTCTGGCGGGCGCGCTGTCGCGCTCCTTCGGCCTCGATCCGGCGCGGCCCGCGGGCATCATGGGTCAGCGCGGCCGGGCCTACTTCCTCGGCCGCCCGCTGCGCGAAGTGGTGTTCAACGAGGCGCGCCTCGCCGCCAACGACACGGGCGCGGACAAGCGCCGGCGCCTCACGCAGATCGGCGCCTGGGCGGCCGCACTGCTGCTGGTGCTGGGCGGCGGCGCCTGGGGCTGGATGGCGAGCGGGACCGAGACCGCGCGCAACACGCGCCTCGCCGCCGCCGTCACCACGGCCGAGCAGGCTGGGGCGGCCGCGCCGCTGGACCGCGTGACCAGCCCGGATCTTTCGCAGGTGCTGGGCTACCTGGAGGCCGCGCGTGCGCTGCCTCCGGCTGCCACCGGCCCTGGCGCGGGCCTGGGCCTCAGCCAGGAGGAACTGCTAGAGGCGGGCGCGCAAAGCGCCTATCGCCGCGCGCTTGACCGCGTTCTGCTGCCCCGCCTGCTGGCACGCCTGGAAACCCAGATCCGCGAGGGCATCCAGCGACCGGACTTTCTCTATGAGGCCGTGCGCGTCTACCTGATGCTTGGCCGTGAGGGCCCGCTGGACCGTGCCCTGGTGCGCGAATGGTTCGCGCTGGACTGGCAGACCACCTTCCCCGGCGCGGTGAACCAGCCCGGGCGCGAGGCGCTGGCGCGGCATCTCGATGCGATGCTGGCCTCGCCGCTGGCGTCCTACCCGCTTGATGGCGCCCTGGTGGACCAGGCGCGGCGCGTCTTCTCGCGCCTGCCCATGGCGCAGCGCGTCTATGGTCGCCTGCGCCCCCTGGCGGAGAACGTGCCGGCCTGGACGCCCGCGCCGCATCTGGGCCCTGCCGGGCAGCGCTATTTCGTGCGTCCCTCCGGCCGGCCGCTGACCGAGGGCGTGCCCGGCCTCTTCACCATCCGGGGCCTCTACACCGCCGTCCTGCCCCGCCTGCCCCAGGCGGTGCTGGAGGCGGCCAGCGAAAGCTGGGTGCTGGGGCCCGAGGCCGTGACCGGCGGCGCGGGCGATCCGCGCCGGCTGGAGGCGGACATCCTGGCGCTCTACGCCGCCGACTATGTCCGCGCCTGGGAGGCGCTGCTGGGCGATCTCGTCCTGCCGCCGCTGACCAGCCTGAACGCCTCGGCCGAGGCGCTGAACCTGCTGGGCGCGCCCAACTCGCCCATGAAGGATTTGCTGCGGGCCATCGCGCGGGAACTCTCGCCCGGCACGGCCCCGGAGGGTGTCGCGGCGGCGGCCGGCGCGGTGGCGCAGGCCGCGCAGGCGGCGGCCGGTGCCGCGGCGTCGCGCCTGGCGGTGGCGGTCGGCGCGGCGGCGGGCGATGGCGGTGCCGCCGCCGTGGCGCGCGTGGTGGAACCCCATTTCCAGCCGCTGCGCGAGGCCTCCGGCGCGCCGCTGGACGGCGTGCTGGCCATCCTGAACGATCTCTATGTGCAGGTGGCGCGGCTGGCCAATGCACCGCCGGGCACGGTGCTCCCGCCCGCCCAGGGGCTCGACCCCGGGCAGCGGCTGCTGTCGGAGGCGCAGCGCCAGCCCGAGCCGCTGCGTGCCTGGCTCACCGCGCTGGCGCAGGCCACGCAGCGGGCGCGGGCGGGGGGCGCGGCGGGGGGCCCCGGGGGCGGCCGCGCGGGCCCCTTCTGCCGCGGGCTGGAGCAGCGTTTCCCGTTCCGCCGCACGCTGGCCGCGCCCGACATGCCCTCGGGCGACTTCCTGCGGATGTTCGGGCCGGGCGGCATCATGGACAGCTTCTTCGCCCAGAACATCCGCCCCTATGCCGACGTGACTCAGAGCCCCTGGCAGCCGGTGGCGGCGGAGGGGCTCGCGCCGCCCATCTCTGCGGCCGATCTCGGGCAGTTCCAGCGCGCCCAGGCCATCCGCGAGGCCTTCTTCCCCGGCGCCGGCTCCACCGGCTTCCGCTTCCAGCTCATCCCGCAGGGGATCTCGGCGGCGGCGACCTCCGCCACGCTGGAGGCATCGGGGGGGCAGCACGCCTTGGCCCCGGGCGGCGGCGGGCGGCCCATCGAACTCGCCTTCCCGGCCGAGCACCCGGTGACGCTGCGCTTCGACCCGCCCGCCTCGGCCGGGGACCTCGCCTTCGACGGACCCTGGGCCACGCTGCGGCTGGTGTTCCTGAACCGCGTGATCGCGACGCGCGATCCGGACCGCTTCCGCCTCATCGTCACGCGCGGGGACCGCACGGCGGAATTCCTGCTGGTGGCGCCGAGCAGCGTGAACCCCTTCGGCCTGCGCGAATTGCTGGAGTTCCGCTGCCCCGCCCTGCCGCCCCCGAACTGAGCGTGGAAAGCGTCGGCACCGGGCTGTTCGGCAAGCTTCCCGCGCACGGGGATTTCGTGCGCCGCGTGCTGCCGCGCAGCTTCGTGGACCCCTGGGATGACTGGCTCTCCCGGGGGATGGAGGCGGCGCGCGCCGCACTCGGCGAGGGCTGGGAGACCGCCTGGGACGCCGCCCCTCCCTGGCGATTCCGCCTCGCCCCCGGCGCTTGCGGCCCACAGGCTGCCATGGGCGTGCTGGTCACCTCGGCCGACCAGGTGGGGAGGCGCTTCCCGCTCACGCTGGCGGCCGTGCTGCCGGCCGCCGCCCTGCCACCGCCGGCCGCGTGGTACGCGGCGCTGGAGGAGGCAGCGCTCGCCGCCCGCGCGGGCGGGCCGGACGCCGACGCGCTGCTGGCCCGGCTGCCCCCCGCCCCGGAGGACGATCCCGACGCCACGCTGGATGGACGCAGCCTGTTCTGGACCGATGGCGCCCCTCCGCGCGCCATGCCCCGCGCCGCAGATTTCCTGCACCTGCTTGTGGTGACGGCATGACCCGCTGTTCCGCCGCTACCCATCCCGGCGCGGTGCGCCCGCGCAACGAGGACCAGGTGGTGTCCCGGCCCGACCTCGGCCTCTGGGCCGTGGCCGATGGCGCGGGCGGGCATGGCGCGGGCGATGTGGCCAGCGCCGCCATCGCGGCGGCACTCGAGGCCATCCCGCCCGGGCTGACGGCCGCCGAGATGCTTGCCCAGGTGCGGCTGCGGCTGGCCGCGGTGCATGCCGAGTTGCGGGTGCGGGCGCTGGAGCGGGGGCCGGGGGGCATCATTGCCTCCACCGTGGTGGTGGTGCTGCTGCGCGGCGGCTATTTCGCGGCCCTCTGGGCCGGGGACAGCCGGCTCTATCTGCTGCGCGACGGCAGCTTTCGCCGCGTGACGCGTGACCATAGCGCGGTGCAGGAGATGGTGGATGCCGGGCTGCTGGCGATGGAGGACGCGGAGAGCCACCCGCATGCGAACGTGATCACCCGCGCCGTGGGGCAGGAGGGCGAGGTGGTGCTGGACAAGCTGGCGGAGCGCCTGCACCCCGGCGACTGCTTCCTGCTGTGCAGCGATGGCCTGTTCAAGGATCTGCCGGAGGCCCAGCTCGGCGCCATGCTGGCGGCCGGGATGGAGGCGTCCGGCTTCGTGGAGGCTGCCATCAGGGCGGGCGCCCGTGACAATGTCAGCGCAGTGGTGGTGCGCACCTGACCGGCCGCGCCAGGCGCCGGCGCCGGGGTTTTCCCGGCGCCGGCGGCGCGCGGTTCTTCAGCTCAGCTCGGACTTGGCGATGTCGTAGATCACGTGGCCCGTCGTCTTGGACTCGAACTTGTCGTTGATGTCGAGGTATTCGCTGTCGAGCTTGGTGAAGTTCAGGCTGAGGCTCTCCATCGGACGGTCACCGCTGCTGGAGATGCTGTAGCCCGAGATCAGCGTGTCGGTCAGGATGTACTTCTGGAACGCGACATGCTTGCCGCTGTTGTCGGTCTGCGTCAGCTCGATCTTGGCGACGACGGCCTTGCCGCCGATGGCCGCCTTGAGCAGCAGCGGCGAGGAGATGTCCATCGTCTTGGTGACGACGACCTCGCTGACGGAAGGCGCGGTCGCCTCGCGCTTGGAACCGCCGCCCACGCCGGAGGAGATGCCGCGGCCCACGCCCATCTGGAAGGAGTTGACCTCGATCCATTCCTTGTGGGTGAGCTGCGTGGTCTCCCCCTTGATGTCACCGATCTTCAGAAAAGCAGCCATGTCGTTTCCACTCCGCGCGCCGCGCCCTTGGGGGCCAGCCCTCACCCCGCGGCGGGGGGTGGGACCGGTGGTTCGGATGGCGGGAACATCCCGCCACCTGAGAAACGCATGCCGAACCCGCCGTTCACACGGGGCGGGGCCCCGGTCGGCGTCAGCGGCACATGGACCCAGCACGATCACCACCCTGGGTGGGGCGGTCCGTCCTCGGTTTCGTCTGCGAAGCTACAACCTCTCTAGTCTAGATTGTAGCTGAAACTGCCATCCGCCTCCAAACCGACCGCCACCCGCGAGATCGTCCTGCCCTCGGCAAGACGCCCCAGAATCCCGGCGGACAATTGGGGCAGCAATGTGCGGTTCAGAATATTCTCGATATTGCGGGCGCCGCTCTCCACCTCGCGGCAGCGTTCGACGATGACCAGCGGCACGGCGTCATCCACCTCGAAGGCGACACCATAGCTCTCGCGCACGCGCTTGCCGATGCTGCCGAGCTTGAGGCCGACGATCTGCTTCAGGACATGATCGGCCAAGGGATAGTAGATGACCACGTTGCAGCGGCCGAGGAAGGCGGGCTTGAACACCTTCAGCAAATCGGGCCGCAGGGCTTCCACCAGCGCCTCGGGCTCCGGTGCCGTCTCGGGGTCGGCGCAGAGCTTCGCGATGGTGTCGGTGCCGGCGTTGGACGTCATGATGATGACGCAGTTCTTGAAGTCGATGTCGCGCCCTTCGCCGTCCTTCATGTTCCCCTTGTCGAAGACCTGGTAGAACACGTCCTGCACGCCGGGGTGCGCCTTCTCCATCTCATCCAGGAGAATCACGCTGTAGGGGCGCCGCCGCACCGCCTCGGTCAGCACGCCGCCCTCGCCATAGCCCACATAGCCGGGCGGGCTGCCCATCAGCGTTGCAACCTTATGTTCTTCCTTGAACTCGCTCATGTTGATGGTGGTGAGGTTCTGCTCGCCGCCATAGAGCAGGTCCGCCAGCGCCAGCGCCGTCTCGGTCTTGCCGACGCCCGAGGTGCCGGCCATCAGGAAGACGCCGATGGGCTTGCGCGGGTCGGCGAGGCCCGCGCGGTTGGTGCGGATGGCCTCCGCGATGGCGGCCAGCGCGTGGTCCTGGCCCACGACGCGCCGCATGAGCTGGTCCTGCAGGGTCAGCACCGACTTGATCTCGTCGCCCGCCATGCGGCCCAGCGGGATGCCGGTCCAGGTGGCGACGACCTCGGAGACCGCCTGGCCATCCACCACGGGGTGCACCAGCGGCTCCTCGCCCTGGAGCGCGTGGAGTTCGTCGGTCACCTTCGCGAGTTCAGCTCGCGCGGCCTCCGTGTCATGGCCCTCCGGCGGCGCCTCCAGCCCCTCGCGCAGTTCGCGGATGCGGGTGACGAGGGCCTTCTCCTGCTCCCAACGCGTCTTCAGCGCTTCGAGATGGGTCTCGACCTCGCCCTGTTCCTCGGTCAGCGCAGTGATGCGCTTCGCATGGTCGCCGCCCGTCGCCGTCTCGCGGCCGAGGGCGGAAAGCTCGGTCGCGATCAGCGCAAGGCGCCGCGTGCGGTCCTCGATGGCGGCGGGGATGGCGGCCTGGCTCATCGCCACGCGCGCGCAGGCGGTGTCGAGCAGGGAGACACCCTTGTCCGGCAATTGCCGCGCCGGGATGTAGCGGGCCGAGAGGCGCACCGTCTCGGTCACCGCCTCGTCCAGGATGCGCACGCCGTGGTGCTTCTCCAGCGTGGCGACCAGGCCGCGCAGCATGGCGTTGGCCAGCGGCAGGGTGGGTTCCTCCACCTTCACCACCTGGAAGCGGCGGGTCAGCGCGGCGTCCTTCTCGAAATACTTCTTGTATTCGGCCCAGGTGGTGGCGGCGATGCAGCGCATCTCGCCGCGGGCCAAAGCGGGCTTGAGCAGGTTCGCTGCGTCGTTCTGGCCTGCCGCGCCGCCCGCGCCGATCAGGGTGTGCGCCTCGTCGATGAACATGACGACCGGGGTGGGCGAGGATTTGGCGGCGTCGATCACGCCCTTCAGGCGGTTCTCGAACTCGCCCTTCACGCCCGCGCCGGCCTGCAGCATGCCGAGGTCGAGGGACATGACGCGCACCTTCGCCAAGGCATCGGGCACTTCGCCCTGGGCAATTCGCAGCGCCAGGCCTTCCACGACGGCGGTCTTTCCCACGCCGGCCTCGCCGGTGAGGATCGGGTTGTTCTGCCGGCGGCGGGTGAGGATGTCCACCATCTGCCGGATCTCGGAATCGCGGCCGAGGATGGGGTCTATCTTGCCGGCCTTGGCCTGGGCGGTCAGGTCCGTGCAGAACTGGTCCAGCGGGCCGCCCGCGCGTGGTGCGCCCTCGCCGGACGGGGCGGCGGGCGCACCTGGCGCGGCGGCGGCACCCGCCTGCGCGGCTTCCTCGCTGCCCTTGGTGATGGCTTCGAGGTTCCGCCGGAGCGCATCGGCGGGAATCTTCAGCAGGCTCGGCGCGCTGTCCTTCACGGTGCGGGCCAGGCCCTCATCGGCCAGCAGGGCGGCCAGCATGTGCCCGCTGCGGATCCGGCCCTGGTTCGCTTCCAGGCTCGTGATCAGCCAGGCCTCGCGCAGCCAGGCCACGATGTCGGGCGAGAGGCCGGGGGCGCGGCCGTTGCCGGTGCGCATCTTGTCCAGCGCGCGGGTCAACTCGTTCAGCACCGCGCCGGGGTCGATGCCGGCATCCTTCAGAATGGCGGAGACATCGCTGCCCGGTGCCTCCACCAGCTTGATGAGGACGTGCTCGGCTTCGACATTGTAGTGCGTTCGCGCCACCGTCAGGCCGAGGGCGGCCTCGAATTGCCGCCGCGCGACATCCGTCAGCCGCGCAACGAGGGATTTCAGGTCAATGGCCACCATGAAGCCGACACTCCTCCCGCGCGTCCGCGACGCGACAACCACAGGCTAAGGGCGAGGCGGCGGGGCTGTCCAGCAGCGACCCTCTCCCCGCCCCCAGGGGCGGCGCGGCGCCGATGGCGGATTTCCCGGCGCCGGGCGTCCGTTTGGTGATTCCCTCCGCGGGCTTCCCGCTCTAGCCTGCCCCCAACGGGCTGGAGCCGGAGGCGATGAGCGAAGACGTCGTGGATGTGGCCGCCCTGGTGGCGCCGCTGGAGAGCGGAAACGGCGCGGGCGAATTCCTGCGCGACGACAAGTCGGCCACCTCCCTCTACTACCGGCTGCGCGACGCCGTCTCCGGCGCGCGCGACGAGGACCGCGCGCGCGACAGTCAGGAGGATGCCGAGGGCGCTGTCCCGGAGGGCTGGCGCCAGGTGCGCAAGCTGGCGTTGGAGGCCCTGACCGACCGCACCCGGGATTTCGAGGTGGCGGCCTGGCTCACGGAATCGCTGGTGCGCCTGGAAGGGCTGCGCGGACTGACGGCTGGCGCGAAGGTGATGGCCGGCCTGCTCGAACATCACTGGGAGGCTGGCCACCCGCTGCCCGACGAGGACGGGCTGGACGGGCGCTCCTACCCGCTGGGCGGGCTGGACGGCGGTGACCGCGACGGCACCATCATGCAGCCGTTGCGGCGCGTGGTGCTGTTCGACCGGCCGGGCGGCGGCCGGCTGACGCTACACCAGTATGACACCGCCATGGAGACGGCCGGCATCGCCGACGAGGAGCGGCGGGAGCGCCGCTATGCCCAGGGCGTGCTGCCGCTGGACACGATCGAGACCGAGGCGAAGTTCCGCCGCGAAGGCCTGCTGCGCCTGGCGGCGGAGGTGGCGCAATCCCAGGCCGCCTGGCGCGACTACGCCACCCAGGCCGATGCCCGCTTCGGGATGGATGGCCCTTCCACCCGCCGCGTCGCCGATGTGCTGGAGCGCATGGCCGACATCGCACGGCGGCTGGGCGGCGCCATGGCCGAGGCATCGGGTGAGGCGCCTGCCGAGATGGGCGTGGCGGCACCGGGCGCGCCCGTGGCCGGGGCCGCCGCCGCGCCGGGCTTCGCCGTCTCCGCGGGCAGCATCGCCAACCGCGAGCAGGCGCTGAAGACGCTGGAGCAGATTTCGGAATTCTTCCAGAAGACTGAGCCGCACTCCTTCCTGGCCTACACCCTGGCCGATGCGGCGCGGCGCGGGCGGCTGACGCTGCCGCAACTGCTGGCGGAGGTGTTGCAGGACGAGACGGCGCGCACCGGCATGCTGACCGCGCTCGGCATCCGTCCGACCAACCCGGACGAGTAGCCGCCCCCCCTGGTTCAGACTTGCCCCGACGGCGTCGGCTTCTCGTTGACGCGGTGGAGAGCTTCGACCTAGGCTCGCGCGCGGCGTGTGGCATGGGCCCGCGCGGGCAGACGCGAACCTTTGAAACACGAAGGCAAGGCCGGCGCTCAGGCGCCAGGGAGATGCAATGTCGGGCTCCGTTCATGACAAGTTGAACCGCGTGCGCAAGCCGCGCGTGCACATTACCTACGACGTCGAGACGGAAGGCGCTGCCATCGAGCGGGAGCTGCCGTTCATCGTCGGCGTGATGGGAGACTTCGCCGGCGACCCGACGGAGCCGCTGAAGCCGCTGGCCGAGCGGAAGTTCACGCAGATCGACCGCGACAACTTCAACGACGTCATGGCGCGCATCGCGCCCGGGCTGCAGATGAAGGTAGAGAACACGCTGGCCGGCGATGGCAGCGAGATGGCGGTGAACTTGAAGTTCAAGTCCATCGAGGATTTCGAGCCGGCCCGCGTGGCAGAGCAGGTGCCGGCCCTGAAGGCGCTGATGGAGACTCGCGCCAAGCTGCGCGACATGATGAGCAAGGTGGACAACTCGCAGCAGCTCGAAGAACTGTTGGACGAGGTGTTACAGGATGACGCGAAGCTGAAGGCGCTTTCCGCCCAGCTCGGCCTCGACAAGCAGGAGGGCTGAGCCATGAGCGGAACCCAGGGCGCACCCGGCGCGGCCGGCGCCACCACCACCACCGAAGACGGCGTCTCGCTGCTCGACCAGGTCTTGGGCGCCACGCGCCAGACCGAGCGCGACCGCGCGCAGGAACTGATCAAGGCGCTGACCGAGGAGGCGCTGAAGGGCACCGTCACCTACAGCCGCAACCTGACGCAGACCTTTAACCGCGCCATCGCCGAGATCGACCGCAAGCTGTCGCAGCAGCTCAACGCGGTGATGCATCACGAAAAATTCACGAAGCTTGAGGGCTCCTGGCGGGGGTTGCACCACCTCGTGATGAACAGCGAGACGGGAACGAGCCTCAAGATCCGGCTGCTGCAGGCGAGCAAGCGCGAGCTGAACCGCGACCTGACGCGGGCGGTGGAGTTCGACCAGTCCGGCCTGTTCAAGAAGATCTACGAGAACGAGTTTGGCACCCCCGGCGGCGAGCCCTATGGCGCGCTGGTGGGCGACTATGAGTGGACCAACCACCCGGACGACATCGAGACGCTGCGCCTCATGTCCAACGTGGCGGCGGCGGGCTTCGCGCCCTTCGTCTCGGCGGCGGGCCCCGGCATGTTCGGCTTCAGCGACTACCGCGAATTGTCCCGCCCGCGCGATCTCACCAAGATCTTCGAGACGGCGGAATACGCGAAGTGGCGCAGCTTCCGCGACACCGAGGACAGCCGCTTCGTCACCCTCGTGCTGCCGCGCGTCATCGCGCGCCTGCCCTATGGCGCGAACACCAAGCCCATCGACGAATTCGCCTATGAGGAGGCGCCCTTCAACGATGACGGCACCGCCCGCGCGATGGAGCACAGCGACTACTGCTGGATGAACGCGGCCTATGTGCACGCCGCGCGCCTGACCGATGCCTTCGCGCAATATGGCTGGTGCACCGCCATCCGCGGCGCCGAGGGTGGCGGCAAGGTGACGAACCTGCCCGCCCATGTCTTCACCTCCGACGACGGCGACCTCGACACCAAGTGCCCGACCGAGATCGGCATCACCGACCGGCGCGAGGCGGAGCTGTCCAACAACGGCTTCCTGCCGCTCTGCCACTACAAGAACACCGACTACAGCGTGTTCTTCGGCGCGCAGACCACGCAGAAGCCCAAGAAATACGACCGGCCGGAAGCGACCGCGAACGCGGCCATCAGCGCGCGCCTGCCCTACATCATGGCGACCAGCCGCTTTGCGCACTTCCTGAAGGTGATGGCGCGCGACAAGATCGGCAGCTTCATGGAGGCCACCGACGTCGAGGCTTGGCTGAACCGCTGGATCCAGAACTACGTGAACCCGATGGAGGGCGCCGGCCAGGAATCCCGAGCGAAATATCCGCTGCGCGAGGCGAAGGTCGAGGTGAAGGAAATCCCGGGCAAGCCTGGTTCCTACAACGCCGTCGCCTATCTGCGGCCCTGGCTGCAGATGGAGGAACTCACCACCTCCATGCGCATGGTCGCGCGCATCCCGCAGAAGTCCTGAGCGGGGCGCGCGCGCGCGGAGGGCCGGCATGACCGCGCTGCGCGCCACCGTGCTGGGCGGCCGGTTCTTTGGCGCCGGCGCGCCCGAAGCCGCGGCGGTGGCGGAATTCCTGGCCAACCAGGACCCCGCCGCGATGCTGCGCGACTGGTTCGGCACCGAGGCGTTGCGCGCCATCGCCGCCGCGCCCGACCGCGCCGATCGCCTGACCGAAGCGCTGGACCGCGACATCGTGGCGCTGGACGCGGCCATCTCAAGGCAGCTCGACCGCGTGCTGCACGCGCCGCGCCTCACCCGCCTGGAAGGCTCCTGGCGGGGGTTGCGCTGGCTGGTGGATGGCTTCGTGCAGGACCGACTGGTGAAGGTGCGCCTGCTGCCCGCCCGCTGGTCCGAGGTGGCGCGCGACCTGGAGCGCGCGGTGGAGTTCGACCGCTCCGCCCTGTTCCGCCTGGTCTACGAGGAGGAGTTCGGCACACCCGGTGGCGAGCCCTACGGCATGGTCGTGGCCGACTACCAGATCCGCGGCGGCCCCGGCCCTGATCATCCGGTGGACGACATCACCGCGCTGGCGCAACTGGCCGGCATCGCGGCCGCGTCCTTCTGCCCCTTCGTGCTGCCAGCCGCGCCCGCGCTGCTGGGGCTCGATGACTTCCATGACGCCGGGCCCACGCTGAACATCACCGAGGCGCTGCGCACGCCCGAACGCGCGCGCTGGCGTGGCCTGGCCGCGCGCGAGGACACGCGCTTCCTCGCCATGGTGCTGCCGCGCACGCTGGGTCGTCCGCTGTGGCGCGCCGACGGCACCCGCGCCGACCGCTTCCGCTATCGCGAGCACGCGAAGGGCCCCAGCGCACGGGTTTGGACCGCGCCCATCTATGCCATGGCCGCCGTCGCCGCCCGCGCCTTCGCGCGCTACCGCTGGCCCGCCGAGATTCGCGGCGCCGAACCTGGCTGGGACGCCATGGGCGGCGTGGTGGAAACGCTGCCGCACGAGCGCTTCCGCGCCGACCCGCCCGGGCCCCCGCCGCGCCCGCCGCTGGAAATCTCACTGACGGACGAACAGGAACGCCAGGCGGCCGAGGCCGAGATGATCGCCTTCTGCGGCCTCGAAGCCCTGCCCGAAGCGAGCTTCGGCGCCGTGGCCACCCTGCACCGCCCGCCCCGGATGACGGGCGATGCCGCCAATGCCAACCAGCGGCTCTCCTCGCAGCTGAACAGCGTGCTCTGCGTCTCGCGCTTCGCGCACATCGTGAAGCTGATGGGGCGCGACATGGTGGGCAGCTTCGCCTCGGCCGAGGATGTGGAACTCCGCCTGCAGACCTGGCTCAGCAAGCACATCAGCGGGCTGGCCGGCGGCGGCGACACGGCCTCGCGCTACCCGCTGCGCGATGCGCGGGTGGAGGTGCGCGAACGCCCCGGCAAGCCCGGCACCTATGGCTGCACCATCATGTTGCAGCCACACTACCAGCTGGACGAGGTGGGGGCCTCCTTCCGCCTCGTCACCGAACTGACGGCGCCGCGACAGGCTGCCTGAACAACAAGGAACGGACGCGATGGCATCGGCGGGCGAGGCTTTCAAGGCGGGGCATCTGGCGGCGGCCATCGCGGCCGCGCAGGCGGCGGTGAAGGCCGCTCCGCGCGATTCCGGGGCACGCTGGCTGCTGGCCGAATTGCTGCTGTTCAACGGCGACGCCGAGCGCGCGGACCGCATGCTCGATGCCGCCGTGCTGGACGAACCCTCGCCCGCGGTCCTCGAATTCCGCAAGCTGCTGCGTGCCGAGGTGATCCGCCAGCAGGTCTGGGCCGAGGGCCGCGCGCCGCAATTCTCGGGCGAGGACGCGACGCCCGCCCAGACCGCCGCACTGCGCGCCGCCGTGCTGGCCCGCGCCGGTGAGATGGCGCAGGCCGAGGCCGCCGCCTTGGCCGCGGAGGAAGCGCGCCCCGCCATGCCGGGCACCGCCGAACTGGCCGATGGCACCAGCGTGGCCTTCGAGGATTTCCGAGACGCCGACGACCTCATGGCCCCGATGGTCGAGGTGCTGACCACCGGCGGAGACCACATCCTGGTGCCCGTCGAGCGCATCGAGAGCCTGGAATTCGAAGCGCCCCGCCGCCCGCGCGACCTTGCCTGGCGCCGCACCACCATCACCCTGCGCGACGGCACCGAGGGCGTGGTCTACATGCCCACGATCTACCCCGGCGCCGTCGGCCATGCCGACGCCATCCGCCTCGGCCGCGCCACGGAATGGACCGAGGGCCCCGGCCCGGTGCGCGGCCATGGCCAGCGCCTGTTCCTGGTGGGCGAGGAAGCGGTGGCGCTCGCCGACATCGCCGCCCTGCGCTTCGGATGAGTGACCGCCCCACGGCGCGCCCGGTGAACCAGCGCGTGCGGATGCCGCTGCTGGACCGGCTGATGGATGACCGTCCCGACCGGCTGGAGGAGGAGCCGCTGAAGCTCGCCGAGGCCACGGAGAAGCTGCGCGCCGCCGTCCGGCGCGACCTGGAGGCGCTGCTCAACGCCCGCCGCCGCCGCTGGCCGCTGCCCGGCACCCTGCCCGAACTGGCGCTCTCGCCGCTCGGCTACGGCATCCCGGACGCCACGGCCGGCAGCTACGCCCTGCCCGAGCGGCGCGAGGCGCTGGCGCTCGAAGTGGAGCGCATGATCCGCCGCTTCGAACCGCGCCTGCTCTCGGTGAAGGTGACGCTGCGCGATTCCGGCCAGGAGCTCGACCGCACGCTGCGCCTGCGCGTGGACGCCGTGCTGCGCGCCGAGCCCATGCCCGAGCCCATCAGCTTCGAGACGCTGGTGGAAGCGGTCAGCCACGAAGTCCGCGTGGCCGAGCGGGGCTGAGCGGCGATGAGCGAAAGCCTGCTGCCCTTCTACAACCGCGAACTGGCCGCGCTGCGCCGCCTGGCGGGGGACTTCGCCCAGGCCAACCCGAAGGTGGCGGGCCGGCTGCGCATCGCCGCCGACGGCACGGTGGACGACCCCCATGTGGAGCGGCTGCTGGAGGGCGTCGCCTTCCTCGCCGGTCGCGTGCAGCAGCGGCTGGACGACGAACTGCCCGAAATCACCGACGCGCTGCTGGAACTGCTCTCCCCGCATCTGCTGGCGCCGGTGCCCAGCATGGCGACCGTGCGCCTCTCGCCGCGCCGCGATGCGCGCGGCCCTGCAATGGTGAAGCGCGGCACGCCCATCGAGACCGAGCCGGTGCGCGGCGAGGTGCTGCGCTACCTCACCTGCCACGCCGTGACGCTCTGGCCGGTGCGGATCGAGGCGGCGAAGCTGATGGGCCTGCCGCTCGACGCCCCGCCCAACCCGCGCGCGCCGGGCGCCGCCGCCTGCCTGCGCCTCGTGCTGCGCACCACCGCCGATGGGCTGAGCTTCGCCGAGGCGGGCCTCGACACACTGCGGCTGCACCTGCGCGGCAGCCACCAGGTCTCGGCCGGGCTCCATGAACTCTTGGCCACCGCCTGCGTGGGCGTGGCACTCGCCGACGGCCCGAATGATGCCGCCCCCACCCTGCTCGATGCCGCGCGCGTCCGCGCCGTGGGCTTCGAGCGGGAGGAGGCCGCACTCCCCTGGCCGCAGCGCGCCTTCGACGGCCACCGGCTTCTCACCGAGTATTTCGCCCACCCGGAGAAGTTCCTCTACATCGAGATCGGCGGCCTTGAAGCCCGCACGCTGCTGCAACGCACCGACCGGCTGGAGGTGTTTCTCTACTTCAACCGTGGTGCGCCGGAGCTGGAGCGCGTGGTCGGCGCCGACAGCCTGGCCTTGCACTGCACGCCGATCGTGAACCTGTTCCCGCACCGCTGCGAGCCGATCGCCATGGACGGCACGCAGTCGGACTGGCTGGTCACTCCCGATGTGCGCCGCCCCGCGGGCCTCGAACTCTACAGCGTGGAGGGCGTGCGCGAGAGCCGCCCCGATGGCCGCCGCCGCGTGGTGCTGCCCTTCCAGCGCCTGGCACGCGACGCGGGCGAGGAGGCCGAGGCCGCGCCGATGCAGTGGGTGGCCGCGCGCGGCCCCGCCCCCGCGCCCCTGCCCGGCACCGAGACGCGGCTGCTGCTGTGCGACCCCGCCTTCCGCCCCGAGGCGCCGGCCGATGGCGTGCTGACCATCGAGGGCCTGTGCCTCAACCGCGACCTGCCGGACCTGCTGCCCTTCGGCGGCGGCCAGCCCCGGCTGCGCATCAACGACCCCACCGCCCCGGCCGAGCCAGTGGTGGAGTGCCTGTCCGCCCCCACCGCCACCCTGCGGCCGCCGCTGCGCGAGCGCGGGGCGTGGCGGCTGGTGTCGCACCTGGCGCTGAACCATCTCTCGGTGATGGGCGGGCCGGATGCGGCGGCGGCGCTGCGCGAGATGCTGCGCCTGCACGACCTGCGCGACACGCCGGAGACGCGCGGCGCCATCGCGGCGCTGGTCTCGGTGCAGGCGGGCACCGGCGTGGCGCGCATCCCGGGCCAGCGGCCGGGCGTCTTCGCGCGCGGGCTGGAGGTGGGGCTGACCTTCGAGGCGCAGGCCTGGAACACCGGCGGCCTCTATCTGCTGGCGGCGGTGCTGGAGCGGTTCCTGGCCTTGCAGGTCTCGGTGAACGGCTTCGTCCGCACGCGCGCCTATCTGCGCGGCCGCACCACGCCGGTGGCCAACTGGGCGCCGCGCAGCGGCACGCGCGTGCTGCTGTGACCGACACGCCGAAGGTCAGGCTTGCGCGCGATCCCGAATTGTTCGACCTGGACCAGGCGGCCTTCGTCATCG
>JBHYDO010000027.1:0-24726 GCA_051860645.1 Roseococcus sp.
GCGCCACCCTCGACCTCGCCCGCAGCGAGGTGGCCCGCGCCCAGACCCTGGCCAGCACGAATATCGGCCCCCGCCAGGTGCTGGAACAGCGCCAGGCCGGCGTCGCCCAGGCCGAGGCGCGGCTTGCCGCCGCCATCGCCCGGCGCGACGAGGTCGTGGCGCGCCTGGCCCAGACGCGCATCGCCGCCCCCGCTGATGGCTTCGTCTCGCGCGTCACGGTGCGGCTGGGTGCCGTCACGGGGGCGGGGCAGGAATTGCTGCGCCTGGTGCGCGACGGCCGGCTGGAACTGAACGCCCGCGTGCCGGAACTCGACCTGGACGGCATCGCGCCGGGCCAGCCCGCGCTGGTGCGCCATGGCGGGCGGGACATCCGGGCCGAGGTGCGTGCCGTGGCGCCCATCGTCGCGCCCGAAACCCGGCTGGGGCTGGTGCACATCGCGCTGCCGGAGGGCGCGGGCCTGCTGCCCGGCATGTTCGCCCGCGCTGAGATCATGGGCCCGGCCCGCCCGGCCGTCCTGGTGCCCGCGGGGGCGGTGGTGTTCCGCGACGGCGCGCCCGCCGTCTTCACCCTGGCGCCCGATGCCGCGGCGGGGGGCACGGGCCGCGTGCGCCTGCGCCGCCTGGAGCTGGGCAGCCGCGTGGATGGCTGGGTGGAGGTGAGCGAGGGTCTCTCCGCGGGTGAGCTTGTGGTGACCTCGGGCGCGGGCTTCCTGGCCGACGGGGATCTGGTACGGGCCGCCACGCCTTGAGCCAGATCGAACCGCAGCACCGCAACATCTCGGGCTGGGCCATCCACAACCCGGTCGCGACCACCGTCATCTTCCTGCTGCTCACGGTGGCGGGCCTGTTCTCCTACCCCATGCTGCGCATCAACAACACGCCGGACCTCGATTTGCCGGCGGTGGTGGTCTCGGTGGTGCAGTCGGGTGCGGCGCCCACCGAGATGGAAAGCCAGGTGACGCGGCGCGTGGAGGATGCGGTCTCGGGCCTGGGGCAGGTGAAGTCCATCCGCTCCACCGTGGTGGATGGCAGTTCCACCACCGTCATCGAGTTCATCCTCGGCACCAACATCGACCGCGCCTCGAACGATGTGCGCGACGCGGTGGGGCGCATCCGCAGCGAATTGCCCGCCGGCATCCGCGATCCGGTGGTGACGCGGGTGGAGGCGACGGGCGGCGCCATCGTCACCTTCACGGTGGCCTCGCCGCGCATGACGGTGCCGGAATTGAGCTGGCTGGTGGACGACACCATCGCCAAGGCCATGCTGGCGGTGCCCGGGGTGGCGCAGGTGAACCGCGTCGGGGGCGTGAACCGGGAGATCCGGGTGGCGCTGCGGCCGGACCGGCTGCTGGCGCTGGGCATCACCGCCAACCAGGTGAACGCGCAGATCCGCGAGCAGAACATCAACCTGCCCGGCGGCCGCGGCACCCTGGGCACGGGCGAGCAGGCCATCCGCACCCTCGGCTCCGCGCTGACGGTGGACGAACTGCGCGAGCGCAGCATCATCCTGCCCAATGGCCGGACGGCGCGGCTGGGCGACCTCGCCAGCGTCGAGGACGGCACGGCGGAGGTGCGCACGGCGGCGCGCCTCGATGGCCGGCCCGTGGTGGGCTTCGAGATCCTCCGCACGCGCGGCTCCTCGGAGGTGCGGGTGGCCGACCAGGTGATGGCCCGCGCGCGCGCGCTGACGGCGGAGCTGGAGGGTGTCGAGATCACGCCCATCAGCACCACCGCCACCTTCGTCCTGGCCGGCTACCACGCGGCCATCGAGGCGCTGATCTTCGGCGCGGCCCTGGCCATGCTGGTGGTCTACCTGTTCCTGCGCGACTGGCGGGCCACCATCATGGCCTCGCTGGCCATGCCGCTCTCGCTCATCCCGACCTTCCTGGTGATGCACTGGCTCGGCTTCTCGCTGAACAACGTCACGCTGCTGGGGCTGACGCTGGTGGTGGGCGTGCTGGTGGACGACGCGATCGTGGAGATCGAGAACATCGTCCGCCACATCCGGCAGAAGCCGGGGATCAGCGTGTTCCGCGCGGCCCTTGATGCCTCGGCCGAGATCGGGCTGGCCGTGGTGGCGACGACGGCCACCATCCTGGCCGTCTTCGTGCCGGTGGCCTTCATGCCGGGCATCCCGGGCCAGTTCTTCCGGCAGTTCGGGCTGACGGTGGCGGCGGCGGTGGTGTTCTCCCTGGTGGTGGCGCGGCTGCTGACGCCGCTGCTGGGCGCCTATTTCCTCAAGCCCCAGCAGGGCGCGCCGCCGCCCGAGGGCGCGGTGGGCCGCTGGTATGGCGCGACCCTGCGCTGGTGCCTGCGCCATAAGCGGCTGACCATCCTGGGCGGCGTGGGGTTCTTCGCCTTCTCGCTGTCGCTGATCCCGCTGATCTCGCAGGATTTCGTGCCGGGGGCCGATCGCGGGCGGATTTCCATGTCCATCGAGCTCGCCCCCGGTGCCACGCTGGACGAGACGGATGCCGTGGTGCGCGAGGCCACGCGCATCATGCGTGAACGGCCGGAGGTTACCTCGGTCTTCGCCAGCCTGGGCACGCTGGTGGGCGGGGGCGGGGGCCCGGGGCTGGGCAGCGTCACCCGCAGCGGCGACCCGCGGACGGCCAACATCCTGGCCACCCTGGTCCCCTTCCAGCAGCGCGCACTGCGTCAGGTGGAGATCGAGAACCTGCTGCGCCCGAAGCTGGAGATGATCCCCGGCGCGCGGGTGCGCTTCGGCGCCGATGGGCAGAGCGGCTCGCGCCTCCAGGTCACGCTGGTGGGCAATGACCCGGAGCGACTGACCGTGGCGGGCGACGCGCTGGCGGCGCAGATGCGCGAGATCCCGGCGCTCTCCGGCGCGCGCTCGACCGCGGCGCTGGCCCGGCCGGAATTGCAGATCACCCCGCGCGAGGCCCGCGCGGCCGATCTGGGCGTCTCCGTCTCGGCCATCGCCAACACGGTGCGGCTCGCGACCGTGGGCGATGTGGACCAGGCGCTGCCGCGCTTCACCCTGGCTGACCGGCAGATCCCCATCCGCGTCATGCTCGACCAGCAGGCGCGGGCCGACATGGCGGAATTGCGCGCCCTTCGGGTGGAAGGACGTGCCGGGCTCGCCGTGCCGCTGGAGGCCGTCGCTGACATCCAGCACGCCGCGGGGCCCGCGCAGATCGACCGCCTCGGCCGGCAGCGGCAGTTGACGGTGGAGGCCGAACTGGGGGGCATGCCGCTCGGCGACGCCACGCGGCTGGTGGCGGCCCTGCCCATCATGTCCAACCTGCCGCCCGGCGTGGTGAACCGGCCCACGGGCGACAGCGAGGTGATGGCGGAACTGTTCGGCGGCTTCCTGATGGCGCTCGGGGCGGGCGTGCTGCTGGTCTACCTGGTTCTGGTGCTGCTGTTCGGCGGCTTCCTCCAGCCGCTGACCATCATGTCGGCGCTGCCGCTTTCGCTCGGCGGCGCCTTGATGGCGCTGCTGCTGGCGCAGAAGGCCATGGGCGTCTCGGCCGTCATCGGCGTGCTGATGCTGATGGGGATCGTGGCGAAGAACTCCATCCTGCTGGTGGAATACGCCATCATGATCCGCGCCGACGGCCGCCTGGGGCGCGAGGACGCGATCATCGAGGCCTGCCGCAAGCGCGCGCGGCCCATCGTGATGACCACCATCGCGATGGTTGCGGGCATGGGGCACATCGCGCTCGGCATCGGGGCCGAGAGCGAATTCCGCGCGCCCATGGCGCTGGTGGTGATCGGCGGGCTGGCGACCTCCACGCTGCTGAGCCTGCTGTTCGTCCCGGTGGCCTATGTCTATGTGGACCGGCGGGAGTAATGGATTGCGCGGCGGTGCCGGCCGAGGGGGGCGCCGGCGCCGGCGCCGGCGGAATAGCTGTCGCAGAATTTTAGTTTGTTCTTATGTAGTGAGGTCTGATATATAGTTTCTCGCTGATGGAAGGCCGCATCTTCGGCCCGACCCGGCCCATCGAGAGAGACCTGACCATGACCCTTCGCCCCTGCCCTCGCCTCGCCGCCGCCGCGCTGGCCCGCGCCGGCCTCGCCGCCGCCGTTCCCGCCGCCGTCTCTTCCGCCCGGGCCGAGACCCCCCGCGTGCTGGCGCTGATCACCTCGGGCGACACGCAGACCCAGGGCATGGCCTTCGTGCTGCTCGGCCAGATGCGCCAGCAGGGCGCGACGGTGGAGGTGCTGCTCTGCGGCCCCGCCGCCGACATCGCCCGGCGCGAGCCGCCCGCCGCCACCCCGCTGCGGCCCATGAACGCCACGCCCGCGCAGATGCTGCGCAACATGGTGGCGGCCGGCGTGCGGGCCGAGGTCTGCGCCCTCTACCTGCCCAATGCCGGCATCACCGCCGAGGGCCTGGCCGAGGGCGTGCGCCCCGCCGCCCCGCCCGAGGTGGCGGGGCGCATGCTGGCCGCCGGCACCCGCGTGATGCCGTTCTGAGGGCGGGCCCATGCCGCACACCCCCCGCCGCGCCCTGCTGACGGGCGCGCTGCTGGCCGTCCCGGCTTTGGCGAGTGCCCAGGCGCCCGCGCCCATCCGGTGCTTCGGACCCGGCGGGCCGGCGCCCGCCATGCGCGCCGTGGCGGCCGCCTTCCAGGCCGCCCATGACGTGCCGGTGGAGATCATCGCCGGCCCCACGCCCCAATGGGCGCCGCGCGTCGCCGCCGAGGCGGACCTCGTCTTTTCCGGCGCCGAATACATGATGGACGAGTTCATGGCCCGCTTCGGCGAGGCGCTGGACCCGGCCACACGCCGCACCCTCTATCTGCGGCCCTCGGCGCTGCTGGTGCGGCCGGGCAACCCGCGCGGCTACACCGGGCTGCGCGACCTGCTGGCCCGCCCACCGGCCGAGGCGCGCATCCTCGCCACCGGCGGTGCCGGCCAGGTGGCGCTGTACGAGGACATCGCGGGCCGCACGGGCGAGCTGGCGCTGCTGCGCGCGATGCGCGAGCGCATCGTGGCCATCGCCCCCAACACCGGCGCGGCGCAGCAGGAATGGCGGACGAAGCCCGACGCCTATGACGTCTGGCTGGTCTGGAACCATTGGCAGATCGCCGCACCCGAGCACGCGGCCCTGGTCGAGATCGAGGAGCCGTTCCGCATCTGGCGCTCCGCCGGGGCGGTGCTGTCGCGCCGCGGCGCGGCGCGCGAGGAGGTGCGGCGCCTCGATGCCTTCCTGACCGGCCCGCAGGGCCAAGCCGCCTTCGCCCGCTTCGGCTGGCGGGGATAGCGGGGGGCATGGGGGCGGAAGCGCGGCGCTCCCGCCCGCCCTGCTGCAGGAGGGAACATGCGCCGCCCGCCCACCACCAGGGGGCGGCGCGCCGCGTTCAGGCGGCCGGGAGGCTGCGCTTTGAGAAATACCAGTCGGTCGTCTCGTAGCCCTCGCCGGCCCGGGCGGCGGCGGCCGCGGCGGTCTTGGGCGGGGGAACGATCACCTTGTCGCCCGGCACCCAGCCCTCGGGCGTGGCGACGCCATGCGCGTCGGAGGTCTGCAACGCCACCAGCAGGCGCAGGATCTCCTCGATGCTGCGGCCATTGCTCATCGGGTAGTAGAGCATGGCGCGCAGGACGCCCTTGGGATCGATGAGGAAGGTGGCGCGCACGGCCTGGGTGTCGGCCGCACCCGGATGGACCATGCCATAGGCGCCGGCCACCTCCATCTTGATGTCCTCGATGATGGGGAAGGGGATGGACTGACCGAACTTCTCCTCGATGTTCCGCACCCAGGCGAGGTGCGAGAACAGGCTGTCAATGGACAGGCCCAGCAGCTCGCAGCCCAGCGCCTCGAAGCGGTCATGGGCCCGGGCGAAGGCCATGAATTCGGTGGTGCAGACCGGGGTGAAGTCGGCCGGGTGCGAGAACAGAACTAGCCAGCGCCCTTGGTAGTCGCCGAGGCAACGGTCGCCATGGGTGGTACGGGCCTGGAAGGCGGGCGCCGCCTCGTTGAGGCGGGGAAGGCCGGAGCTTTGGGTCACGGTCGGGTCCTTGGTTGTTCTGACCCGCAGACCATGCGCTTTCTAATATATAAGGTCCAACCGATATTTCTCATGACGCGGATCGGGTGGGGCGATCATTGCGGGACGCGGCAAGCCGCGCCCCCTTCGCAGGGGACGCGGGGCGTGGTCAGCGCGGCGCGGGCATGCCCGGCAGCGCGGCCGGCGAGGGCCGGGGGGTGGTGGCCGTGCTGATCGGCAGCAGCGGCAGTTCCACCCGTGGCTGCTCGCCCGTCAGGGTGTGCAGGAAGGCGGTGATGGCGTCGATCTCCGGGTCGGACAGCGCCTGGCCCAACTGGCTCACGCCCATCACGGCCACAGCCTGCCGCAGGTCCCACACGCGGCCGGTGTGGAAGTAGGGCGCGGTGAGGGCCACGTTGCGCAGCGGCACGGCGCGGAACACGTAGTCATCCGTTGCGGTGCGGGTCACGGCGAAGCGGCCGCGGTCCTCGGGCGGCAGCAGGTCGGCGCCGGGGCGTTCCACCACGCCGAAGGGGAAGTAGTCCTGGCCGCCGAGGTTGATCCCCGCATGGCAGGCGACGCAGCCGGTCTCGACGAACAGGCGAAGCCCCTCGCGCTCCTGCGCGGTCAGGATGTTGCGGTTGCCCTCCAGGTACTGGTCGAAGCGGGCGTTGGGCGTGATCAGCGTGGCCTCGAAGGCCTCGATGGCACGGGCCAGGTTGTCGAAGCTGACCGGCGTGGCCTCGCCCGGGAAGGCGCGCCCGAAGCGTTCCACATATTCGGGGATGGACTGCATCACCGACATCACGAATTCCGGCGTGGCGGCCATCTCGACGCTGGCCTGGATGGGGCCGACCGCCTGGCTGCGGAGGTCCGCCGCGCGGCCATCCCAGAACTGGGCGGCGTTGAACACCGCGTTCAGCACGGTGGGCGAGTTGCGGTTGCCGCGCTGCCAGCCATGGCCGATGGAGGTCTCGACATTGTCGGCCCCGCCCATCGCCAGGTTATGGCAGGTGTTGCAGCTCAGCACGCCGCTGGCCGAAAGCCGCGGGTCGAAGAACAGCATGCGGCCGAGGTCCACCTTCTCGCGCGTCACGGGGTTGCCGGGCAGGCTCGGTACCATGGACGGGATGGGGCTGAACAGTTCGCGGGCGGTGGCGTGCAGTTCGTCCTCGGGCTGGGCGAACACGGTCGTGGCCATCACGGCCACCGCTGAGACCGCGCCGAGCACGGCAAGTGCGGCGCGCCTCGTTCTGGGTTGTTTCGGCATGGTGGGCCTCTCCCTCTCAACTTGAAATAAAGAGAGTCCCTTATATAACAGAAAACTTCTGATTTGGGCGCATCAAATGCAATGCGCCTTCACCCCACGCGGTTCTCCACCAGCTCATCCACCACGGTCGGGTCGGCGAGGGTCGAGGTGTCGCCCAGGCTGTCGGTCTCGTTGGCGGCGATCTTGCGAAGGATGCGCCGCATGATCTTGCCCGAGCGCGTCTTGGGCAGGCCGGGAGCCCACTGGATGGCGTCCGGCGTCGCGATGGGGCCGATTTCCTTGCGGACCCAGGCGACGAGTTCCTTCTTCAGCGCGTCGGAAGGCTCCTCGCCGGCGTTGAGCGTCACGTAGCAATAGATGCCCTGGCCCTTCAGGTCATGCGGCATGCCGACCACGGCGGCCTCGGCCACCTTGGGGTGGGCCACCAGCGCGCTCTCCACCTCGGCCGTGCCCATCCGGTGGCCGGCCACGTTGATCACGTCGTCCACGCGGCCGGTGATCCAGTAGTAGCCATCGGCATCGCGCCGCGCGCCGTCGCCGGTGAAGTACATGCCGGGGAAGGTGGAGAAGTAGGTCTGCACGAAGCGCGGGTGGTCGCCATAGACGCTGCGCATCTGGCCGGGCCAACTGTCCGTGATGACGAGCATGCCCTCGGTGGCGCCCTCCAGCAGCTTGCCCTCCGCGTCCACAAGCGCCGGCTGCACGCCCGGCAACGGCAGGGTGGCGGAACCGGGCTTCTGGGCCACGGCGCCGGGCAGCGGCGAGATGAGAATGCCGCCCGTCTCCGTCTGCCACCAGGTGTCCACGATGGGGCAGCGCTCCTCCCCCACCACGCGGTAGTACCAGAGCCAGGCCTCGGGGTTGATGGGCTCGCCCACGCTGCCCAGGATGCGCAGCGATGTGCGGGCGTGCTTCTTCACCGGTCCCTCGCCGTCGCGCATGAGCGCCCGGATGGCGGTGGGGGCCGTGTAGAAGATGTTGACCTGGTGCTTGTCCACCACCTGCCAGAAGCGGCCATTGTCGGGCCAACTCGGCACCCCCTCGAACATCAGCGTGGTCGCCCCGTTCGCGAGCGGGCCATAGACAATGTAGGTGTGGCCGGTCACCCAGCCCACATCGGCCGTGCACCAGTAGACTTCGCCCGGGCGGTAATCGAACACGAGTTCATGGGTGAAGGACGCCCACACCATGTAGCCGCCCGTGGTGTGCAGCACGCCCTTGGGCTTGCCGGTGGAGCCCGAGGTGTAGAGGATGAACAGCGGGTCCTCCGCGTTCATGCGCTCGGGCTCGCAGGTCTTGGGCTGGCCGTCGCAGGCGTCGGCCCACCAATGGTCCCGGCCCGCCTGCATGGCGACGGCGCCGCCGGTGTTCTTCGCCACGATGACATGGCGGATGGAGGGGCAGGATTTCAGCGCCTCGTCCGCGTTCGCCTTCAACGGCACCTTGCGCCCGCCGCGGCGCCCCTCATCGGCGGTGATGAGCAGGGTGCACTCGCTGTCCTGGATGCGGCTGGACAGGCTGTCGGGCGAGAAGCCGCCGAAGACGATGGAATGCACCGCGCCGATGCGCGCGCAGGCCAGCATGGCCACCGCCGCCTCCACGATCATGGGCAAATAGATGCACACCCGGTCGCCCTTCCGCACGCCCATGCCACGCATGGCGTTGGCGAGCTGGCAGACGCGGGCGTGCAGCTCGGCGTAGGTGACCTTGCTGTCGCTGTTCGGGTCGTCGCCTTCCCAGATGATGGCGACGTCATTGCCGCGGCCGGCGGCCACATGGCGGTCCAGGCAGGAGACGGAGGCGTTCAGTTCGCCGTCCTCGAACCACTTGATCGAGACATCGCCGGTGAAGTCGGTGTTCTTGATCTTCGTAGGTTCGCGCATCCAGGCGATGCGCCCCATCTCGCCGCGCCAGAATCCGTCGGGGTCGCGCGCGGCCTGCTCGGCCATGGCGGCGCGCTTCGCGGCATCCACCCGGGCCCGGGTGGCGATTTCGGGCTTGATGGCAATGAGGCCGTCATCGGGCATGGCGCGCGTCTCCCTCAACAAGGCGATTGTTTCGCCGATCTGGGCACGGCGCCTTGCGGCGCGTCAATCGGCGTGTGGCGCGCCACTCAGCTTTCGGGCCGGATGCCCAGGCGCTCGATCACCGCGCCCCAGTGCGAGACCTCCGCGCGGACCAGCGCGGCCAGCGCCTCGGGCGGCGTGCCCAGCGGCTCGAAGCCCGCGGTGGTCAGGGCGCGGTTTGTCTCGGGCGCAGCCAGGCCGCGCGCCGCCTCGGCCGCCAGCCTCGCCACGCGGTCCTGGGGCGTGCCGCGCGGGGCGAAGAGCCCAATCCAGGCATAGACGCCGATGTCGGGTTCCCCCTGCTCGCGCAGGCTGGGCACGTCCGGCAGTTGGGCCATGCGCGCCTCGCCTGTCACGGCCAACGGCCGCACCTGGCCGGCGCGGGCCTGGGACAGCACGGCGCCGGCGGCGGCCGCCATCACCTGCACGCGGCCGGCCACCACCTCCGCGATCGCCTGCGGCCAGGAGCGGAAGGGCACATGCGTCACCTCCAGCCCATGCCGCGCCACGAATTCCGCCGTGACCAGGTGCCCCAGCGTGCCCGCGCCCACCGAGCCATAGTTCAGCCGCCCCGGATTGGCCCGCGCATGGGCCACAAGCTCCGCCATGCTGCGCACCGGCACCTCGTTGGCGACCGAGAGCACGAAGGGCATGCGCGCCAGCAGGCTGATGGGCACCAAGTCGGCCGGCGGGTCATAGGGAAGCTGCGGGTTGACCAGCTTCGCGATGGAGCCGGGCCCGCCGATGGTGACGATCAGGCTGTGCTCGTCATTGGCGCGGAGTGCCGCGTCCACGCCGATGGTGCCGCCGCCGCCGGCGCGGTTGTCCACCACGACGGGCTGCCCCAGCACCGACTGGAAATGCGTGGCCACGGCGCGGGCCGCGATGTCCGGGGTGGAGCCGGCCGGAAAGCCCACGATGACGCGCACCGGGCGGCTCGGCCAGGCGGCGGACGGGGATTGGGCGATTGCAAGCGCGGGAAGGGCCAGCCCGGTCAGGGACAGCGCGGCACGGCGGGGGATGGGCATGGCGGCCTCCGGTTGATTTTCCTGCGGTATAGAGCGGCCCCGCGCCGCGGGAAACTATCGGGCGGCCAGGCCGAGCAGCAGCGCCGCCAGCGCCTCGGGCGCGGTCACGTTGGGGCTGTGGCTCGCGTCCAGCGCGTGGAAGCCCCAGCCGGGTGCCGCGCGCAGCCGGTCGGCGAAGGGGCGGAACGGGTCGGGGCCGTCCTTCCTGGTGCAGTGGATGTAGCTCCGCGCGAAGGGCGGCGCGGCATGGGCCAGGCGCAGCCGCTGGGTGAAGCAGCGCGCGGGCTGGTGGCGCCGGCGCGGCAGCGTCCAGGCGAGATCCTCGGACGTCGTGTCGGACGCACCGGGGTTGGGCGGAATGAGCCAGCCCTCCACCGCGGCGGAGGGGCCGCCCCCGCCCACCAGGTCCTGCAGGGATTGCCCGTCCTGCGGCACGAAGGCGTCGAGGTAGACCAGGTGGCGGATGCGCGCGGGCATGCGGTCGGCCACACCCGTGCCCACCATGCCGCCATAGCTGTGGGCCACGAGGTGGATGTCGTGCAGGTCCTCGGCCTCGATGACAGCCAGGATGTCCTGGATGTGCGTCTCCAGGTCCACCAGCGGGTGCGCCAGGTGCGCGCGTTCGCCGAGGCCGGTATAGGTGGGTGTGAAGACCTCATGCCCCGCCGCGCGCAGCAGCGGGCGCATCTTCCCCCAGGACCAGCCGCCCGACCAGGCGCCGTGGCAGACCAGGAAACACGCCATCGCGACCCCCCTCAGCGCTGCGCGTAGTCGGTGCGCGGCAGGATGAAACCATGGGCCGGGAAGGTGGTGTTGCCCAGCGCGCCGATGCGCGGGTACCAGACGCGCACCTGGCTCCAGTCATTGGCGGGCGAGACGTCCAGCACCGGCTGGTCCTCCGCCACGCGGCCGCGCAAGGAGCCGGAGGCCCAGTTGGCATGGTCCACCCGGATTTCCCGCGCCGAGACCACCCGCCGCACCACCGAGACATGCCCCGAGGACAGCCGCCGCGTGCGGGCCAGCACCAGCACGGAGCCGGGCTCGGGGCTGCGCGCGCGGGCATAGCGGCCGGCGGCGGCGGCCCACCACTGCCAGGCGTCGCCGCTGATCTGGATGCCGGAGCGCTGCCGCGCATAGGGCACGCAGGTGAGGCCGACATACTCCCCGTGGTCGGGTATGTCCGGGCGCGCAACCGGCGCCGGCGCGCGGCTGGTGCCGCAGCCCACGAGCGCACCCAATGTGAAAAGAGACAGCAACCCCCGCCGCCGCATGGCCCACACTCCCCCGAGTGGATCACGCCCGCCTTCCCCAAGGCGACCGTGGGCATGGGCATAGCCCGAAAAACCGGCGAAAATCCAGCGGAACCGGTGCATCCCCGACGCCGCCAGCGGCGCGTCCCTCAACGCCGCCAGCGGCGTCTCTCCTAACGCCGCCAGCGGCGATGCATCCACAGCCACTGCCCCGGGTCCTCGCGGATCCAGCCCTCGATGATGCGGTTGATCAGCGCCGTGCCGGCCTCGACTTCCACGCGGCCGGACGCATCGCGCGGCAGGTCGAGCGGGCCAACGAGTTCGATCCGGAAGCGCGGCCCCGGCTCGCGGATCGCGCGCAGACCATAGACCGGCGCCTCGAACCGCCGCGCCAGCCGGGCCAGGAAGGGGTTGGAGGCGGCGGGCTGGCCGAAGAAGGGCACCACCGGCCCGCGGCCGAAGCGCTGGTCCACCAGCATCCCCAGCGACTTGCCGCCATCCAGCGCCTCGGCCATGCGGATGGGCGCGGCGAGGTTGGCGGGGATCAGGTCGCCCATGATGGGCGTGCGGCGGGCGATGATGTCGGCCGCGATGAAGCGGTTGTTGGGCGTGCGGAACAGGATGGCGCCGCGATGGCCGAGCCTGGCCGCCACCACCGCCGGCACCTCCCAGTTCGCCAAATGCGCCGAGAAGGTGAGCACCGGGCGCTGCTCGGCCAGCAGGGTATTCAGCCGCGCCTTGGTGTCCGCATGGGAATACACGCGGCCGCCGTCGAAATCCCAGATGCGGTCGAGATGCGCATATTCGAAAGCCGTGCGGCCCAGGTTCTCCCAGGCGCGGCGGGCGATGGCCGCGTGCTCGGCCGGCGTCAGTTCCGGCAGGGCGAGGCGGAGATTGTCCATCATCTGCCGGTGGTTGCGCGTCAGCGGCCCCAGGAGCGGCAGCACGAATCCGCCGAGCGCGGAGGAGGCGCGCAGCCCCAGCAGGCGCAGCGCGCCGAAGGCCGCCCGCGCCAGCAGCGCCAGCACCCATTCGCCGGCGGTGAGCAGCCGCGCGCGCATCGGCGAACCCTAGAGGGTGACGATGATCTTGCCGAACACGTTGCGCGATTCCAGCCGCGCCAGGCCTTCCTGGAACCGATCGAGCGGCAGCACCGTGTCGAGCACGGGCCGGATGCCATGCGCCATCTTGTCCAGACCCTCGCCGATGTTGCGCAGCGTGGCGCCGAAGCTGCCGATCAGGCGCAGCTGCCGCTGGAACAGCATCATCAGGTTCGTGTCGGCCGAGACGCCCGAGGTGCTGCCGCAGGTGACCAGCCGCCCGCCCATCTTCAGCGAGAGCAGCGAACCCTGCCAGGTGGCCGCGCCCACATGCTCGAACACCACGTCCACGCCGCGCTTGCCGGTGACGCGGCGGGCGATGCTCTCGAAGCGGTCCACATTGTAGTTCACCACATGGTCGGCACCGAGTTCGCGGGCCTTCGCGGCCTTCACCTCATCGCCCACCGTGCCGATCACGGTGCAGCCGATGGCCTTGGCCATCCGCACCGCCGCACTGCCGATGCCCGAGCCCGCGGCATGGACCAGCACGGTCTCGCCGGGTTCCAGCTTCGCGTTGTCGAAAAGCATGTGCTGCACGGTGGCGAAGGTGATGCCGGCGCAGGCGGCGTCCTCAACCGAGACGCCGTTGGGCACCGGCACGCAGAGCCGCGCGGGCATGTTCACGAAGCCCTGGGCGAAGCCGTCGACGTGGAAGCCGCGGATGCCGGCCACGTTCTCGCAGAGGTTGTCGCGGCCGGCCAGGCACTGCTTGCAGGTCCCGCAGGTCAGCGCGCCATAGGGCACGACCAGCTGTCCGGGGCGCATGGGCGTGACGCCCTCGCCCGTGGCGACGACCTCGCCCACCGCCTCGGCGCCCACCGTGATCGGCAGGGTGCGCTTGGCGAAGGCCATGCCGCGCCAGCCCCAGACGTCGATGTGGTTGAGCGCGACAGCGCGCATGGCGATCTGCACCTCGCCCGGGCCGGGCGGGGGGGGCGGGTCGATCTCGGTGATGCGGAGGTCGCGGTCGGCGAAGAGGCGAAGGGCGTGCATCCGGCGCCCATAGCAGGGAACGCCGCGCGCTCCTACCTGACGATGCGCGGCCCGCGGTCCACCGTCAGCGCCTCCGGCCAGCCGAAGCCCCATTCGAACAGCGCCACCGCCACCACCACCAGCAGCGTGGCCCCGATGATCCACAGGCGCTGGCGCGAGGGCGGTCGGCGAAACCATTGGAACAGCCGCAGCAGCAGGCGCATCTGGGCGTCCATGGCGTCAGCCCAGGCAGGCGGCGGCCATTGCAGCGAAGGCGCGGGCGCGGTGGGAAAGGCGGGCCTTTTCCTCGGTGCTCATCTCCGCATAGGTCAGGCTCTCACCCTCCGGCACGAAGATGGGGTCGAAGCCGAAGCCCTGCGCGCCGCGCGGCGGCCAGGTCCAATGGCCTTCGGTGCGGCCCTCGAAGCCCTCGCTGTGGCCGTCGGGCCAGGCGAGCACGAGGGTGGCGACGAAGGCGCAGCAGCGGTCGGGGTTCGCGCCGGCCTCGCGCCACACGCGCTCCATGGCCGGGCCGTAGTCGCGGCTGCCATCGGGCTGGGTGGCCCAGTCGGCGGTGTGGACGCCGGGCGCACCGCCCAGGGCCGCCACCTCGCAGCCGCTGTCATCGGCGAGCGCGGGCAGGCCGGTGGCCTGCGTGGCCGCCAGCGCCTTGATGCAGGCGTTTTCCAGGAAGGTGGTGCCGGTCTCGGCGGGCTCCGGGAGGCCGAGCGCCTTGGCCGAGAGCACCTCAAGCCCGTAGGGCGCCAGCAGGCCGGCGAATTCGCGCAGCTTTCCGGCGTTGTGGCTGGCCAGGACCAGCTTGCCCGGTGCCAGCCGCCGGCTCAAAGGCCGACCGCCGCCTTCTGCTGCGCCACCAGCGCCGCCACGCCGTCGCGCGCGTAGTCCAGCATGGCCAGGAACTGCGCCTCGCTGAAGGGCGCGCCCTCGGCCGTGGCCTGCACCTCCACCAGGGCGCCGGCGCCGGTCAGCACGAAGTTGGCATCGGCCTCGGCCGCGCTGTCCTCGGCGTAGTCGAGGTCGAGGATGGCCTCGCCACCGGCCACGCCGCAGGAGATGGCGGCCACATGGTCGGTCAGCGGCACCGCCTTCATGATGTTGTTGCGCACGCAATGCTGGAAGGCCAGGTGCAGCGCCACCCAGGCGCCGGTGATGGACGCGCAGCGCGTGCCGCCATCGGCGTTGAGCACGTCGCAGTCGAGGGTGATGGTCATCTCGCCCATCGCCTTGCGGTCCACCACGGCGCGCAGGCTGCGGCCGATCAGGCGCTGGATCTCCTGGGTGCGGCCGGATTGCTTGCCGCGCGCGGCCTCGCGGTCGCCGCGGGTGTGGGTGGCGCGGGGCAGCATGCCGTATTCCGCCGTGACCCAGCCGATTCCCTGGTTGCGTATGAAGGGCGGCACCCGGGCCTCGACGCTGGCGGCGCAGAGCACCTCGGTCTGGCCCACGCGGATGAGGCAGGAGCCCTCGGCATGCTTGGCGATGCCGGTCTCGATGGAGACGGGGCGGAGGGCGTCGGCGGCGCGGCCGGATGGGCGCATGATATCACGTTTCCTTGAGAACGACTGGCGCCGCACCATACGCAGGCGCGCGCCGATGGCCATAGGCAGGAGTGCATATGCCGGACGACCACATCACCCACGAGGCCTGGATCGGCCTGCCGCCCATGGCCGCCTTCCGCCTGTTCACCGACGGGTTCGACCGTTGGTGGCCGCGCGAATACACCTGGGGCGGGGCGGCCTGCGTCGAGATCGGCATGGAGCCCGGCCTCGGCGGCGCCTGCCGCGAAATCGGCCCACACGGCTTCCGCAGCGACTGGGGCCGCATCACCCTGTGGGAACCCCCGCGCCGCCTGCGCTTCACCTGGCAGATCGCGCCCGACCGCGCCCCCCAGCCCGACCCGGAGCGTGCCTCGGAGGTGGGGGTGGTGTTCGAGGCGCAGGGAGCCCGCACGCGCCTCGTGCTGACCCATGCGGGGCTTTCGCGTCATGGGGATGGGTGGGAGGCGGTGCGGGAGGGGATGGGCTCGGCGCAGGGGTGGCCCTTGCTGCTGGGGCGGTATGTGGGGCTGGCGTAAGCTGCAACGCGGCTTGACCTCCACCCCCCGCCTACCCATTGTCGTAAATCCTCATGCACACGCCCTTCAAAGCGGGGCTCCTGCCCCTCGTTTCCTCCTCCGGCCTGGATCACCGGGCCACCGCAGTCCTGCGCGAATTGGTGGAAATGTATGTGGCGACCGGCGAACCCGTGGGCAGCCGCACCCTCTCGCGCCGCCTGCCGCTGAACCTCTCGCCCGCCTCCATCCGCAACGTGATGGCGGACCTGGAGGAGGCGGGGCTGCTCTACGCCCCCCACACCTCCGCGGGCCGCCTGCCGACCGAGCGCGGCCTACGGCTGTTCGTGGACGGGCTGCTGGAATTCGGGGATCTCTCCGAGGAGGAGCGCGAATCCATCTCCGCCCGCTGCGCGGCACACGGCCGCTCGCTCCAGGACACGCTGGCCGAGGCGGGGCAGATGCTCTCGGGCCTCGCCGGCGCCGCGGGCCTCGTGGTCGCGCCCAAGGGCGAGGCGCCGCTGCGCCACATCGAATTCGTGCCCTTGGGCCCCGGACGCGCCCTGGTGGTGCTGGTGCAGGGCGATGGGCGGGTGGAAAACCGCGTCATCGAGGTGCCGCCCGGCCTGCCGCCCTCCGCGCTGATCGAGGCCGGCAACTACCTCAACGCGCGCCTCGCGGGCCGCACCCTGGACGAGGCGCGGGAGAGGGTGGAGGGCGAGATCTTCGCCAACCGCACCGCGCTGGACGCGCTGACGCAGCAGGTGGTCTCGGCGGGCCTCGCCACCTGGGCGGGCGGCGGGGCGGCCGCGCTGATCTTGCGGGGCCAGGCAAAGCTGCTGGAAAACCTGGAAAATCTGGCCCGCGTCCAGGAAATCCAGGCGCTGTTCGAGCGGCTGGAGGCGCAGGAAACGACCCTGCGCCTGCTGGAACTGGCCCAGCGCGGCGAGGGCGTGCAGATCTTCATCGGCGCGGAAAGCGGGCTGTTCAGCAGCGCGGGGCTTTCCGTCGTCGTCGCCCCCTTCCGCAACGGGCAGGAGAAGATCGTGGGCGCGATCGGCGTGATCGGACCCTCGCGCATCAACTACGGCAAGGTCATTCCCGTGGTGGACTACACGGCGCGCGTGATCGGCCGGCTGTTGGGTTGATCGCCCGCGCCCGCCCGACTACCTGACGGCCATGACCACCGAACAGCACGCGAACCCCGAACCCAACCCCGCCACCGAGGCCACCGCCGCCGAGGCGCCCGCCACGCCTCCCCCGGCGCAGCCGAGCGCCGAAGAGAGCATCGCCGCCCTCGAGGCCGCGCTCGCCGAAATGAAGGACCGCTGGCTTCGCGCCGAGGCCGAGATCCAGAACGTCCGCAACCGCGCCCGCGATGATGTCGAGAAGGCGCGCAACTTCGCCGTGCAGAAATTCGCGGCCGATATGGTGGAGGCGGCGGAAAACCTCCGCCGCGGCCTGGACGCGCTGCCCGCGCCGGCCGAGCACGAACCGGAGATCATCACCAAGCTGCGCGGCGGCTTCGAGGGCGTCGAGCGCTTCCTGCAACAGCGCATGGAAGCCAACGGCGTGGCGCGCAAGCCGGCGCAGGGCGAGAAGTTCAACCCCGACCTGCACCAGGCGATGAGCGAAGCCCCGGCGCCTGAGGGCGTGGAGCCGGGCACCATCCTGCAGGCCTGGTCCTCGGCCTGGACGCTGAACGGGCGGCTGCTGAAGCCGGCCATGGTGGTGGTGGCGGGGCAGCCGGCCTCGGCGGAGCCCCAGAAGTAGAGGCAGGGTGGAGCCGCAGGAACGGCGCCGCCGAAGCCAGGCCGCCGCTCTTTCAGCAATGGGGCAGGCGCAGCCCCTTCTCCCGCCACGGCATCGTGGCGAGCTTGCCCGTGGTGGAGAGCGTGATGCAGGCGACATCCAGCCCAGCGCCCATGAAGCAGATGTTGGTCGGCATGGGCTCGGGCATCTTCACCACGTCCAGGATCTCGCCCGCCGGTGAGACGCTGGTGATCTCGCCCGAGACCAGCGTTGCCACCACGATGTTGCCCGCGGCCGTGATGGCCAGGCTGTCGAGGCGGCGGAAGCCCGGGAACTGGCACAGCAGGTTGCCGCCATGCGGGCTCGGCCAGGGGGATTTGCGCAGCCGGCCCGGCCCGATGATGTCGAAGGCCCAGAGGCGGCCCGTCTCGGTCTCGGCGACATAGAGCGTCTCGCCCTCGGGGCTGATGCCGATGCCGTTGGCGCCACCCGGCACCGGATGCGCCGCCTCCACGATGCGCGAGCCGTCGAGTGCGGCCCAATACACCCCGCCATGGTCGCGGTCGCGCGCGCGGGACTTGCCGAGGTCGCTGAACCAGAACCCCCCCTTGCCGTCCAGCTGCAGATCGTTCGGGCCCTTCAGCGGGATGTCGCCGCAGCGGTCGTAGAGGGTGCGGACCTCGCCGCTGGCCATGTCCACCACCTCGATGCGGCCGGTGGTGTAGTCCGGCGCCTGGCCGGTGGGGCGCAACTGGCCGGGCACGTCATGCCAGGAAAACCCGCCATTGTTGCAGAGGATGAGCGTGCCGTCGGGCCCCGCCGCCAGCCCGTTCGGCCCGCCGCCGGGTGTGGCGATGACGCTCACGCTGCCATCGGGCGCCACGCGGGTGACGGTGCCGCGGGCGATCTCCACGAGCGCGATGGAGCCATCGGGCAGTGCCACCGGCCCCTCGGGAAAGCGCAGCCCCTCGGCGAGCGTGGTCAACTCCATGGCATCTCTCCCCTTTTTGTGGCGGGCAGGATGCGCCACGCTGGCGGTTGCGCCAAGTGAAAGAGGCCCGCCATGGACCCCGTGACCCTCGCCGTGCTGAACGCCCGCTTCACCGCGATCGTGGAGGAGATGGGCGAGGCGCTGCTGCGCACGGCCTACAGCCAGATCCTGAACTCCTCGCGCGACTTTTCCATCGCGGTGACGGATGGCGCCTGCCGCCTGGTGGCGCAGGCGGACCACATCCCGGTGCATGTGGGGGCGATGCCCTTCGCGGCGCGGGCGGTGGTGGAGGCCTTCGGCGCCACGATGAAGCCGGGCGATGTCTATCTGCTGAACGACCCCTGGCATGGCGGCAGCCATCTTCCGGATCTGACCATCGTGCTGCCGGTGTTCCGGGAAGATATTCGCCCGACCGATTCAGACCTGCGTGCTGCGCCCTCCGGTCATCGGGCGGGGGCGGTGAAGTTCCTGGCGGTGGTCCGCGCGCATCACAGCGACATCGGCGGCGCCACCCATGGCGGCTACAACCCCGGCGCCACCGAGATCTGGCAGGAGGGGCTGCGCATCCCGCCCATATTGCTCGGCGAGGGCGGGGAGATGCGGCCCGACCTCGTCGCCATGCTGGCGCTCAACACCCGCATCAACCGCGACTTCCGCGGTGACCTCGCCGCGATGCTGGGCGCCGCCAAACTCGGCGCGCTGCGGCTGTCGGCGCTGCTGGAACAGCATGGCGCGGCACCCCTGATGGCCGCGGTGGACGCCATCCTGGACCTCGCGCACGCGCACGCCGCGCGCATCGTGGAGCAATGGCCGGACGGCACCTGGTCGGGCGAGGCCTTCCTCGATGATGACGGGCATGGCGCCAGCAACATCGCCATCCGCGCCACCTGCGTGAAGCAGGGCGGGACGCTGACGGTGGACCTCAGCGCCAGCGACGACCAGGTGCTGGGCTTCGTGAACTCGTCCCATCCCAACATGGCCAGCGCCGTGTGCATGGCCTTCGCCTACCTGCTCGACCCCGAGGTGGCGAAGAACGAGGGCGCCTTTCGCGCGCTGCGCGTGGTGGCGCGTGAGGGCAGCGTGGTCTGGGCGCGCGAGGGCGCGGCGGTGACGCTCTGCACCAGCCACTGCTCCAACGAGATCGTGGAAGCGATCATGCGAGCGATGCAGGGATGCTGCCCCGAGCGCGTGATGGGCGGCTGGGGAAGGCGCTTCCGCATCGCCATCACGGGGGCCGATGGGCGCCGCCCGGGGCAACGCTTCGTCTGGCACCTGTTCCACGCGCGGCCGGGCGGCGGCGGCCATGCGGCGGGCGATGGCTGGTCCACCGCCGGCGAATGGCACAGCGCGGGCGGGCTGAAGTTCGGCAGCGTCGAGATGGCCGAGGCGCGCTTCCCGCTGCACTTCCGGCGGCACGAATTCCTGCCGGGCTCGGCCGGGGCGGGGCAGCATCGCGGCGGCCTGGGTGCGGTGCTGGAACTGGCGGTGGAGAGCGATGGCCCCTCGCGCGCCAACACCGCGGGCGATGGCGCGCGCCATGGCAGCGCCGGGCTGAATGGCGGCCATGACAGCGCGCCGCACCGCTACGCGCTGCGCCACGCCGACGGGACCGAGCGCGTGCTCCGCACCAAGGAGGTGGGCATCGTGATCGCACCGGGCGAGGTGATCGAGGTGCGCTCGGCCGGCGGCGGCGGCTGGGGCGACCCCGCGCGGCGCGACCCCGCCGCCATCGAGGCCGACCGCGCGGAGGGCCTGCTGTGACGCGCTACACCCTTGGCGTGGATGTCGGCGGCACCTTCACCGACGTGGTCGGAGTGGACGAGGAGGGGCGCGAGTATCTCGCCAAGGCCGCCTCCACGCCAGGGGATCAGAGCGAGGGCGTGATCCAGGGCCTGCGGAACCTGGCCGCCATGCTGGGCCTGACGCTGGGCGAATTGCTGGAGACGACCACGCGCATTGTCCATGGCACCACCGTCGCCACCAACGCCCTGCTGGAAAGGCGTGGCGCGCGCGTGGCCGTGCTCACCACCGAGGGCCACCGCGACGTGGTGGCGATGCGCGAGGGGCTGAAACCCGCCCGCTACGACCTGCGCCTGCCCGCGCCCGTGCCGCTCGTGCCGCGCCGCCTGCGCCTGGGTGTGCGCGAACGCCTGCGGCCCGATGGCGCGGTGGAGGTGCCGCTGGACGGCGCCAGCCTGGATGCCGCCATCGCGACCCTGCGTGCCGAGGCGGTGGAGGCGGTGGCGATCTGCTTCCTCCATTCCTGGGCCGCACCTGCGCATGAGCATGCGGCAGCGGAGGCGGTGCGGGCGGCGCTGCCGGGCGTCTTCGTCACCTGCTCGGCCGATGTGCTGCCGCAGATCAAGGAATACGAGCGCTTCTCGACAGCTTCGGTGAACGCCTATGTGGGGCCGGTGGTGTCGCGCTACCTCATGCGGCTGGAGGCACGGCTGCACGAGGCGGGGTGCCAGGCGCCGGTCTTCGTCATCCTCTCCCATGGCGGGGTGGCGCCCATCGCCGAGGCCGCACGGCTGGCGGCCGGCACGGCGCTCTCCGGGCCCGCGGGGGGGGTCGCAGCGGCGGTGGCGCTGGCGCGCAGGGGAATCGGCCGGGACCTTGTGACGTTCGACATGGGCGGCACCTCCACCGACATCGCCCTGGTGACCGATGGCGCCGCCACCCTCGGGCGCGGCCGCGAGGTGGGGGGCGAGCGCATCGCGCTCGACAGCCTCGACATCATCACGCTGGGCGCCGGCGGCGGCTCCATCGCGCATCTGGGTGCGGGCGGTACGCTTCAGGTGGGGCCGCAATCGGCCGGCGCGCGGCCCGGGCCGGCCTGCTACGGCCGCGGCGGCACCCTGCCCACCGTCACGGACGCGAACGTGCTGCTGGGCTATCTCGACCCCGCGCGCTTCCTGGGCGGGGCGCAACAGCTCGACCTGGCGGCGGCGGAACGTGCCATGGGGGCGCTGGCGGCGACGCTGGGGCTCGACGTGGCGCAGGCCGCACTCGGCGTGCATCGCCTGGTGAATGCCCGCATGGCCGATGGCGTGCGGGTGGCGACCGTGCGGCGCGGTGTGGACCCGCGCGGCGCCACGCTGCTCGCCTTCGGGGGCGCCGCGGGCCTGCACGCGAGTGCCGTGGCGCGGGATCTCGGCATGGCGCGGGTGGCGGTGCCGTTGTTTGCCGCCGGCCTCTCGGCCTGGGGCATGTTGCAGACGGAACTGCGGCACGAGATCGCGCGCAGCGTGGTGGGCGCCGGCGCCATGCCGGAGGAGGCCGCCTTGCCCGGCCTCTTCGAAGGGCTGGCCCGCGAGGCCCGCGGCCAGCTGGCGCAATGGTATGGCGGGGAGATCCTCGTCAGCCGTGCCGCCGACATGCGCTATGGCGAGCAGGTCTTCGAGATCACCGTGCCGCTGGACGGCGTGGCGGCCACGCGCGCCGCGCTGCGCGAGGCCTTCCACGCGCGCCACCGCGCCCTGTTCACCTATGACCTGCGCGAGGAGGAGGTGGTGCTGGTCACCGCCCGCGCCGCCGCGCGCGGGGTGCTGCCGGCCTTGCCGCGCCAGCCTTCCGGCGCGCCGCACGCCGCCTCGCCGGAAGGCGAGCGCCGCTGCCTGTTGGAGGGCGGCTGGGCCAGCCTGCCGGTCTGGGGCTTCGAGGCGCTTGCGGCGGGGCAGCGCATCACCGGCCCGGCCATCGTGGAGAGCCCCACCACCACCGTGCTGCTGCAACCGGGCGACCTGGCCCAGATGGAAGCGGGCGGCTGGCTGGCGGTCAGGCTGGGCTAAAGCATCTTCAAGCCTTGCGGCTCCGCAAGGCGGCTCGGAAAACGCGTGGAAACATAAGGCTAGAGCGGAATGCGTTGAGGTGGAATCACCGAAAACGCTGACTCCCGCTCTCAACCGAAGCTGGAGCAGGCTGGGTGTACGCATGTGAACGCAGCATGCTCTAGGGCAGGTTCGCCGTCTTCGCTTCAGGTGAAATGGCTCTTGCCTCGGCGCGCGCCAGATCCTCCGGCGTGTTGATGTTGAGGAAGGGGTCGCAAGGGGTGGCGGGCCATTCCACCGCCACGGCGGCCTGGGCGGCGGCGAAGCGGTGCACAGCGCGCTCACCCGCTGCCAGGGCCGCGCGCAGGGCCGGCGCCAGCGCCACCGGCCACAGCGCCACCACCGGGTGAACCCGCCCGCCCGAGGCGGCCTGAACCACGGCCGCGCCCCCGCGCGCGGCGTGCAGCCGGACCACGAGGTCGGCCGGCAGGAAGGGCGCGTCGCCCGGCACCGTCAGGACGAAGGGCAGGGGCGAGGCCTCCAGCGCCGCCAGCACGCCGGCCAGGGGCCCGGGCTGGCCGGGCAGGGGGTCGGACCAGACGGGCAGGCCGAAGCCGGTGAAGCGCGCCGCATCGCCATTGGCGTTCAACGCCAGGGCCGCGCATTGCGGGGCGAGCCGTGCCAGCACATGCGCCAGCAGCGGGCGGCCGTGCAGGGTCAGCAGGGTCTTTTCGCCGCCGCCCATCCGCCGGGCCGCGCCGCCGGCCAGCACGCAGCCCAGCGTGTCGGCGCGCAAGCCGGCTCAGGCCTGGCGGCGCAGCGGCGGCGGCCGCGCCGCAGGCTTGCGCGCCGGCGGCGGCTTGGCACGCTTCAGCATCAGGGGCCGCAGCAGGAAACCCGTGCCGAAGCCAAAGGCGGCGTTGATCAGCGCCGCGCGCAGCAGCGTCCGCGTGTTGCCGCCCGCATACATCGGCAGGCCGCGCATCTGCGCCACCACCGTCACCGCCACCAGGGTGCAGGCCACGGCGCCGATCAGCGTTGCCGTCAGCAGGTCGGGCAGGGGGGTCCAGCGGATGACGGCCGCGATCACGATGCCCCAGAGCCCGCCCCAGAACATGGCGTTGAAGAAGGCCGGGATGTGCAGGCCCGCCACCGGCGGGTTGGGCATCGTGCGGCCGATGTCCCAGCCCGGCCCGGCGACGCGGCCAAGGATGGCCTCCGCCGCTTCGACGCCGTTCACGTAGTGGAACAGGATGTGGATGGTGCCCTGGTGAAACACCAGGACGGACAAGGCTCCCGTGAGGAAACCTCCGATCAGAACCTTCAGCACGCGGTGCCCCCCAGGCTTGCCCGTGCGGCATCTTCGGCCCAGGCTGCGCGCCAGTCCAGTGAAGAGGGGAATGCGCGGTGAACGGTGCGGAAAGTCTGGTCCACAGCCTGTTGAAGAGCGGCGTCGAGGTGTGTTTCTCCAACCCGGGCACCAGCGAGATGCATTTCGTCGCGGCGCTTGACCGGATCCCCGGCATGCGCTGCGTGCTGGGCCTGCAGGAGAACGTGGTCACCGGCGCGGCCGACGGCTATTGGCGCATGGCGGGCAAGCCCGCGGTCACGCTGCTGCATTGCGGGCCGGGCCTGGCGAACGGCCTGTCCAACCTGCACAACGCGCGGCGCGCCCGCTCGGGGATCGTCAACTGCGTGGGCGACCAGGCGACCTACCACCGCCCCTATGACGCGCCGCTGACGGCCGATACCGAGGGCTTCGCGCGCGGCGTCTCGCAATGGGTGCGGACCAGCAGCAAGGCCGCCGATGTGGGCGCCGACGTGGCGGTGGCGGTGCAGGCCGCGCGCACCTCGCCGGGCCAGATCGCGACGCTGATCCTGCCGTCGGACACCTGCTGGGATGAGGGCGGCACCGTGGCCGCCGCCCTGCCGGTGCCCGCCGTGCCCCAGACGGACGCCAACCACATCCGCACCGCCGCGCGCGTGCTGCGCGAGAAGAAGAACGTGCTGCTGCTGCTGGGTGGCTCGATGGCTCTGACCCAGGCGGCGCAGGAGGTGGCGCACCGCATCGTGGCGCACACCGGCTGCGATATTCTCGCCGAGACCTCCAACGCCCGCTTCCAGCGTGGCCAGGGCCGCATGGCGCTGGAGCGCGTGCCCTATCCGGTGGACATGGCGCTGGAGCGGCTGTCCAAGGTGGAGCACCTGGTTTTGGTCGGCTCCAAGGCGCCGGTGGGCTTCTTCGCCTATCCGGGCAAGCCGTCGAAGCACTATCCCGAGAACGCCAGCGTGAACGTGCTGTGCCGGCAGGACCAGGATGCGCTGGCGGCGCTGACGGCGCTGGCCGAGGAACTTGGCGCGCCGCCTGCCGCCATCGCCACCGACCGCCCGCGGCCCGAGGTGGTGCGCGGCGCCCCCTCGCCCGAAGGCCTGGCGCGCACCGTGGCGGCGCTGATGCCCGAGGACGCCATCATCGTGGACGAATCCGTCAGCTATGGC
>JBHYDO010000028.1:0-23954 GCA_051860645.1 Roseococcus sp.
CGGCGGGGCCGGAGCCTGCGCTGGAGGAATTCCTGAAGGACTGGACACCGCAGGATGCCCGCGACCCGCGGGCGGGGATGGTCGCATGATCGCGCTTGAGGAAGTGTGCGGCCATTTCCCGGACCTCGCGCCGCAGCAGGCCGCAAGCTGGATCGAGCGGCGCTGGCTGCGCGCCGAACCCGCACCTGGCGGCGGATGGCTGCTGACCGAGGTGGATGTCGCGCGCCTGACCCTGCTGGTCGAGCTGCAGGTCACGCTGGAACTGGATGAGGGGACGCTCCCGCTGGTGCTTTCGCTGCTCGACCAGCTCTACGACGCGCGCCGCGCGCTGCGGGCGCTCGCGGCTGGGATCGAGGCCCAGCCCGAGAAGGTGCGGCGCGCGGTGCTGGACGCGGCACGGCAGAACGACACCGACGAGGGCGGCTGACCCGGGCGCCAGGATCGGCAGTCTCCACCATGCGGCGGCGGGCGTTGTCGATGTCCCGCTGGCCGTCGGCTCACGGGCAATGCGGCCAGCCCGCTCGGCCTTGTGGACGGCGGTGCCGCTGACGCCCAGGCGATGACCGGCCTCGCGGGTGGAAGCGCTCAGCTCGGGTGTGGCGACCACTCACGCTCCCATCGCGCCGCCGCGATGAGCACCCGCATGCTGCTGGTCGGCTGGCTGCGCTGGCGCGGGTCGGGTTCAGACCCGCAGCCAGGTCCCCGAGAAGGCCAGCATCGCTGTTGAGATACGCTGGCCCACGATCTCGCACGGGAACCGAACACCCTCCGACGAACCCGGGGCGGTTTACTCGACGCGCGCCCCGGCAATGCGCACCAGTTCGGCCCAGAAGGGGACCTGCGCGCGCATGAAGGCGCCGAAGTCGGCGGGCGAGTCCGAGGGCCAGGAGCGCAGCCCCTCGACGGCGATGCGCTCCTGAACGGCCGGCTCGCGCACCGTGGCCACCGAGACCTCGAACAGCCGGTCCCGAATGGCGTACGGCAGTCCGGCCGGGCCGAAGAACCCCCACCAGCCCGCGACGTCCAGGCCGCCCAGCCCCGCCTCCGCCGTACCCGGGATGCCGGGGATCGCTGGCGAACCCACGCGCGAGGTCAGGGACAATGCGCGCAGCAGGCCGTTGCGGATAGGCGGCAGCGCCACCGGCGGTGTGCCGATCAAGATCTGCACATCGCCCGCCAGCACCGCGTGCAACGAAGGTGCGCCGCCGCGGAAAGGCACATGGGTCAGCTCCACCCCGGCCACCTGCGCGAGCATGGCGCCCGCGAGGTGCCAGGGCGTGCCGATCCCGGGTGTGCCGAAGTTCCACCGGCCCGGCGCGGCGCGAACCTGCTCGATCAACTGCGCCAATGTCTCGATGCCGAGCTGCGGGCGCACCGCGATGATGCCGGTCAAGTCCGTCATGCGGGTAATCGGGGTGAAGTCGTTGATCGGGTCGAAGGGGATGGATGCCTGCAACGCCGGGCTGATGGCCTGAGAGCCGCCGCCCGCGAGCAAGATGGTGTACCCGTCCGGCGCCGATCTGGCGACATGTGCGGCGGCGATCGTGGCCGCTGCACCGGGCCGGTTGTCCACCACAATGACCTGGTCGAGGACCCGGCCGAGCGAGTCCGCGAAGGTGCGCGCCAGGAAGTCGCCGGAGCCGCCGGGCGGGAAGCCCACGACCATGCGGATCGGGCGCTCGCGCGGCCAGGTGGATTGGGCTTGGGCTGCCGGGGCAGCGAGGCCGGAGCCCAGTGTGGACAGGGCTAGGGCGCGACGTGACAGGCGCATGGCAATTCCTCCGTATCCTTCGTTGGCCACGCGGCGGTGCCGGCGGCGCGGGTAGCGTGCCCAAATCGGTCCCGCACTGGCAAGGCGCCGGCTCGATTCCCCGGCGGCGGTTGGCGTGGCGTCGTCGCGAGGAGATGCGCCACGCAGCGAGGCGCTTGTGAAGCAGCGCAAGCGGGCCGCCGCCGATGCCTCGGCAGCGCCACCAATGCCATCATCCGGGCCGGCCGGTGGCACAAAGCCACGATGGTGACCTGTGAGAGCCGGCGCTGGAGGATCTGGATTCGCGTCGGTGGCCTTGCGGATGGCACCGCGGCAGTCGGCCCATGCATCGCCCCGCGGGCAAGCCTGGTGGCAAGCGCGCGGCGTAGGCTCAGGCCGCCCCGGTTTCTTCCTCGGCGCCGCGGACCGCCCGCGCGGCTTTCCCCGGAGCGGGCCTGGCCAGCGCGCCATCGGACGGAGCGGCCTCGGGTGGTGCGGCCTTGGGCGTCGCAAGCGGGTCGGCCAGCACGTCCTCGGTGATGGGCGGCAGGCCCAGCACCGCGGCCATGCGCTGCAGCGTCTCCAGCGTGTGCGGCGCCATCTCGTCGATGCGGCCGGGTATGTATCGCACTACCGCAAGGGCCAGTGCGCGCTGCTCCGGCGTGGGGAGCAGTTGCGGCAGGGTCGCCAGGGCCTGCTCGGGCACCAGCGTGACGACAAGCGTCTGCTCGCGGATCACCAGCGTGCGCTGTTCCAGCGACAGGCTTGCGAAGGGCTGGTCCTGGGTCAGCACCTGGGCGGAACGCTCCAGCCGGTCGCGCCGCACGCCGCCGCGGCTTTCCGCCAGCATGACGAGCATTCGGATCACGGCCTCCACGAAGCCGCCCTGGGTGATTCGGGCCAGTGCCATCTGCGCCTCGGGCAGGCCCTGCAGCTCTTGGACGTTCTTGAGCGTGCGGCCGCCGGCATGGCTTTGGCCATATTCCCGTGCGGCGGGCGAGGCCCAGCGGCTGAAGAAGGTCAGTTCCTGGCGCATGTCGCGCAAGTCGCGCGCAAGGTCGATCGCCTGCTCGACCATTTGCGCGCCGGCCCGCTCCAGGGCCACGAAGGGGTTGTCCGGGCTGGCGGGCGCACGGGCCGCGCGCGCCTGCTCCGCCAGCGCCATCCAGGGCTGCATGAAGGGGTTGGTGCTCGCCATCATGGAGCGCTGGATGCGCAGCGGATGCATCATGCGGCCGAGTTCGGCCATGGCGGGCGGAACCATCGCCTTGATCCAGGGGCGGAGCATCACATCGTACATCTCGGCCTGCGCCTCCGACAGGCGGGCCACGGCGGCGAAGGGGCCGTCCTCGCGGCGCTTGTCCTCGGTTCCCCGCAAATCCGTCAGGCTGCGCTCCTCGAAGCTGACGGTGAACTGGCGGTGCTGCCCTTCGCCGGTGGCGGCCTCGATCCGAAGCTCGTAGAGGCCGGGCGCCAGCGCCTCGATCATCTGCATCACCGAGGCGACCTCGGTGTGCTCCTTCTGGGCGATCTTGGCCGAGACGAAGATGCCCAGATGCCCGACTTCCTCGTGCAGCATGTAGATGATGCGCTGCCCGCGAATGCGGATTTCCTGCACGTCGGCGTAGCTGTCCGCGATCCAGTTCAGCGCCTGCCCCGGCGGCGTGATGTTGTCGCCGCGGCTGGCGAAGACGATGATGGGCGCGCGGACATTCTTGATGTCCACCGTGCGGCCCGGCTCCAGCTGCGCCATGTTGCGCACCAGCCGGTTGCCCACGAAGAGCTGCTCGACGATCCAGCGGATCTCGGCCTCGTTCAGGCGGAAGAAGCCGCCCCACCAGCGTTCGAATTCGAGGAAACGCTCGCGCTCCGAATCGATCTTGTCGAACAGGTCGTAATACTTGCTGAAAAAGCTGCGGCTCGGGTTCAGCATCTCGAAGTTCATGACGAGGTGGGCCCCGTCAAAGACCCCGCCGCCGAGATCAGACAGCAGCATGGGCACCCAGGTGCCTCCCGAGACGCCGGCCGTGTAGCGCATGGGATTGGCGCCTACCTCGCCGGCCCACGGCTCGACGGGCGCGCCATTCAATACGATCGGGCCGGTCAGGTCGGGATTGGTAGCGGCCAGCAGCAGCGTGGCCCAACCGCCCTGGCAATTACCGATCACGCAGGGCTTCGGCGCGGAAGGGTGCAGCCGGGTCACCTCGCGAACGAAGGCCGCCTCGGCGCGGGTGATATCGGCGATGGTCTGTCCCTGCACCGGATCCCGGCGGAAGGCGACGAAATAGACGGGGTGGCCGGCCGCGAGGGCGACGCCCACCTGGCTGTCGGTCTTGAAGCCACCGATCCCGGCGCCGTGGCCCGCGCGCGGATCGATGATGATATAGGGGCGCTCGGCCGGGTCGATGCTGATCCCGGCGGGCGGCAGGATGCGCAACAGCATGTAGTTGCAGGGACGCTCGAACGCCGCGGCGTCAAGCACGATCTCGTGCTCGTAGACCAGCACGGGCGGGCATCCGGCCTCGTCGTGGGCGACGAAGATGTCGCCGCGCTCGCGCAGCGCGTCCATGGTCAGGGTGAAGCGCTGCGCGCGGTCGCGCAGGTAGTCCATCCAGCGCGCCGCAAGCTGGGATACGCCCTCGGTATCGGCCAGCGCGCGGGTCGCCGCGGCCAGGGCCTGCAGCGCGGCCTCCGACCTTGCGACATGCGTGCCGGCAATGTGCTCGCCATTGCGCGCCGCCGCCCGCATCAGGATGTCCGCCTGGTCCGAGAGGGCGGCCGCGCGCGCCGCGAAGGCGTCCAGTGCGGCACCTGCCGCGGGACGCGATGCGTCGAGCAGCGGAAGAGCCGATGTCGGCGAGCCGATGGCATTCATGCAAAGCACCTTCCTCGGGACTGGCCGTTGGCGCCGCCGCACTGCCGCCCGCCCCGCGCCTGGGCCGGCTTCGCTGCGGCGCACGCACAAGGCGCTGGATTGGAGATTGCCACCCTGCCCGCGGCTGCTTCCATCTCACATGCGTGAAGTTTGACATCAATCGGCAAATACAGGCGCGTTGCTCATCCGCGTGACGTTGGCATGAATTATAAATGAACAGATCGGGTCGTTGGCAAATACCGGTGCGCATGTTTCGAATATCCGTCATTCGACCTCGGCGTTCGCCTGCGACATAAGGGGCTGGCGATGCGGGGATCGGGAACGTGATAACCCTGAGAACGACCGGCCCGGCGTCATCCGGGCGTGAGGCGGTGATGGCCAGGCGTTGCGGCGCTTCCTCCGCCTTTGAACGGCACAGGACCCCAGACAGCCACCAGGGAGGATCACCATGACCGACATTGCGCTGAACCTGTTGCGCCGCCACTTGCTTCTCGGCGGTGCGGCGCTCGCCCTTCCAGCCTCGGCCCTCGCCCAGGCCGCCCCGCGCGCGGGCACGCTGAAGGTGGCCTTCCTTGGGCTCGACACCGCCGACCCCCACCGACACACGGGCTCCATCGCGGTGCAGCAGGTCTATGTCGAGACGCTGACCTCCATCGCCGATGACGGCACGGTGAAGCCCTTCCTGGCGACCGCGTGGGAAATCAGCCCGGACGGCAAGCGCTATAGCTTCACCATCCGCGAGGGCGTGCGCTTCCACAACGGCCGCCTGCTGACCGCCGAGGATGTGCGCGCCAATGCGATGCGCGTGCGCGACCAGGTGCGCGGCGGCTGGCTGTCGGCGCCAATGCGCCTGGTGGACAGCCTGGAGGCGCCGGATGCGCGCACCTTCGTGATGACCATGAAGGAGCCCTACGGCCCGCTGCTGAACCTGCTCTCGGAATTGTGGATCGTGGCGCCGGAAAGCGAGGGCTGGGCGCAGACCATCCGCCAGCCCATCGGCACCGGCCCGTTCCGCTTCGGCCGGTGGCAGCCCAATGTCAGCTTCCACGCGCCGGCCTTCGAGCAGTACTGGCAGCCCGGCCTGCCGCGCGCGGCGGCGGTGGAGTTCTCGCTGCGCGACGCGAGCGACCTGTCGCTGCCGCTGCGCGCCGGCGACCTGCACATCGCGCGCGTGGGCTACGACAAGCTCGCTTCGGTCCGTGCCGATCCGAACCTCGAGGTACAGTTCATGAAGGACACCACCTGGTGGTTCTGGTCCTTCAACAACCGCAACCCGCGCCCGCCCTTCAACGACATCCGCGTGCGGCAGGCGGTGAGCTTCATGCTCGACAAGCCGGCCTTCATGCGCTTCGTGGCCGGCGAGGCGGGCGTCGTCACCAACCAGATGGCCGCACCCGGCCAGTTCTTCTGGGACCAGGCGATGCACGACGCCGATCCGCACGCCGCGCCCAACGAGGACCGCGCCCGCGCACTGCTGCGGGAAGCCGGCGTGAACCCGGCCAGCACGCCCTGCCGTATCGTCTCCTGGCAGAGCGCCTACACAGAGATCGCGGTGCAGGCGATGCGGAAGTTGGGCTTCCAGGTGGAGCATCTGGCGCTGGACGACATCGGCGCGCAGCGGCGCCTCGGCCAGTATGACTGGGACCTCGCCCCCTTCGCCTCCGGCCCGCGCGCGGACATTTTCCTGCGTTTCGTGCGGCTGATGTCGGATGGGCCGAATGTCGGCCTCTGGGGCGGCACGCGCGACCCAGAATTCGACCGCCTGGTGCGCGCGGCCATCGCCTCCATCGACCTGGATGAGCGCCGGCGCCTCTACCTCGCCGCCTGGCAGCGCGCGCTGGACAACTACTACACCGTCGTCATCGGCCACGCGCCGGAGCCCATCGTCAACCGGCGCGAGGTAACGGGCTATGCGCCCGGCTTCACATGGGGCCAGCACCGCGTTGATGGCGGGCTGGGTCACGCCGCGCTGACGGCGCGCGGCTGAGCATGTCCGCCAGCGCCCTGGCCGGCCGGCCGCGCGCTGGCGGCACCTCCGGCTTTGCCATCGGCCTCGCGATCCTGGGGTTCGCGCTGTTGGTGGCGGCCCTGGGGCCCGCCCTCGTTCCGCACGACCCGCTTGCGCAGGAGCTGGCGGCACGCAATGCGCCGCCGGACGCGCTGCACTGGTTGGGACGCGACCATCTCGGGCGGGATGTGCTGGCGCGCCTGGCGGCGGGCACGCAGATTTCACTCGCTGTAGCGCTGGGGGCCACGCTGCTGGCAGTGGGCTTCGGCGCCGGGCTCGGGCTGGCCGCCGAAGCCCTGGGGCGCTGGCCCTCCTTCCTGGTGTTCGGCAGCTTCGACATGGTGCGCGCCATGCCGTCCATCCTGCTGGCGCTGACCCTGATGGTGGCGCTGGGCGTCGGCATCTGGCCGCTGATCCTGGCCCTCGGCGTCGCCTATGCGCCGCACATGGCGCTGGTCGCCCGCGCGGCTTGGCGGCGTGAGCAGGCGGCTGGCTATGTGGTCGCCGCGCAGGTGATGGGGGCGGCGCCACTCGCGACGCTGTGGCGGCATGTGCTGCCCAACATCGCGGGCGCGCTGGTGACGCAGGGCGCCATCATCATGCCGCGTGCCATCACGACGGAGGCGGTTCTCTCCTTCTTCGGCCTCGGCGTCTCGCCGGAGACACCGAGCTGGGGCCGCATGATCTCCGGCGCCTCGCGCTTCGCGGAGTCCGCGCCCCATGCGGTGCTGGCGCCGGTCGTTGCGCTTTGCGTCGTGACGCTCGGCTTCGCGCTGCTGGGCGACCGGCTGCGCCTCGCGCTCGATCCGCTGCGGGAGCGCGGGCGGTGAGCATCGCGCCGGAGACGCGTTCAACGCCAAGCGCGCCGGAGGCGCGTGCAACGCCAATCCCGCCGGGGGCGCGGGGGCCATGACCATCGTGCTCCAGGCCGGGCTCGGGCTTTTGCGGCAGGCGCTGCTGCTGGCCGGCATCGCGGTCGCGGTCTTCCTGCTGATCCGGGTCGTGCCCGGCGACGTGGTGGATTCCATGGCGCTGGAAGGCAGCCTGGATGACGAGGCGATCGCCGCGCTGCGCGCCGAACTCGGCCTCGATGCCGGCGCGCTGACGCAGTTCCGCATCTGGGCCACGCGCGCCCTGGCGGGCGATTTCGGGGATTCGCTCCGCTTCGATCGTCCGGCCGCCGAGCTGATCCTGGCTTCGCTGCCGACCACCCTCCTCCTCGCCGCGCTGGCATTGTCGGCGGGCCTCGCCCTCGGCATCGGCCTCGCGACGGCCGCGGTGCTCTGGCCGCGCTCGCCGCTGCCGGCGCTGGTGGAGGCGTTGAACCTTTGGTCCATCGCGCTGCCCACCTTCTGCGTGGGGCTTGCCGCCATCCTGGTCTTCTCGGTCTGGCTCGGCTGGCTGCCGGTGATCGGGCAATGGCTGTCGCCGGTGCTAATCCTGGCCCTCGACATCGGCGGGCAGGTCGTGAAGCCGCTGCACGAGGACCTCAAGGAAGCGGCGACGGCCAGCCACATCCGCACCGCGCGCGCCAAGGGTCTTTCGCCCGCCCGCATCGTGCTGCGGCACCTGCTGCCCAATGCGCTGACCACGGTGGTCGCGCTCGGCGGGCTGATCCTTGCGGGCATGATCGGCGGCGCGTTGACCATGGAGGTGCTGTTCGGCCTGCCCGGCCTCGGCACGCTCGCCTTCCAGGCCATCTCGGGGCGCGACTACCCGGTGATCCAGGCGGTGGTGCTGGTCTTCGCCGCCGGGGTGGTCGTGGTGAACTGGCTGGCCGACCTGGCGCAGCGTGCCCTGGACCCGAGGCTGCGGCGATGACGCACACGCCCCTTGTCGAACTGCGCGACTTCCGGGTGCGCTTCGGCACGGCGCTGGCAGTGGACGGCGTCTCGCTCACGCTGCGCGCCGGCGAGACGCTGGCGCTGGTGGGCGAAAGCGGCTCGGGCAAGTCGCTGACTGCGCTCGGCATCGCCGGACTGGCGCCGCCTGCCGCAACCCTGTCCGGCAGCCTGCGCATCGACGGCATGGAGATGCTGGGGGCGCCGGAACGCGCCTGGCGTCGGCTGCGCGGCGCGCGGATCGGCGTGGTGTTCCAGGAGGCGATGGGCAGCCTCAACCCTGCCATGCGGGTCGGCGCGCAGATCGCCGAGGCGATCACCGCCCACCACGCCCTGCCGCGCCTCGACCGCAAGCGCCGCGTGCTGGCCGCGCTGGAGGAGGTCGGCCTGCCCGACCCGCACGGCAAGGCCGCCGCCTTCCCGCACCAGCTCTCAGGCGGGCAGCAGCAGCGCGTGATGATCGCCATGGCGCTGGCGGCCGACCCCGCGCTGCTCATCGCCGACGAACCCACCACCGCGCTCGATGCGACGGTGCAGGCGCAGATCCTGGCGCTGCTGGCGGCACTCCAGGCGCGGCGCGGGCTGGCGATGCTGTTCGTCTCGCACGACCTTGCCGTGGTCGAGGGGATCGCCCGGCACGTCGCGGTGATGCAGCACGGCGTGGTGGTGGAGGCCGGGCCCACGGCGGAGGTCTTCGCGGCCCCCTCCCACCCCTGCACCGTGGCGCTGCTGGCGAGCCGGCCCCAGCGCATACAGCGCGCCGCGGCGAGCGATGCGGATTCGCAGCCGGCGCTCGAGGTCCAGGATCTTGCGGTGGTGTTTCGGCCGCATCGCACCGGGGGTGCGAAGCTGCGCGCCGTTGACGGCGTCTCCCTGCGCATCGCGGCCGGGGAGGCGCTGGGCCTGGTCGGCGAAAGCGGTTCGGGCAAGAGCACGCTGGCCCTGGCCGCCGTGGGTCTGGTGCGCCCGACGGCCGGAATGATCCGCGTCTTCGGCCGCGACCCGGCCGAGGCGGGCGGCCGCCGGGCCAAGGCGCGATCGGTGCAGATGGTGTTCCAGGACGCCGCCGGCAGCCTCAACCCGCGCCTCACCGTCGCGCGGATCCTGGCCGAGCCGCTGGCGGTACACGCGCTGTGCCCCCCCGGCCAGCGCCGCGCCCGTGCCAGGCGCCTGCTCGAGGAGGTGGGCCTCGAGGCCGCGCATCTCGACCGCTATCCGCACCAATTGTCGGGCGGGCAGCGGCAGCGCGTGGCGATCGCCCGCGCCCTGGCCGTGGACCCGCTCCTGCTGGTCTGCGACGAGCCGGTCTCCGCCCTCGACATGACCGTCCAGGCCCAGGTGCTGGACCTGCTGGGCCGCATCCGCCGCGAACGTGGTCTCGCGCTGCTGTTCATCGGCCATGACCTTGAAGCCGTGGGCGCCGTATCGGAGCGGATCGCGGTGATGAAGGATGGCCGTGTGGTCGAGATCGGCGCGGCGGAGACCGTGCTGCACCGACCGGCCACCCCCTATGCGCAGGCGCTCGTCGCCGCCATGCCGCGCCGCCTCGCCAAGCGGGCGGCCAGCACGGCCCGGCCGGCGATGGCCGGCGCCTGAACCCTGGGAGTTCCACCATGCCGAACGTGACCGTCCTCTTCTCCGATCCCGTGCCGCCCGGCGCGCCGCTACTGCTCGCGCCGCGCTTCCCGGACGCGTTCGGCTTCCGCCTCGACGGCTTCGACGTGGAGGATGGCGAGGTGCTCGACATCTTGCGGGCGGCCAATTCCGCCCAAGAGGCCTGGCTCATCCGCCCCACCGGATCCCCTCGGCGGCCCGTGCTGCGCTATCGGATGGCGCCCTCCGCCGGCGACCCGCCCGACTGGATCTGGGCGCCGCCGCCGACCCGCTACGTGACGCCCTCGGACGAGCTTCAAGACTTCGTCACCCGCCTGGTCCAGGGCGCGCCGAGCGAGGCGGAGGCGCTGCGGCGCATCGTGGACCATGCGGCCGGCCATTTCTGGTATGGTCATGGGCCGGGCAGCCTCATGGAAGGGCGGGAGACGGTCCCGCTGCTCACCGCACCGACGCGCGGGCATTGCCTCGACATGCATGGCTATTGCGTCGCCGCCTGCCGCGCCGCCGGGCTGACCGCGGCCTATACGGCGGGATTCTGGTTCAAAGCCGGCGCCAGCCATGCGCCGGGGATGCATTGCTGGTTCGTGGCGCGGGTGGATGGCACGATCGTGCACTACGACGTGTCGCATCAGTTGAAGCTGCCGACCTTGCCCGTGCTGCCGGGCCTCAACCCGGTGCCTGGCGTGCGCTTCCTCGCGGCCGTTGGGAAGGGGCTTCGCTTCCCGGTCGGCGCGCGCGAGATCGAGCTCGCGCATTTCGCCAAATTCGTCTGGCTGACCGAGGACGGGCGGGAGCATCACCCTGCGCATGGGTTGCACCTGGACCCTGCCCCGGTTGGGGACACCGCCGGGGTCGGGCCGGGGGATGCCGACGGACCGGGGTGCTGAGGGGCGCGGCCGGGCCATTCCGTCCGGCACGGCATCGCGTCAGCAGAACTTCCCGTCCACATCGGTCGAGGAGCGCAGGCCGATGGCCTCCCAGTGCGTGCGCAAGAAGGCATCCGCCCGCGCATGGCCGAGGACGAAGAGATGGTCGAGGAAGGCCCGGTCGGCGTTCAGCTTGGAGGCAGGGTCAAAGGCCGCCATCTCCGCCTCCGCGTCAATGGTGTGGACGAAGAGCCGCAGGTGCCGTGCGCCATCCAGGTCGCCCCGGTCGATCAGCTCGGTCATGAAGCGGATCATCCGCATCTCCCGCATCAGCGAGGAATTGAAGGCCAGCGTGTTCACCCGGTCCATGATGGCCCGCATGTCGCGCGGCACCGCGGGAATGTTGATCGGGTTGAGCTGCACGATGATGATGTCCTGCCCGCCCCCCATGTAGATCAGCGGAAAGATGGGCGGGTTGCCGGAGAAGCCGCCATCCCAGTAGTGCTCGCCCTCCACCTCGACCGCCTGGAACAGTTGCGGTAGGCAGGCCGAGGCCATCACCGCGGCGGCGCTCATCTCGTGGCGCTCGAACACCCGCAGCCGGCCGTTCAGCACATTGGTCGCGCAGACGAAGGCCGCCGGGCCGGGCGCGGCGCGCAGCCGGGCGAAATCCACCACCTCCTCCAGCAACTCGCGCAGCGGGTTCTGGTTCATGGGGTTGAGCTGGTAGGGCGAGAACAGCTTCAGCATGACATCCGCGACGCGCCAGCCCGGCGAGAAGGCGAGGCTGCCCGGGCTCGACAGCCGGTCGAGCGCCGTGGGTTGGAGGGGGGAGGCGGCCGCCAGCGCCGCCGTCCGCTCCCAGAAGTCGCGCAGCATGCTGCGGGCCAGAGTGGGCCCGCCGGCCGCGAGTCCATCGGCGAGCAGGGCGGTGTTCATCGCCCCCGCGCTGGTGCCGACCACGGCCTCGACCTCCAGCCGTTCCTCCTGCAACAGCCGGTCGAGGACACCCCATGTGAAGGCCCCGTGCGAGCCGCCGCCCTGCAGCGCAAGCTTGACGCGCTTGCGGGCCGGAGGGGGAGGGCCTTCGGGCGGCATCGACGGGCTATTTCGACGTGAAGCGCAGCACGGGCGACCAGCCCGGCGGGGTCTGCACGCGCAGCGCGGCAAGACGTGCGGCATAGACCGCAGCCAGCGGGTCCCGCGCCGGGTCGCTGGCGTCGGCCAGCGCCGCCGCGGCCTCGTCGAAGCGGGCAGCGCGGTAGGCATCCATCATGCGGCGCCAGCCGGGCAGGCAAGTGGTGATCCTGGCTTCCGCCCGCAAGGGCGCCTCGCCCGGCCCGTCCCCCACGGTGACCCCCAGCAACTCATGCAGTTCAACGGGCTGCGCGGAGCCCTTGGCCAGCACCAGGTCGACCGGGCGGGTGACGAAGCCCCCGCCCGCGGCAACGCGCGTCGCCTCGGAGATCAGGATGCGCGTGCCATAGCTCTTGTTCATCCCCTCGAGCCGCGAGGCGAGGTTCACCATGCTGCCGATCGCGGTGTAGGACATGCGGTCGGACGAGCCGACATTGCCCACCACGGCCTCGCCCGTATGCAGACCGAAGCGGGTGCGCAGCCGCGGCCAGCCACGCGCCTCGAAGCGGTCGCACAATCGGTCGGTCAGCAGCCTCGCCCGCAGCGCCGCGCGGCAGGCGTTCTGGGCGTGCGATCCGTCATCCTGCGGCGCGTTCCACAGGGCCATCACCGCATCGCCGATGTACTTGTCGATGGTGCCATGACAGGCGAGCAGCTCGCCGGTCAGCTCCTCGAAATAGGCGGAGGCGATGTGCATCAGCTCCTCCGGCGGGATGCCCTCGGCCAGGGTGGTGAAGCCCTCCACGTCGCTGAACATCACGGTGATGCGCCGCTGCGTGCCGCCCAGCCGCGCGGCCGATTGCTCCTCCATCAGCCGCCCGACCAGGCTGCGCGGCACATAGGCGCCGAACACGCGCAGTGCCGACTTCATCCCATCCATCGCGCCGGCCAGCCGCGCGACCTCCGTGATCCGGCTGCGCACCGGGACGGGTCCCTCGAATTCCAGGCGCTGGATCGCCTCCGCCTCGCCCGCCAGCGCCGCCAGCGGGCGGGCGATGCGCCAGGCGGCAAGCCCGATGGCCCCGAGCCCGCCCGCCAGCACGACGACGGCCCGGGCCGTGCCGTCGCGCAGCGCCTGGTCCAGGGGCGCCGTGAAGTCCGTCAGCGGCGCGGCCACCGCCACGAGGATGCGCGGCGCCGGCAGCCCCTCCACCACCGAGAGCCGCACCAGCAGCCGCCCGGTTTCGGCGGGCAATTCGGCCGTGCGGCCGGGAAGCAGCCGGCCCTGCGCGAATTCCTCCCAGACCAGGCGCACCAGCGGGTCCGATGCGCCGAGCAGGGAGGTCCAGCCGGTGCGCCCCCCGGCGAGCGGGACGGTCGCCACCTCGGGTCGCTGGTGCGCCAGCAGCACCCCGTCCTCGGAGAACAGGAAAAGCTGGCTGCCCGGGCTGGTCCGCAGGTCGGCCAGGAAGGCCGCCAGCAGGTCCAGCGTGATGTCGAAGGCGAGGACGGGGCCGCCCCCCGCCATGCGCCGGCTGATGGATAGCCCCGGGCGGCCGAGCAGCTCGAGGTCATACAGGGTGGACATCTGCACGCCGTCGGCCTGGGCCAGCAGGAACCACTGGGTCTGCCGCGGCTCGAAGCGCCGCGCGTCCAGCACGGCCCGCGAGAGCGGGTGCCCCGCGGCATCGAGGAAGGTCCAATGCTCGAACGCCTCGCCCGGCCGCACTTCGCGCAACGCGAAGGCGGCGCCCCATGGCGGCGCCGGGCTCAGCCCCGCCCCCAGGGCGGTCGCGCGGGCGGCCTGGCGCAGCGTGCCGTCGGGGAAGCCCAGCGAAACCACCTGCAAGGCCGCCTCGGCCCCCAGCAGCGCCAGCAGCGCCCGCCGCTCCGGCGCCGCGGCAGGGCCCACCTGTGGCGCGGGCAGCACGTCAGGCAGCAGCCCAACAAGGCTGAAGAGCGGGCGGATCAACGCGCGGGTGTTCGCCTCCGCCGTCTCCGCCACCTGGGCGAGGCTTCGCTCGGCCGCCGCGACCGCGGCGCGCGCCCCCACCGCGCGATATCCCTGCATCACGAGCCCGACCGCCGCAACGAACAGCACCGCAAACAGGCACAGCACGGTGACCGTGAAGCTGACGCGCAGGGGGCGCGGCGTCATGGCGCCGGCGCCGCCGCAAACGCGATGAAGGCGCCAATCTCCTTCATGCCGGGCGAAGTTCCATGGCCGCAGCACAGGCCAAGCCAGAAAGCCGCGCAATCGATCCGCCGCGGCCGCCGGCAAACTTCATCGGCTTGTCACGCGCGATGCTGTGTCAGCACTTCCCAGGTGTGCTCGGCGATCATGCGCTCCTCGTCGGTGCGGCGCACGAGCACGCGGACCGGCGCGCCGGGGCATTGGATCTCGGCCGCATTCGCCACATTGCGCGGGGCATCGAGCGTGATGCCCAGGAAGTCCAGCCCCGCGCAGATGCGGGCACGCACGCCCGCCGCGTTCTCACCGATGCCGGCCGTGAAGACCAGCGCGTCCAGCCCGCCCATCGCGGCGGCCAGGCCCGCCACTTCGCGGCGGACGCGGTAGGCGAAGTAACCCAGCGCGCGCTCGGCCGCCTCGCCGCCCGCGGCCTCGATCTCGCGCACATCCTGCGAGATGCCCGACATCCCCTTCAGCCCACTGTTGCTGTAGAGCAGCTTCGTCACCTCGGCCGGCGTCATGCCGAGCGTCTCGATCATGTGCAGCACCACGCCGGGGTCGAGCTGGCCGCACCGCGTGCCCATCGGCACGCCGTCCAGCGCGGTGAAGCCCATCGAGCTGGCCTGCGCCCGCCCCCCTTCGATGGCACAGAGCGAGGCGCCATTGCCCAGATGCGCCACCACGACCCGGCCGGCGCCCAGGGGCGGGTCTTCCTGCGCCAGGCGGCGGGCGATGTATTCGTAGGAGAGGCCGTGGAAGCCGTAGCGCCGGATGCCGCGCGCGTGGAACTCGGGCGGCAGGCCGAAGCTGTCGGCGACGAAAGGCTGGGTGCGGTGAAAGGCGGTGTCGAAGCAGGCCACCTGGGGCACGCCGCGGAAGCGCTTCGCGGCGGCGGCGATGCCCGCAAGGTTGTGCGGCTGGTGGAGCGGTGCGAGCGGGATGAGCGCCTGCAACTCCGCCATCACGCCCAGGTCGATCAGCATGGGCGCGGCGAAGTCCGGCCCGCCATGCACCACGCGATGGCCGATGGCTATGACCGGCCGGCCCGCCAGGACGCCCTCCAGCCAGGCGATGATGTGGCCCAGGGCCTCGGCGTGGCTGGCCGGCGCGCCGCCGCCCGACCAGTCCTGCTCCAGCAGCTTGTGGCCGCCGGCGTCGCGCGCGGTAAGGCGCGGCGCGGCGCCTATTCCCTCCACCTGCCCGGCGAAGCGCGCTTCGAGCCCCGCCTGCACCACCTCGAATGCGGCGAACTTCAACGAGGAGGACCCGGCGTTGAGAACCAGGACGATGCCGGTCACGGCACGGCCTCGGCCTGGACGAGGCTGGTGCCCGTGGCCTTCCAGTGGCTGTAGAGCACGGCCAGCACGGCCGACATCAGCCGCGCATGTTCGTCATCGGCGCGGCTGGTCAGCATCACGGGCGCGCGGGCGCCGACCACGAGGCCGCCGGTGTCGGCGTTGGACAGGAACACGAGTTGCTTGGCGAGCATGTTGCCCGCCTCGAGGTTGGGCGCGATCAGCACGTCGGCATGGCCGGCCACCAGCCCCGCGAGGCCCTTGGTCCGGGCCGCCTCGACGTCCACCGCATTGTCCATGGCGAGCGGCCCGTCCACGACCCCGCCGGTGATCTGCCCGCGCTCGGCCATCTTGGACAGGATGGCCGCATCCAGCGTGGAGGGGATGGCGGGGTTCACCGTCTCCACCGCGGAGAGGACGCCCACCTTCGGCAGGGCGAAGCCCAGCGCCCGCGCCAGATCGATCGCGTTCTGCACGATGTCGGCCTTTGTCATCAGGTCGGGTGCAATGTTGATGGCGGCGTCGCTGATCAGCAGCAGCCCCTCGCGCCCTGGCACGTCGAGCACGAAGGCGTGGCTGATGCGCCGGCCGGCGCGCAGCCCGCCCTCGGCCTTGGTCACGTGCTTCAGCACCTCGTCCGAGTGGATGTTGCCCTTCATGACCGCCGCGACGGCGCCCTCATGCACCAGGGCCACGGCGCGCGCCGGTGCGTTGTGTTCGTCGGGGGTGGCCAGGATGCGGATGTCGTGCAGATCCCAGCCGATCTCCTCGGCCAGGGCACGGATGCGCGCCTCGGGTCCCACCAAGATGGGGTCGATGAGGCGGTGCCGGGCGGCTTCCCACGCGCCGCCCAGCGAGTTTGCATCGGTCGGCATCACCACGGCCGTGGGCATGGGCGCGACGCCGTCGCAGGCCCGCAGCAGGCGTTCGAACTTTCCCCGCTTGTGCAGGGCAAGGCCGGGCAGCATCACCTCGGCGGCGGAGAGGCGGGTGGCGGGGGCCCGCACCTCGGCCACGCCGTCCGCGATCAGCGTGCCGTCGTCGCGGGTGAGGTGGCAGTCGAGGTCCACGCGAAGGTCATCGCCCTTGGCGCGGACGGTGACCGTTGCAATCAGGTGGTCGCCGGTGTGGACCGGGGCGTGGAAGCGAAGGCTCTGGGCCAGGTAGGCCGTACCCGGGCCTGGCAGCACATTGCCCAGCAGCGCTGAGAACAGCGAGCCGCCCCACATGGCGGGCGCCACCGGCCGCGCGCCGGTGAGCCTCTGCGCCAGCCCGGGAAGATGCAGCGGGTTGAGGTTGCCGGAGGCATGGGCGAACACCACCAGGTCATTGTCGGTGCAGATGCGCGAGAGGCTCGCGGTCTGGCCGGGCTGCAACTCGTCGAAGGGATGGCCGATGAGATCGTGGGGGCGGGTCATGGGGTGTCTCGCAGGTCAGCCGGCCAGCGCCATTTCCGGCACCTCGACGGGCAGGATCAGCGTTGCGGCGGTGGCGGCCAGCACGGCCTCGACGGAGACGCCCGGCGCGCGTTCGCGCAGCACCAAGCCTGCTTCCGTCGGCTCCAGCACCGCGAGGTCGGTGACGACCAAGGTGACGCGGCGGGCGGCCGTCGGGGGAAGGGTGAGTTCCGGCACGATCTTGCTCTCGCCTCGGGCGGCATGCTGCATCGCGACGATCACGCGCTTCGCCCCGGCCACCAGGTCCATGGCGCCGCCCATGCCGGGAACCAGCTTGCCCGGCACCATCCAGTTCGCCAGCCGGCCCTGCGCATCCACCTGCAGCCCCCCCAGCACGGTCATGTCCAGGTGCCCGCCGCGGATCAGCATGAAGGAGAAGGCGCTGTCGAAGGACACGGCGCCGGGCAGCGCGCTGATGTAGCCACCGCCCGCATCGGTGAGGTTCGGGTCCTCCATGCCGGTGGGCGGCGGCGCGCCGAAGCCGATGATGCCGTTCTCGCTCTGGAAGGCCACGGTCAGGCCGGGCGGGACGTGGCGCGCGACCAGCGTGGGCAGGCCGATCCCGAGGTTGACCAGGGTGCGGTCCCGCAGCTCCAGGGCCACCCGGCGGGCGATGAGCTCCTTCGCGTCCATCTCAGCGCGGCCTCTCGACGAGGTGGTGAACAAGGATGCCAGGCGTGCGCACATGGTCCGGCGGAATGACGCCCACCGGGACGATCTCGGCCGCCTCCGCGATGACGCAGCGTGCAGAGAGGGCGATGACCGGGTTGAAGTTCATCGCCGTCAACCGATAGGTCAGGTTGCCGGCGTGGTCGGCCTCATGCGCATGGAGGAGGGCCACGTCGGCGGTGATGGGTTCCTCCAGCAGGAAATCCCGTCCGTTCACCGTAATCACGCGCTTGCCATCCTGCACGACGGTGCCGAGGCCCGTGGGCGTCAGCACGCCCCCCAGGCCGGCGCCGCCGGCGCGGATCCGTTCGGCCAGCGTGCCCTGCGGCACCAGTTCCACCGTGATCTCGCCCGCCAGCATCTTCGCCTGCGTCACCGGGTTGGTCCCGATGTGGCTGACCACCGCGCGCGCCACGCAGCCGGCATCGATCAGCTTGCCCACGCCGATGCCGGGGCGCGCCGTGTCATTGCCGATGATGGTCAGCCCCTGCGCGCCCCGCGCCACCAGCGCGTCGATGATGCGCTCGGGCGAGCCCACGGCCATGAAGCCGCCGAACAGCACGCTGGCGCCATCCGGCACCAGCGCGGCGGCCTGGGTCGCGGTGATGGCTGTGCGTGCCATGGCGCCGGGTCAGCCCATGATGTGCAGGCCGGCATCCACGTAGATCGTGTCGCCGGTCATGCCCGAGGAGGCGCCACCCACCAGGAAGGCCACCACGCGGCCGACCTCCGCGATGTCCACCAGCCGATGCGCCGGCGCGCGTTCCTGCGCCATGTTCACCAACTCGTCGAAATGGGCGATCCCGCTGGCCGCCCGCGTCTTGAGCGGCCCGGGCGACACCGCGAACACGCGTATGCCCTGCGGGCCGAGCTCCGCGGCCGCGTATCGCACGGAGGCCTCCAACGCCGCCTTCACCGGGCCCATCATGTTGTAGGCACCGATGACCTTGTCGGCGCCGTAGTAGCTCATGGTGACCAGCACGCCGCCCTTGCGCATCAGCGGCTCGGCGAGCTTCGCCATGCGCAGGAAGGACCAGCAGGAGACGCGCATGGCCTGGGCGAAGCCCTCGGCCGAGCAATCCACCACGCGCCCGTGCAGGTCATCGCGCGGGGCGAAGGCAATGGAATGGATCACGAAATCGAGCCCGCCCCATTCCGCGCCGAGGCGGTCAAACACCGCCTCGAGCTGGCCGGGCACCTCGACATCGAGCGGCATCATGATCCCGGCCTGCAACTGCTCGGCCAGGGGCCGCACGAAGCGCTCCGCCTTGTCGTTCACCCAGGTCACCGCGAGGTCGGCGCCGAAGGCGCGCAGCTTCGCCGCGCAGCCGAAGGCGATGGAGTGTTCGTTGGCGATGCCCACGACAAGCCCGCGCTTGCCCTTCAGCATGTCGCCGATGCGGGTGTCCGGATCCCACACCTTGGGCAGCGGATCCTGCGGCAGGGCGGACATGGCGGGCGCTCCGGGTTGCAATGTTAAGAGAGGTTGCTGCAACGCAGCATTGTTTGCAACGCTTCACGCTTGACACGGTGATGAAGAATCAAGGACGGGGTGGCGACGCGGCTTCGTCAACCGCGCGCCGCCCTGTGCCGGACCGGGCGCCGCCGGGCTGCCCCGGCCGCCGCGCCCGGCCTCAGCTGCGCATCATCGCCGTCGTCTGCTCCACCATGCGGGACAGGCCCGCGGCCGGGGCTAGGTCGCCGCGCATCACTGCGGTCAGCACTTCCTGCTGGCTGCGATGGATGCGCGGGCCGTTGGCGCCGTAGTCTTCCCAGGGCAACGACTTGTCGGCCTGCATCGCGGCGCTGCGGGCGTTCGGGTTCTGGGCGTACCAGGGGACGAGGAAATCCGCGCCCTCGGCGAGACGGTTGGTCGGCAGGTAGCCCGTCATCTCCACCGCCACCTTCTGCGCCTCCGGCCCGGCGCTGTACTTCACGTAGCGCCAGGCAGCGTCGCGCTTGGCGGCATCGCGCGTCAGGATCACGGCCGCGTTGCCGCCGGTGGGCACGCCGCCATTGGTGGCGTCGGTGATGGGGAACGGCGCCGTGCGCAGCGGGAAGCGCCCGCCCACGAGGCCGGTGATGACGTTGAGGCGCGCCGGGCTGTCGAAGATGATGCCGGTGCCGCCGGTGCCGAACTGCTGGCGGTTCTGATCGGCGCCGATCAGCCCCATGCCGCTGTCCGTCACGAAGCGCCGCGCCAGCACCATCGCCGCCTGGCCGGCCGGGCCGCCGAAGGCCACCGTGCCATCGGCGGCCAGCATGCGGCCGCCGCCCTGCTGGATCAGCGCCTGCCAGAGCCAGTCGCTGTCGAAGGAGTTGATGTAGTAGGACACGCCCATGGCGTCGGGCGCCACCCCCTTGATGCGGCCACCGAGTGCCACCACCGCCTCCCAGCTCGTCGGGAAGGCGTCGGGGTCTCCGCCGGCGCGGCGCACGAGTTCCGGGTTGTAGTAGGCGATGGGTGAGGAGGCGTTGAACGGCATGCCGAACTGCGTGCCGTCCACCTGGCCCAGCGCCAGCATGCGGGCGCTGAAATTGGCCTCCTTCCAGGCCGCGCCCTCGGCGGCGAGGAGCGGTGCGAGGTCGAGGATCTGGTTGCGCGGCGCCAGTGTGCGGGCAAGCTCCGGCAGGCGGTTGAAGCCGGGGAAGGTGACGTCGGGAAGCTGGTTGGTCAGCGCGCCGCGCAGCAGCGCCTGGTGCTGTTCGTCATAGTTCGGCGCCGGCTGGCGGAAGGCGATGCGGATGCCGGGATTGGCGCGCATGAAGGCCTCGGCGATCGGCGTGAAGAAGCGCGCGAAGGAGGGGTTGGCGAACAGCACGTCCAGCGTCATCGCCGTTTGCGCGCGCAGGATGCCGGGCGCGGCAAGGCTCGCCGCGCTGGCCGTCAGGAAGGTCTTGCGGGTGATCATGTTGGGGTCTCCCGTGGGGGTGTGGGTGGTCATCCGCGCGGCCCGGTCATGGTGATGCCGCGCAGGAAGGCGCGCCTCGCCGCGAAGAAGCCGATGATGAGCGGCGCGGTGGTGAGGGCGGCGGCGGCCATCAGCGCGCCGTAGTTGCCGCCGGTCTCGGTGTCGCGGAAGGCCAGCATGGCCAGCGGCGGCACGGATCGCTCGGAGGAGGTGACGACGATCAGCGGCCAGTAGAGGTCGTTCCAATGCGCCACGATCGAGAAGATGGAGAAGGCCGCGATGGCGGGCAGCGCCGCGGGGGCGGCGAGCCGCCAGACGATCTCGAACTCGCCCATGCCATCGAGGCGGGCCGCGTCCAGCACCTCGTCCGGATAGGTGCGGAAGAACTGCCGGAACAGGAACATGCCGAACACGGTCAGGAAGAACGGCGCCATCAGCGCGAAGAAGCTGTCCAGCAGCCCGGCCTGGGCCAGCCCGAGATATAGCGGCAGCGCAGGCACCTGGATGGGCACGCAAAGGCCGAACAGCACCAGGCCGAACAGCCATTCCCGCCCACGGAAACGCAACTTGGCCAGCGCATAGGCCGCGGGGATGGCGAACAGCAACTGCACCGCCAGGATGCCCGCGCAGACGAGGACGCCGTTCAGCATGGCGCGCGGCAGGTTGCTCTGCGCCAGCGCCGCGCCATAGTTCTCGTGGCCCGCGAAGCGCGTGGGCACTAGGTTGAAGACAGCGCCGAACACCTCCTCCGGCGGGCGGATCGAGGTCAGCAGCATCCACAGGAAGGGCGCGGCCATCAGCACCGCGCCGGCCAGCAGCACGGCGTGCGAGAGCAGTGCCGCGATGATGCCCCGGCGCCTCATGCGTAGTGCACCCGTCGGTCGATGGCGCGCGCCTGCACGACGGAGAGCAGGATGAGGAAGGCCAGTAGCACCACGGTCATCGCCGCCGCGTAGCCGGTGCGGAAGTACTGGAAACCCTCCAGGTACAGCACGTAGAGCAGCGTCTCGGTGGAACCCAGCGGCCCGCCGCGCGTCAGCACCGCGACGCTGTCGAACACCTTGAAGGCGGCGATGGTGCTGGTGATGGTGACGAACATCGTGGTGGGGCCGAGCAGCGGCCAGGTGACGCGCAGGAAGCGGTCCGCGCCGCCGCCCGCGCCATCGAGCGCGGCGGCCTCGTACAGGTCGCGCGGGATGGCCGAGAGGCCCGCCAGGAACAGCACCATGTTGAAGCCGACCTGCTGCCAGAGCCCGATCAGCGCGATGGTGCCGAGCGCCAGGCGCGGATCATTCAGCATGTCGATGCCCGCGAAGCCGAGCGCCGCGAAGACGGCGCTGACGGGGCCAAGCGAGGGGTGCAGCATGAACTGCCAGACCGTCGCCATCGCGACCAGCGTCGAGGTGACGGGCAGGAAGTACACCACCTCGTAGAAGCTGCGCGTGCGGGTGCGCGCATGCACCAGCAGCGCGATGCCCAGGCCCCCGAACACCGCGCCCGGCAGCACGAAGGCGACGTAGAGGAGAGTGTTCTGGAGCGCGCGGCGGAACACCGCATCCTCGAACAGCGCAGCGTAGTGACCGAGGCCCACCAGCTTCACCGCGAGCGCGCCCAGCCGGTAGTCGGTGACGGACAGCGCGAGCAGCACCACCAGCGGCCCGATCAGCAGCGCAAGCATCAGCGCGAAGGCGGGGGCCGCGAAGGCGGCGCCGGCCTTCGCGCGGCTCATGCCGCCACCGGCACGCCGAGGCGGGTCGCGATGCGCGCGCCCGCCGCGTCGAAAAGATGCAACCGCGCCGGATCGAGGGCCAGGCTGAGTTGCTCCGGCACGCCGGCCCCGCTGGCGATGCGCGCCACCAGCGCCACCCCGCCCCGCGTCTCGGTGTGCAGCAGCCATTCGGCGCCGAGGTTCTCCGCCCGGCGCAGCCGCACCGGCAGGCAACCCGGCGCCTGGGCGGTGGCGAGCGACAGCGCCTCCGGCCGCAGCCCGAGCGTGACCGGCCCGGCGACGAGCGGCACATCGGCCCGCAGCGCCACGCCCTCGGCGACGACCGTGCCGTCAGGCTGCGCCATAGCAGGCAGCAGGTTGATCGGCGGGCTGCCGATGAAGCGCGCCACCGCGATGCTGGAGGGCGTGTCGTACAGCGCGGACGGCGTGCCGAACTGCAGGATGCGCCCCGCCTCCATCAGCGCCACGCGGTCCGACATGGTCATCGCCTCGACTTGGTCATGCGTGACATAGACGAAGGTGGCGCCCAGCCGACGGTGCAGCTCCGCCAGTTCTGTGCGCATCTGCACGCGCAGCCGGGCGTCGAGGTTCGAGAGCGGCTCGTCCATCAGGAAGGCGGCGGGGTTGCGCACCATGGCACGGCCGAGCGCCACGCGCTGGCGCTGGCCGCCTGAAAGCTGCGCGGGCTTGCGGCCCAGCAGCGGGAGAATGTCGAGTTGCCGCGCGACCGCCTCCACCTCCGCCAGGATCGCGCGGCGGATGGCCGGGCGGCGCGGCGAGAGCAGGCGCACCAGCGGCAGCCGCTCGACCAGCGAAAGGCGCCGCATCTCGAGCGGGGTCGCGATGTTCCCCGCCACCGTCATGTGCGGGTAGAGTGCGTAGGATTGGAACACCATCGCGACGTCCCGGGCCGCCGGCGGCAGGCCATCCACCACGCGCTCGCCGATCCGCACCTCGCCGGCATCCTGCGGCTCGAAGCCCGCGATGGTGCGCAGCAGGGTGGACTTGCCGCAACCGGAGGGGCCGACGAGCGTCAGGAACTCGCCAGGCGCGATGGCGAGGTCGATGCCGTCCAGCACCGTCGCGGCGCCAAAGCGCTTGGAGATGCCGCGCAACGTGATTCCGGCGGGAGGACGAACGGGCGGCACGGGCACTCCTTTGCCCCGTGCCCTTACGAAATCTTACATCTCGCCGGCGAATGATTGTTTCATGACATCCCGAGGATGTGCCGCGCCACCCGGTCCAGTGCCTCCTCCGAGCTGGCGCACCGGGTCACCCCGGCCACCTCCGGCGCCGCGCCCAGGGCCAGCACCAGGCGGTTGAACTGCATGCCGAGCGCCATCTCCGACAGCGTGCCATAGGACCCGCCGACGGCGATCAGCGCGACCGCCGCGCGCGCCAGGATCGCGTTGCGCGCGGGCCCGATCCCGGTGGCGATGGGGATGGTCACATCGTCATTTGCGCCCTGCCACTCCTCGTCCGGCAGCAGGCCGAGCGCGATGCCGCCGCCGCGCCGCGCACCCCGGCAGGCGGCCGCCATCGCGCCGCCCTTGCCGCCGCACAGCAGCACGAGGCCGCTGCGCGCCAGCCCCTCGCCCACGGCCTCGGCGGTGAGGAGCTCTGCCGGTGTCGCCTCGCGCGGGCCGATGACGGCCACTGGCACGCCGCGC